>JBBSCM010000135.1:0-10180 GCA_038250295.1 Anaerolineales bacterium | reverse complement strand
TTCATGCAGGTCAATGGTGCGATGTATGTATCAGGCTTCACTGTCTTGATCCCCGCTGATTTGCAAGTGCCGGCTAATGGCGCAGCCGTGACTGTTACCGGCAGAACCAATGCGCAGGGATTTGTCGAAATAGAGACACTTGAACTGCTTCCGGCAGGCGCCAAGGTTCCTGTGGGGAATCCTGTGGAAGTCGAAAATGAATCAGACTCAGGACCAGGTTCTGAGGACGGTGCAAACTCAAATTCAGGATCAGGTTCAGAAGGCGAATCAGGTTCGGGGTCTGGTAATGAAACGCAGGGAAATGATTCAAGCGCGGCTCCCGAATCGACTCCTCGATCCTTCGAAACGAGAAGTACCGTCGAATCATTTTCCAATAACATACTCACTGCCAATGGTCAGACTTTTTATTTGGGTAACGCAAAGATCGAGGGTGTGCTGAAACCCGGTGTAAATATTGAAATAAAAGGATTCTATGCCCCGGATGGAAGTTTTGTGGCCACTGAAGTAAAGGTAATAGATTCCGGCAGTGACAGCGGTAATGAAAACTCGGGTTCCGATTCTGGTTCGAACTCAAACTCAAACGATAGTGACGGTTCGAATTCAAACGACGATGATTCGAATGATAATAGTGACAAATCGGGCGGCGACGATAATAGCGGCTCAGGCGGGGGCGGCGGTGGAGATGATTGATGAACCCAAAAACTGCGAGGCAACCCCTCGCAGTTTTTATTTCTCTCGGAATTAATTTGCCTTTTGGAATAAAATCGATTAAATTAACAGCCTAGCACGAACGTTCTAAAGAGATCCTAAAGGTCTTTAAGACCTTTAGGATCTATAAAGAAGTAGGAGAGATACATTATGCCTGAATCAAAATTTTATCTTGGTCGTTTGGTTGATCCAAAAACTGCAAAGCCCACAGACACTCGCGTTGAATACGATCCCGCGGACTTAACCACCCATGC
Source organism: Anaerolineales bacterium (assembly GCA_038250295.1). Classification (GTDB taxonomy): domain Bacteria; phylum Chloroflexota; class Anaerolineae; order Anaerolineales; family Villigracilaceae; genus Villigracilis. The sequence goes on along the minus strand of JBBSCM010000135.1, from coordinate 9,218 downwards.
CGTTGTAACCGGTATGACAGGCTCAGGTAAAACAGGCTTATGCATTGGGCTTTTGGAAGAAGCTGCTTTGCAGAAAATCCCTGCCATCATTATTGATCCTAAAGGCGACCTGACTAATTTGCTTTTGCATTTCCCCAATCTGCTTCCACAGGATTTTCAGCCATGGATCGACCCCGAAATGGAACGACGCACAGGCAAAACAATGGAAGAGATCGCAGATGAGGCTTCCTCGGCCTGGGGTAACGGATTGAAGGAATGGGGTATCGGCGAAGACCGTTTGCTTGCTTTACAAAATTCGACAAAGTTCGCTATTTACACCCCAGGCTCTGATTCAGGCATTCCTGTCAGTGTGCTCTCTTCTCTCGCAGCGCCCGATCTCGATTGGGAAGGCAACCGCGAAGTTTTACGTGAACGTATCTCCAGCACAGTCACTGCCTTGCTTGGGCTTGTCGGAATGAATGACATTGATCCGATCCGTTCCCGTGAACATATTTTGCTTTCCACTATTTTTGAATTCCATTGGAGCGCAGGTAAAGACCTCGATCTCACAGAGTTGATCCTGCAAACACAAACACCACCGTTTCCAAACCTCGGCGCTTTTCCGGTAGATACTTTCTTCCCGCCTAAAGACCGTATGGAGCTTGCGATGGTCCTGAACAACATTCTCGCCGCGCCCGCGTTTGAAACCTGGCGCGAAGGCGAAACACTCAATATACAATCCATGCTTTTCACGCCGGAAGGAAAACCGCGACACAGCATTTTTTATCTTGCGCATCTCTCCGATGGCGAGCGCATGTTCTTCGTCACTCTTCTGCTTTCCGCTGTAGAAACATGGATGCGCACGCAAACAGGTTCGACCTCACTGCGCGCTTTGCTTTACATGGATGAGATCTACGGTTATCTGCCTCCCACTGCCGTCCCGCCATCCAAGGGTCCGCTTCTACGCATGTTGAAACAAGCGCGCGCCTTTGGTTTGGGACTTTTGCTCGCCACACAAAATCCCGTCGACATGGATTACAAAGCGCTCTCCAACACAGGCACATGGTTCATTGGCAAACTTCAAACCGAACGCGATAAGAATCGCCTGCTCGATGGACTCGAAAGCGCTGCCGGCGGCATCCCACGCGCCGCAATGGACAAACTTATTTCGTCCCTCGGCAAGCGCGTCTTCGTGATGCACAACGTCCACGAAAAAATGCCAGTGTTAATGCAAACCCGTTGGACGATGAACTTCCTGGCGGGTCCCATGACCCGAGCGCAGATTCCTGCCCTCAACCAATTGGTGAACGCTGAAGCAACGCTTCACGCTGCGCCCGCACCTGCCCTTGTTTCGAGAAAAGTTTCCACGCCTCAGCCTTCCGTCGAAGCTCTGCAGCCCGTTTTAGTGGCCAGTTATCAGTCATCAGTCGCTAGTCAACCCCCAGTCACGCAACACGCAGCACGCAGCACGCAACAACCCCCACGCACCACCGACGGCAGTTTAACGAAGCCTTCCCTCCCCGCTGGTATTCGCGAATACTTCCTTCCTCAAAGTTACAGTCTGCCGGAGTCTTTTCAATCTGCCCAACGCGCCATGCCTTCGCAGGCACAGATCCAAGGCGTGCTGTATCGTCCGTCGCTTCTCGCAGCCGCACAGGTAAGATTGCTTGATCGCAAATACGGCGTGGATATGGAGATCACGAAAGCCGCACTCGTTGACTCGTTGGATCGCCGTGGTATTGTCCGCTGGGATGAATTTGCTTACAGCGGCCCATCACTTGATAAAGTGGAAACCGTGCCCGGCGCCTCTGCACGTTTTGGGACTATAGACTCACCATTGAACGATTCAAAATTAATGACCGCCCTGCAAAAAGATTTCACGGATTGGATCTTCCGCAATTCCGAAGTTACAGCGCGCGCCAATATCAAACTAAAAGTCTTTGGCGGACCGGACGTCAGCCAGGCAGAGTTCATGAAGGCTTGCGCCGAAGCAGCCCGGGATGCGCGGGATGCGGAAATTGAAAAGAAGACAACAGCCATCGAAAAGAAGATCAAGACTCTCGAAGATAAATTAGGTCGCGAAGAACGTGAATTACGTGAAGACCAGGCCGATCTGCAAAACCGTAATATAGAATCTGGCGCAAATCTGCTGGAGTTGGGCGCTGGTTTGTTTGGTGTGGGCCGTAAAAAGAGTGTGACCACTCAATTTACAAAACACCGCCTCGCGCAAAATGCCAAGGCTGAAGTTGAAGAATCAGAGGAAGCAGTTGCACAGTATAAGAAGGATTTGAATGATCTATTGCGTGAACGGGACGAAATGACAGCCGAGATCAATGATCGCTGGGGCAGTCTCGTCAACGAGATCAGCGAAGTAAGCATCAAACCCAAGAAGACCGATATTTACGTTAACATCTTTGGCGTGGCCTGGAAACCGTATTACATTGTTCAAGCTGGTGATGAGACCGTTGAACTGCCTGCTTTTGGCGCTGAATAAACCTTCGTCCTGAGCGGAGCCGCACGCACTTTCTTTTTTGTGTGGCGTAGTCGAAGGATAACCTCCCCGAAGCAATCCCTAACTTGTACGAGATTGCTCCCTGTGCCCTCGCAACGACATAATACATGTAAGGTAGTGACGACCTCAGGTCGTCACTGTATTTTAAAGGACAAGATATCATGAGCATCTTTATTCTGTTGTTAGCTTTGGCTTTATGGGGAATTATTCACTCGATACTGGCTTCCAACTTCGCGAAAGACATCCTGGGCGGCGCTAGTTTTTATCGCCTTGGCTACAACATTTTTGCAGGGATTAGTTTCCTGCCCATCCTGTATTTGATGGCTGCTCTGCCAGATCAACCAGCTTATCAAGTCCCTGCCCCGTGGAAATTTATCATGTTGGGCGGGCAAATACTTTCGGCAGTGATGCTGGTCATCGCCTTCCTGCAAACGGACTCTTTGTCCTTTGTAGGTTTGCGTCAACTCTTTGAGGAACAGAAATCAGGTGCGCTCGTCACACGCGGCTTGTATCGCGTGGTGCGGCATCCACTTTATACATTTAGTTTGCTGTTTATCTGGTTATCACCGAGTGTTTCACAAAATTCACTCACGGTTTATATTGGCGCAACGCTCTACACTTTGATCGGCGCCTATTTCGAAGAACGAAAACTTCTACGTGAGTTTGGCGAAGCCTATGCAATTTATAAGAATACCACCCCCATGCTGATTCCTGGACTGGTGTTTGGAAAGAAATAATATCTTTGTTTAAGCTGCCTGCTGATATAGAACTAAGGCGTCCAAATCGCTTGACTTGCCGGTCCGCCCATGTTTCCCATCAGGCGCGGGGTGAAGTCAGGATATGATGCCGCATATAGTGAACCGTCGTCCAAAGCGATCAGCAGAGTCTCCCCTGTAATTGGATCCCAGATCAATTCATCTACATGTCCATTTAGAATCGTTTGCCATTCGTTATTGGGAGTTTTGACTTCGACTCGTCCCTGTTGATTCTGAATCACCTCCCAGGCTTGATAGCCGTTTTTTGAGATGGCAGGTTGAAAGGAGCTATCGTAGACTGGCGGGTCATAGCGAAGGCTTCCATCAGATGAGAAAAGCGCTTCTGGATATGCTTGAAATACGCGGCTCTCCATCAGCCAGTTGACTTCATAAGCTTTTTTGTCAGCAAGCTTGATCGGAGTCGATTGACCCGCAGGCAGGAGAAAAATTCCCTCGCCGGGAGAAGTCGCACATCCAACCGACCCGGCAAATAGAAGGGATTTATTTTCCGGGGATTGGACGATCTGGTAATAAAAACTATAATCCATGATCGGCGTTGTTTCACCGCTGACCACATCCACACTGCGCAGGCTTTGTGAAAAGCATTCATCGTCGCTGTCATAAGTGATGTAATGTGAGTCGTCCTGCCAGCCGACAAAATTATCGGTGATGCTTTTTGGTTTGGGAAGTGTGATCACTTTTCCATCTGAGATTTGTACCGCCCAGACACCGTCCAATTGGTTGGCGCCGCCAATTGCGCCGCCGAAAGGGGGAACCCAACTTACCCCATAATGCAAAATATATTTCCCGTCCGGTGACCAGTTCGGGTCAATCGCATGAGAAAGGCCATCTGTTAATTGCGTGATTTTTTCAGTTTGAGTATCGTATACATATAGGTCTGAAGTTGGCGCGTTGATTGCACCAGCGAAGGCCAATAGCTGACCAGTCCCCGGCTGCCATGCGGCATTATCGTAGTAACCTGATATTGCATAGGAAGCAAATGCTTTTGTGCTAAGCGGGTCGTTAACAAGTTCATTCTCACTATAGCTGACCAAGTTTGTAATAAGTTTCGTTTCCCCGCTTGGAATTCTAACTTCCATTAGATCAAGACCTTGATCGTTTCTCACGACCAGCGCCAGGCGATCCCCATTTGGAGAGATGGCGCGGTGAAGGTTTTGCAGATCAATTGTCAGGTCGGAGATTTTCTTGAGAAAACTGCCGTCGGGGTTGGCAATCCAGATTCCAGTCGCGCTGCCAAAGAGAATATATGGCCCTGTGACGTTAAGACTGGCTGGTAATGAAGTGGGCGTGAGCTCGAGTGGCGGCGGTGTGACTGTAATGAGAGGAAGGGGTGTGCTGGTAGCATTGCTATTGTCTTTGGGTGTGAATACGGTGCAGGAAATTGAAAGCAATAAAGCAAGAGCAGTGACGATGATATTCGGATATCTCTTCAAGCTAAATCCGGTCATTGCGGCCTCCTTACATGGTCATGAATAATGAAGAGTCACTCTGCCGTAGGTTCTGGCATGAGCGCTGCTCTTTGAGTTAGGAATAAGAACAGAACGATCACGATCGCGACGATATCAACGAGCAGCACTGTAGTCATTGCTTTTGGACTTGTAAAAGCGAATATCTGTCCAATCAGCCACGGCAGGAGCATACTGCCCGCTCCTGAGCCAACCAGGAACCAGCCGGTGATGGTACCTGTAATCTCCATCCTTTCACCTGCAAGCATAAAAATGGTCGGGAAAAAGGATGCCATGGATACGCCAAGCCCAATGGTGCCAATCCATAAGGCAAGGTTGGAATCTTTCCATGCCATGATGATGATCGTGCTGATGGCGCAACCCAGCAAGTCTATAAAGAGGATGGTTTGCGAACGGGCGCGTGTGGATACCCAGACGCCCAGCAATCTGCCCAGGGTGAACGAACCCCAAAATGCAGAAGTCAGATAGGCTGCGGTGATGGTTGTCCCCAGGCCGAGTGTTAAGGCGTATGTGTAGACCCAGTTCCCGAAGCCGAGCTCAAGCCCGACATAGAGTAAAAACAACAGCAGGCAGAACATGACCGGGATTACAGGCAGAGGCGCATTCTTTTTTTCATCGCTGTGCATCTGATGAGAGGGTTCCGGCAACAGCCAAAGCCAGGCGGCAATTGGCAGGCAGGTAATTGCAAACGACCAATACATCCAATTAATGCTGCCTGTGGTCAAGAGAACTTTTGCAAGCAATAGTGGCGCAGTGAAAGAACCCACTCCAAAGAAGAAATGCAAGCCATTCAGGAATGGACCAGACTTTTCGCCGTGCGTCCATAGCAGCAATGTGTTGCAGCCTACATCCAATACACCGGTTGCGACTCCGCTTAGGAACATGAAAAATAAAAGTGCATTTAATGTCTGCGAAATTGGAATGAAAATGGATGCAATCCCCAAGATCAGCAGGACGCCAGACATCACTTTGTGACCGGGAAAACGATCGTAAGCGCGCCCGCCAAAATATGAGCCGATCAGGTAGCCGAGTGAACCGAGTACAAAGATCAGGCTGATTCGATCCAGTCCGCTGGATGTGTGTTCGGCGAGAGTCGGCAGGCTGGGTCCGCTTGCGGCGGTGGTGGCGCCCATGATGATGAAGGACAGGTAATATGCAATTGTTGCAATTAACTTGGTCGGGTTTGTTGAAGTTGTCATGAGTGATATTCTATCAAACCCCAACTTATTTGGTTGAAATTAAATAATGTCACTGCGAGGCGTTGCTCTTGCCGAAGCAGTCTCCAGATGGCTGGAGATTGCTTCGGCGGTAAGTGCAAGTGCCCGCCTCGCAATGACACAGTTATTTTTTTGTGAATTTGTTCTACACGAGCTTCTCGTTTGTCTCCATCCCTAACACAGATGTTAGCCCTTGCACAAATAAACTGCCTCCAACCAGCAGAACTGTGTTCTTCATATCCCCGCTGACAATGGACCAGTGAATTCCCCATGCAAAAGCAGATATACCTATTGTGACGAGAAATAATCCGCTTAACAACATGCGGCTCTGGCGGATGGGCTGGATGCTGTCTTTGAATGTCAGGATGCCAAAGTAGATCGCCAGAATTCCCGCGCCTGTTTTAAAGGCGATCCATCCCAAAGCCTCGCCGGCAGACACGCACGAAAGGATCAGCAATGCGCCAATGAGTGAATTGATAAATGCCAAAAGAATGGAAATGACTTTCATAGTGGTACCTCCTTGTAACTGGTTCAAGGATACAAGAGTAGTACTGGCAAATTCTATTGAGAGTCTGTCAAAGGCTATAAGAAAACTCCCTCGTTCCAAACGGAACGAGGGAGTTTGTGATGCGCTTTGTTGTTGTATTATGCGGGTTCGACGCGTGGCTTTGCGATATTGACCTTGAGCGTGTTGGTGCCCATGGCATAAGCATTGAACATGCCGATGGCCTTGTCTGCCTCAGCAGATTCAGGCATGGACACAAAGGCGAAGCCCTTGGACAGACCGGTACCCTTATCCATGACGAGTTCCACCGAAGAGACGGTTCCAGCGGTTGCGAACAAGGTGTTGATTTCAGCCTGTGTGGTGGACTTGGGCAGGTTTCCTACATAAATTCTTGTATCCATTTTATTGCTTCCTTCTCCAGCTCGGCTGGATAATAAAAAAAATGACCGCAACCCTATAAGAGGGTCGGTGGCCAAGGTGGTACGACAGAGATCCAGTTATTTATTACTCATTCAGTGTAACACGTATTCCACCCATAGGCGGGGCAATAAATTCTGGGGGAGTGTCTAATTTCGTGGGCATGCCAAAAGATTTGACCACGGAGTACACAGAGAACACTGAGAAAAACCTCTTAAAAATCTCCGTGAGCTCTGTGATCTCTGTGGTGAAAGACTTCATTAGCCCATCCTTTGCGTGCACACTAACAAACAAAGGAACACACTGGCTGTGTTATAATGACTATAACTTATAGCAGGTTAACCGCGCTTATATTGCCGTCCACCCTACAATGGGTGGACGGCTTTTTTTTAACCTGTTCCCGGTTGACTAAAGGAGTCAGGCATGGCATTTGAAATTGGCGATCAGGTGGTGCATCCACAACATGGGGTGGGACATGTCGTGAGTCTGGCGGAGAGGGAATTCGAGCCGGGCGTGACACGGCAGTATTACGAGATTTTCATCTCTGGAAGTACCTTGTGGGTTTCATTGGACCTGCCAACGTTGGGATTGCGCAAATTGACCGGGAAGCGTCAGATTGCACGTTGCCGCGAAATCCTTGCGTCCCCTCCGGCGCCTCTGGATGAGGATCCACGCCTGCGTCAGGCTAATTTATTGGCGCGTTTAAAACTGGGGACAATTGTCGCTCAATGTGAGGTGGTGCGCGATCTGACCGCCTACTGCGCGCGCAAACCAATGAACACGTCAATCGTGTCTTTCCTGCGGATGGCGCAGGAAGTGCTTGCCCAGGAATGGGCGATTGTGGAAGATGTACCGCTTGCAGACGCGGTTTTTGAGATCGGTTCACTACTGGATAAAAGCAAGTTGACGATCAGTGAAGCCGTGGAATAACTTCCTTGAAGTAAATAAAATCCCCGCTGGTGAAGCGGGGATTTTATTTACGCTTGCGTCTGGACTGCCAACACCGCTGGCCGCCCGGTGACACCCGCCGCGTCCATATTAGCTTTCGTTTGTGGATTGTTCAGAAAGGCCTGCGCTTTGGCTGCATCCTCCCATTCCATAATGAGGGTGACATTGTTGGGGTCATCAACATCATGAAATATCTGATTCGCGCCTGTGGAACCGTTTTCCTTACGATAGGACTCGAAGCCTTGAAAGGCGGTGAGCCACTTGTCGAAATCAACAACGTTGAGACGAAGATTAATGTAGACCATGTGAAATTGTCCTTTCTCCTATTTATACTACAAGCTTTTTTGTCCGCTTTTTAGGAGTAATCTTAAGATTTGATGTTTTTAAACTTTTTAGCGATTTATCTTTTTTCGATATTGTTTTCCCGTATTCTGGCCTACTTTCAAATAGTTGAAGTTGGAAAGCATTCTCCAATTGTATTCCATCAATATTTTGCTTTAATATGCTATCAAAAAGAGGTTTGAGCGTTTTTTCTTGATTACTTGGAATAAATCGAAAGGCAGAGGCAGCTAAATATTTTTTTTCTTGTTCAAAAGCCATCCATTTTCGGCCAAGTTTTTCTGCGACTGCTCCAGTTGTGTTCGACCCGGCAAAAATATCAAGAACTAAATCGTCTCTCTCCGTTAAAAAATTAATAAAAAATTCAGGTAATTTTTCGGGAAATCTTGCAGGATGTCCCTGAATACCTGCGATTTTACAATAGCGAAGATATTGCGAATTACTTTCTGTATTGGGTATTTGCAGCAAATTTGACGGAATGGCTCCTCCATTGTTACGGGAGAATCCGCCACTTATTTGATGACCTGAGGGCCTGCCTTTTGGCAAATAATATTTTTCACTGTCTTCAAGAAGTTTTTTCATTCTGTCGGAATATGGTGCTAAGACATGACTAATATTTGCTTTTGGGAAATCGCTTTTAGAAAGCCACCAAACAGTATTTACTGCATCTTTTGCACGGATTTTTCGTTTGTTAACCCATTCAATTGGAGAGGGTAATTTTGCGGGGTTATACCAAAAGAATTCCTCTGCCAGATTCCATCCTTGTTCGTCGCATAGTCTAATTAAAACTCGGTAATTATATAATGATCGTATAGGCCTGCTTTTTAGATATGCCCCTCCTAAATCAATAACAAAACTTCCTGTATTTTTCAAAACTCGCTTTACTTCTATCGTGAATTGCAAAAGCCAATCTACGTAAGCTTCTTGATCTAAATTTCCATATTCTTTTTGACGTTGTAACGCAAAAGGTGGACTGGTCAATACTAAATCAATACTTTCATTAGGAAGCTCTTTAAGCAATACCAATGAATCACCGCAATATGCCTCCCCGTGGGCTGT
>JBBSCM010000134.1:0-10319 GCA_038250295.1 Anaerolineales bacterium | reverse complement strand
CTTGATCCGCAGTTGACTGCCTCCCGTCCATTGACTTTGCTGGTCTATCAGATCGTCCATTCTGAAGGCGGGAAAGTTCCCACTTCACAATGGGAAATATTGGAATATCTCAAAGCATTGGGATTCCCTGTCACCGATATTGCCAAACGCTTTAACGACCTCGAATCCGCGATTGCTTATACCGAAACATGGAATGAGGGCCGCGACAAATTACCTTATGAAGCAGACGGCATCGTTATCAAAATTGACGACTTGACCCTGGCCGCTGACTTGGGTTTCGCGGGAAAAGATCCGCGCGGCGCGATTGCGTTCAAATTCCCGGCGCGTGAAGTAACCACCACATTAAATGACATCGGTGTTGCAGTTGGCCGCACTGGCGTATTGACTCCGTATGCCATCCTTGAGCCTGTTGAAATCGGCGGCGTGGTAGTGGAACGCGCCACATTACATAATTTTGATTTCATCGCAGAAAAGGATATTCGTGTGAAAGACCGGGTGCTGGTCAAACGCGCCGGCGAAGTGATTCCATATATTATCGGTCCCGTTGTAGACGCGCGCTCTGGAAAAGAAAGAAAATACAAACCACCGGGGACCTGCCCCACGTGCGGACAACCTGTTGAACATCTCGAAGGCGAGGTGGCATGGTATTGTGTCAATGCCGCCTGTCCCGCGCAGTTGTTGCGAAACATAGAGCACTTCGTCTCGCGCGGCTCCATGGATATTGTGGGACTCGGGATAAAAATTGTCGAGAAGTTGATCGAAACTGGCAAGATCAAGGATGTGGCGGATATTTACACCTTGAAGCGTGCCGATATCCTTGATGCGGTGACAAAGAAGGAAAGAAAAACCAAAACCGAACCGCCAGGCAAGATCGCCGATAATTTGCTGTTATCCATAACGAATTCAAAGAGTCAACCCTTAAGCCGCTTGATCACAGCGCTTGGTATTCATGGCGTTGGGGAAGTGATGGCAAGAGATTTGTCACAAAATTTTGTCAATTTGGACGAGTTGGCAAAAGCAAAAGTTGATGATCTAATGCAAATCGGGGGACTTGGCCCGAACATTGCCGAATCCATTGTGGATTGGTTCTCAGTTCCCTTCAACCGACAGGTTTTGAAAAAATTAAAGTCAGCTGGTGTGTGGCCTCAAGGTGGAAAATCGGCTGTCAGTAATAATCAGTCGGATAAATTTGCAGATCTCACCTTTGTCATCACAGGGACGCTCCCCAGTTTCTCGCGGGACGATGCCAAGGCTTTTATTGAGTCTCATGGCGGCAAGGTGACCGATAGCATCAGCAAGAAGACCAGCTATCTGGTGCTGGGTGAAAACGCAGGCTCAAAATTGGATAAGGCGCAGTCACTGGGTGTAAAAATTATTGACGAAAACGAGTTGAAAAAACTGGCAGGCGGGTGATTTTTATTCTGCTGCATAGCACTGCCTTGGCAGTAGACAGAACCATACCCCTAGACTAAACTTACAATATTCTAATTTCGGAGGCATTCCATGGATTTCAATAATACCAATGACTCTGTAACCCGTCGCATCAGGGCGCTTACCGAGCGGGTTGCAGGGCTAAAAGCGAACGATCTGTACTATCTCAACACGCCCGTGGAAGAGATTTTACCTGGCTGCAAAGTACTCGTACGCGGGCGTGAAATGGGCATGTACGCCTCTTACAGTTATCTCGGCCTGGTCGGTCACCCGCGCATTAACGAAGCTGCGAAAAAAGCTGTTGATAAATTCGGCACGGGCACCAATGGCGTGCGTTTGCTGGCTGGCACGTTGACGATCCACAAGGAACTTGAAGAGACGATTGCGAATTTTAAGCACGCCGAAGCTGCGGTTACCTATTCGTCAGGATATGTTACCAACCTGACTGTCATCTCAGGGTTGATGGGGCGCGGCGATTACGTGTTTTCAGATAAATTGAACCACGCCTCCATCGTGGACGGCTGCTTGATGTCTAACGCGGAGTTCCGTCGTTTCAGGCATAACGACATGGAGCACCTCGAAGGCTTGCTCAAGAACGCGCCCGCGGATGTTGCCAAAATGGTAGTCGCCGACTCTGTGTTCAGTATGGACGGCGACATTATCGATCTGCCGAAGGTGCTTGAGTTGACGAAGAAATATAACGCCTGGCTCATGATCGATGAAGCGCATTCTGTAGGTGTTCTGGGAAAGACCGGCACCGGTATTGAGGAGCATTTTGGTCTTGGCGATGTGATCGACATCAAGATGGGCACGTTGAGCAAGACCATTCCTTCCGTCGGCGGATACGTGGCGGCAAACAAGGAGATTGTCACCTATCTGAGTCATTTAAGCCGCGCCTACATGTTTTCAGCCGCATTGCCGCCGGCGCAAGCTGCTGCTGCGAATGAAGCCTTCAAAGTAATTTTGGACGAGCCGTGGCGCATTGAACGCTTGAATCAAAATACCAAACAATTTATCGGTGGACTCAAAGGCATGGGCTTCGATACCATGTTGACCGAGACAGCAATTGTCCCAGTTTTATGCGGACAGGACGATGTGGCATTTGCCATGACCCGCGAATGCCAGCACAACGATGTGTTTGTTTTACCCGTCGCTTCGCCCGCTGTTCCAGAAGGATTGGCGCGTCTGCGTGCCACTGTCACCGCGGCGCATGAGCCGAGCGAGATCGAGCGCGCCATGGATGTGATCGGTGAGGCAGGCAAAAAGCTGGGATTGATCAAGTAAAGTAACCGTCCAGACCTCCGAGTTCTTGCGTAGCACCCTATGGGTGAAGAACTCGGAGGTCTTTTTGATTCTGATAGTTTCTGAGAGAGTATTTATAACGTTTTTCTAATAAATTCCCTGTAAAATCAATTTAGCTTCAAAGGAGTTGAAAAAATGAAATGGCAATGGAAATTAGGAAAATTTGCAGGCATTGATGTTTATGTTCACGCCACCTTCCTGCTATTAATCACATGGGTTGGCTATAGTCACTGGCTTGAAAATCAAAATTGGGGCGAAGTTTTCAGCGGCGTTCTTTTTATCCTCGCGCTCTTCGCCTGTGTGATCCTGCATGAATACGGTCACGCTCTCACGGCTCGCAAGTATGGCATCAAGACTCGCGACATCACGATCTACCCCATCGGCGGCGTGGCTCGTCTGGAGCGTATGCCAGAGAAGCCGATTGAAGAATTGTGGGTCGCGTTGATGGGACCCGCTGTAAACGTGGTCATCGCTGCGGCACTCTTCGCGTATCTTTTCTTAACCTCAAACCTGGTCCCGCTTGGTGAGTTGACCATTGCCTCGGGCAGTTTTCTCGAACGTCTGATGCTGGTCAACGTGTCACTGGTACTGTTTAACCTCATCCCAGCCTTCCCCATGGACGGTGGACGTGTACTGCGCGCCCTGCTCGCCATGCGCATGGACTACGTCCGCGCCACGCAAATCGCCGCGACAATTGGTCAGGGCATGGCATTGTTGTTTGGTCTGGTCGGCTTGTTTGGCAATGCCTTCCTGCTCTTCATCGCCTTCTTTATTTGGATCGGCGCTTCACAGGAAGCAGGCATGACACAAATGAAAAACGCCATCAGTGGAATTCCCGTTGGCCGCGCCATGCTCACAGAGTACCAGAGTCTTTCCCCGCGTGACCCGCTCTCGCGCATGTCACAGTTACTGCTGGCTGGCTCACAGCATGATTTCCCCGTGATCGATAACGACCGTGTCGTGGGCATCGTCACCCGCGACGAGTTTCTCAAAGCGCTCACCCAGCATGGAGAAGGCATCGCCATTTCAGCCGTGATGAAAAAGGATCTGCCCGAAGTGGATTCGTACGAGATGGTGGAAAGCGCCTTCATGCGTATTCAGGAATCAGGCTTGCCTGCCCTGCCTGTCACACACGCGGGACAACTGGTGGGCATTGTCACCGCTGAAAATATTTCAGAGTATTTGATGATCCGCTCCGCATTGAAGGCATCACGGGTGATGGTTTCAATATAGTTTTTCGTCATTGCAAGGAGGAGCGTTCCGACCAAAACAATGACGTATAAAAAATAAGAGGATTCTCACCCACAATTCCCTTCTTCTTCTGTATACTAATTCACCTTACGCGATTCGGTTTCAGCCTACATAGGTACCGCGACATTTATGTCGCTCTTGAGTGAAAGGCGACATAAATGTCGCGGTACAGTATATGAGCAGGCAAAACTGCGTAAGGTGAGTACTAATTCTTACTCCGATGGGGAGTAGCCACCCAATAATTTGGGATGTACAGCCGTCAATACGGAAACCATTTCCCGGCTGTTCTGTAAACGGCAAGACCATCGTCAATCTTTGGCGATGGTCTTTTTATTTAGGACTTTCGCCTGAACCTTAGAGGTGATAAACATGCTTGAAAAATTGGAAACGATGATCCTGACCTCTCTGCAGGTGATCTTTGATGAATTTGGCTGGGCAGGTGTGTTCGGTTTGATGATCTTTGAGAACGCCACAGGCATCACGCCCAGCGAGATCATCCTCGCCTTTGCCGGTTGGATGTTGATCGAACGGCATGGCATCACCCCAAGCTTCATTCTACTTGCAGGATTATACGCAGGGCTGGGCAGCGCAATCGGCGCATCCATCACTTATTGGGTGGCACGCATTGGCGGACGCCCAATCATCGAAAAATTTGCAAAAATATTCCGCATGGATCTGGCCATGATCGACAAAGCGGAAGACCAGATGCATAAATCGGGCATAGGGCTGGTATTGATCGGGCGTGTCATTCCCGGCGTACGTACATTCATCAGCATCCCGGCGGGACTGGCGAGGATACCCTTCCCAAAATTCTTTATTGCAACATTTATCGGCGCTTATATTTGGTGTACACTTCTCATCGGCGCGGGCTACATCCTTGGACATGAATGGATACTGGTCAGCAACTTTATCAAGCAGCATCTCCCACTGGCGCTATCGTTGGGCATGTTTATAATCGGCGCATACCTGACTTATCATTATCGCGCCCACCTGCCGTCACTGGCGTGGATATACACCCGTACAAATAAAAATAAATTGGATAATAAATCATGAATTGGCATCTTACAGGCATACAAGAAAGTCTTTCAAACCTAAACGCAGATCAACAAAACGGACTCTCTGAATCTGAAGCCTCTGCGCGCATCGCGCAATACGGTCACAATGAACTCATCGAACGCGGCGGACGCAAGCCCTGGCAGATTCTATGGGAGCAGCTCACCGCCACGATGGTACTCATCCTCATCGCCGCGGCAGTTGCAGCGGGTTTATTAGGTGATACAAAAAACACCATCGCGATCCTTTCCATCGTTGCGTTATATGCCCTGCTTGGCTTTAGCCAGGAATATCGCGCCGAAAAAGCCATCGCCGCGCTCAAGAAAATGTCAGTGCCGAATGTGCGCGTGCTGCGTGATGGGAAATTACAGGAACTCTCCGCGCGCGGTCTTGTGCCCGGCGATATCATTCAACTTGAAACAGGCAATGTCATCCCCGCGGATCTGCGCTTGCTCGAAGCTGTAAATCTTCGCCTTCAGGAAGCCGCGCTTACCGGCGAATCGGAGGCCATCGAAAAACATACCGCCACACTTTCCGGTGAAGCACTTCCTCTCGGTGACCGCCGCAACATGGCATATATGGGAACCATTGTCACCCAGGGACGCGGCCTCGCGCTGGTCATTGCCACAGGCATGCAAACCGAACTCGGCAAGATCGCCGATCTCATTCAACAAGTCAAACAGGAAAACACTCCGCTTCAACGGCGGCTGGATGCGCTTGGAAAAAATCTCGCGCTGATTGGCGTGGGCATTGCCGCGCTCATTTTTGTGCTGGGTCTCATGCGCGGCGATGAACTTCGTCACATGCTGCTCACAGCGGTCAGTGTTGCCGTCGCCATCGTGCCCGAAGGCCTGCCCGCAGTGGTCACCGTCACGCTGGCCCTCGGCGCACAACGTATGCTGCAGCGCAACGCACTGATCCGCAAATTACCCGCTGTGGAAACACTTGGCTCGGTGACCGTGATCTGCTCCGATAAAACTGGCACCTTAACAGAAAACAGGATGACCGTTGTCATATTGGATGTGGCCGATCATGCTCTCGATCTATCGGAAGAAGTGGATCGCGACGGCACGCTTCGCACCACCCGCGGGCTGGGCACGCCGGTCCAATCATCCCTGTCGCTGGCGGCGATTGGCGGCGCATTATGTAACGACGCAAAACTTGTTGACATTGGCGATGACCGCTACCACACCCTCGGCGACCCAACCGAAGGGGCGATGGTTGTCGCAGCCGCAAAAATGGGATATTGGAAATCATCATTGGATTCATCCTTCCCGCGCGCGGCAGAACTCCCATTTGACTCGGAACGCAAACGCATGACCACAGTCCATCATTTGGAACGCTATGATCCCGCCGTGCTCGCAGGTTTGGAAGTGGGCGCCCGTAGATATATCGCCTTCACCAAAGGCAGCGTGGACGGACTCCTGGATGTGACGACTCATGTCTGGGTGGAAGGTCAGGCTCAATTGTTGGATGCAGGCTGGAGGTCCAAGATCGAGGCGTCGAATGAACGTCTGGCAAAGAAAGGTATGCGCGTGCTCGGCGTCGCCTTCCGATTATTTGACTCTATTCCTCAAGTCATTCAAATGGACCTTGAACAAGGCCTGACCCTCGTCGGCTTGTTTGGCATGATCGACCCGCCGCGTGCCGAAGTAAAAGATGCAGTGGCAGTCTGCCGCGCGGCAGGAATCCGCCCTGTAATGATCACAGGCGATCACCCGCTGACCGCGATTGAAATTGCGCGTCAGTTGGGCATTACAGAAAATAGCCGCGCATTGACTGGCGTTGAGATTGAAAACCTGACCTTCGATGAATTGAAAAATGTGGTTGAAGAGGTAAATGTATTTGCAAGAGTTGCGCCTGAACATAAACTGAGGATCGTGCAGGCATTGCAGGAAAACGGTCACATCGTTTCAATGACAGGTGACGGCGTGAACGATGCGCCCGCGCTTCGCAAAGCGGATATCGGCGTGGCGATGGGCATCACCGGCACGGACGTATCCAAGGAAGCCTCTGACCTTGTTTTACTGGACGATAACTTTGCGACCATCGTGGCGGCAGTAAGAGAAGGCCGCACCATCTACGATAACATCCGCAAGTTTGTGCGTTTTAGCGTGGCTGGAAATATCGGCAAAGTATTGGTGATGTTGATCGCGCCATTTTTAGGAAAGCCCCTGCCGTTATTACCTTTGCAATTGCTCTGGCTCAACTTACTAACCGATGGCTTGCTGGGACTCGGCATGGGCGTGGAAAAGCCCGAAGCGGATACGATGAAGCGCGCTCCCTATTCTCCAAAGGAAGGCGTCTTCTCTCGCGGCGCAGGGGCTCAAACCGTTTGGGTTGGCCTGCTAATCGGCGCGCTCGCCCTCGGACTTGGCTCCTGGTATTTCTTCACAGGCCGCCCCGAATGGCAGACCATGATCTTTACCTCGCTCGCGTTCATGCAGATTTTTCAAGCGCTGGCTTCGCGTTCCAATAAAGATTCGCTTTTCAAAATGGGATTGATGAGTAATCCATTACTGGCTGGCATGGCGGCTTTGGTGGTGGTTTTGCAGTTGATGGTGTTATACATCCCCTTCTTAAGCAAATTCTTTGAAGTCATCCCATTGAGTGGATATAACCTGTTTATTGCGGTGGCAAGTGGAATGATCGTGTTTGTGGTGATGGAAGTGGAGAAGAAGTTTAGGAAGTAGAAAGTGGAGAGTTGATGGTCGAGTAGCCCTGAGCGTTCTTCCCTGCGCCGAACGCAGGACGGTGTGCGAAGGGCGTATCGAGACCATCAGTAGTCAGAACAGAAACCCGTCTCGTAATGAGGCGGGTTTTCATTTATGTCATTGCGAGCCCCGAGCCTCAAACGGCGAGATGGCGACCCTGGCACCACCCGCCAGGGCAGGTGAGCAATCCCCTCGTAACAGGAGGTTGCTTCGTCCCGATAAGAGAATTCGGAATGGTATCGGGGAGAGCACCCTCCTTGCAACGACATTGGCATAATGGCGATTACTCTGCAAACGCAGACCCTAAAGGTTTTCTCGGCTATCAGTCGTCTTCATATGCAAGACTCTCCTGCCAGACGTGACGAAGATTGACGGAAGAAACCTTTAGGGTCTGGAATTTTGTAAACCTTTTATCCAACCCAGCCTCCCCCACAGCGCAAGTTCGCTGGTGCGGGGAGTTTTTTATTTCATCTAACTTCTATGCATTATAATAACAGTGGAGGCAGATATGACAATGGTACAAATATCCATAGAGTTACCGCGTGAGATATTTTCCGCCTTACGCACGGACCCTGAAGGTTTCGTGCGCGAAATGCGAGTCGCGGCGGCAGTCAAGTGGTATGAAACAGGCGTTGTCTCGCAAAGCAAAGGGGCAGAGATCGCAGGACTGTCACGCGCCGAGTTTATGAACGCGCTTAATCATTTCAAAGTCTCACCTTTCCAATACACCGCCGATGAAATCGTCGCAGAAATCACTCATCGCTGAAAATTGGATTGTCAACTCATCACCCGTCATTGCCTTGGGGCGTGTAGGATCTGGTTGAGTTAATAACAGGATTGCCGCAAAAAGCAGTCACTCCAGAGGCAGTAAAAGAAGAGTTATTAAACGCTCCCAAAGGTGACCCAGCCCGTACAGCAGTGGAAAACGGTTTATTTGAGATCATTGAAACACACCTCGCCCTCGCCAGAAATTTTGGCGTGGGATTTAGGCAAAGGCGAAACTGCTGTTTTATCATATGCCTTGTCCGCGCCTGATTGGGCGGCAATTTTGGATGACGGCACAGCACGTCGTTGCGCGCGCAGTTTGTCCATTAGGCTTACAGGCACATTATCCGTTGTCATCCTGGCAAAACAACATGGCTTGATTGAATCTGCCGCACAGGTTTTGCGCGCTCTGCAAAATAATGAGTTCAGATTGGATGACACCGTAATTCGCGAAGCACTATCAAAAACAGTCGGGGAAATTTGGTAATATCATTTCAACTTGACCAGCCTCCCCCCACAGAACAAGTTCGCTGGCAGACATGCTCAAATTATTGAAAGGTCGAAGCGCGCGCTACTGTAATCAAGAGTTGGGACGAAGCGGCGCTTTCTGGCATCACGAAAGTTACGACCATGTTGTGCGGAATCAAAAAGAATATGAAAGGATTGCCTGGTATATCGCGAATAATCCTGTCAAAGCGGGGCTGGTGGAAAACTGGGAAGATTGGAAGTTCACATTTGTAAGCCAGGATTTGTAAAGTCGAAATTAATTTCGACTTACAGTTATAATTATTGCGGAGGTAGAAATGACCATTCATTTAAACGTAAATTCCGAACTGGAGCGCCGATTAAAGAAAGTGGCAAGTCAAATGGGGCTCACACCAGACACTTACATTATGCGCCTGTTGCAAAAGGAACTGGAAAGCCAGACCGCGCCTGCGCGCTTATCACCCGAGGAAAGTAAATTACTAAAAAAGATCAATTCCAGCCTGACCGCCATTGCATGGGAACGTTACCAACTTCTACTGGCAAAACGAGACTCAGAAACATTGAGCACGGATGAGCAGGCAGAATTGATCCACTTATCCGACCAGATCGAAGAAGCCAATGCCCGCCGCATGAAAGCCGTAGCAGAGCTGGCGCGTTTACGCAAGACCAGCGTGCCTGCGCTGGCGGAAACCCTCGGACTGTCCTCCGCTCATGCCTGAGCCGCGCATCTCATCGAGCCAGCGCGCTCGCGTGGTGGAACGCGCAAAAGGCTGTTGTGAATATTGCCACTCACAGGAACAATATTCTCCCGATCCTTTTTCGGTTGAACATATCATCCCGATCTCGAAAGGCGGTTCAAACGATTTGAACAATCTCGCCTTTGCCTGCCAGGGATGTAACAACCGCAAGTACACAAGTGTCGAGGCGCTTGACCCCGTCAGCCAATCCGCTGTTCCCCTCTTTCATCCGCGTCAACACATTTGGGGAGGGCATTTCGCGTGGAGCGATGATGGCACGCTCATTCTGGGATTAACTCCCATCGGGCGGGCGGCTGTGGAAAAACTGCAAATCAATCGTTTAGGATTGGTCAATTTGCGCCGTATTCTCGTTGAAGCAGGGGAACATCCACCTGTTTGGTAAAACATCATGCCAGCCAACGCCTTCATCACCAACTCAAAATCAAGCAAGCTGAAAAAGCGCTTGGGTGAATTGAGAAGCGAAGTGATTATGGCAATTGAGAATCAACTAAAATAATCCCTCCCACAGCACAAGTTCGCTGGTGCACGAATCAAAAGTCCTCATCAACTGGCAGGGACT
>JBBSCM010000133.1:0-10325 GCA_038250295.1 Anaerolineales bacterium | reverse complement strand
GATGATGCGCGGATGCTGCTGCTCTCGCATCTCGCTTCGCCGATACCCTTCGATCAAACTCAGGGCAAGCTTGATTCTGAATCAATTGACGGGATCTCATCTTTGGGCCGCTTCACCGCGTCTGACATATTCGCGCCGCATCCATTGCCTGATTTTCCTCGCACCACTGTAGACGGATATGCCGTCCGCGCAAAGGATACTTTCGGTGCGAGTGACTCACTCCCCGCATATCTCACATTGATCGGCGAAGTGCCAATGGGTGATACGCCCTCTTTTGAAATTGGCGCAGGTCAATGTGCATTAATCCACACCGGAGGCATGCTTCCCAACGGCGCGGACGCGGCTGTCATGATCGAATATACACAATTTGTAGGGGCGGGGTCACCCCGCCCAGAAATCGAAATCTTCAAATCTGTAGCCGATGGGGAGAACGTCATTCGTATCGGCGAAGATGTTGCCCAGAATCAATTGGTCATTCCCAAAGGTACACAGATCCGCCCTGCTGAAATTGGTGGATTAATGGCGTTGGGATTTACATCCATCAATGTCGCAAAAAAGCCGCGCGTCGGATTGATCTCAACAGGTGACGAGGTCATTGACCCAAGTCAAATGCCACGCCCAGGACAAGTCCGTGATATTAATTCGTACACGCTTGGCGCGCTTGTCGAAAAAAGCGGAGGCGAGGCAATCCGCTATGGGATTTTTAGTGACAGCTTCGAGGTTCTGAAAGAAGCGGCGGCGAAGGCGTTATCCGAATGTGACTTGGTCATCATCACCGCAGGCTCCTCCGCATCCACAAGAGACATGACCGCCGACGTGATCCGCACACTAGGCGAACCCGGCGTACTCGTGCATGGAATCAACACGCGCCCTGGCAAGCCAACAATTTTAGGGGTGTGCAACGGCAAAGCCGTGATCGGCCTGCCCGGTAACCCGGTCAGCGCATTGGTGAACGGATATTTATTCGTCGTGCCGGTCATTGAAAAATTATTGAGCGCGTTGCCGAAACCTAAAGCAACCGTGATGGCAAAACTAACTGTCAACCTTCCATCACAAGCGGGACGGGAGGATTGGTGGCCTGTGAAACTAAGCGCCAATCGTCAATCGTCAATCGTCAATTATGGCGCTGACCCTATCTTTGGCAAATCCAACCTCATCTTCACCCTCGCCTCCGCTGATGGACTCTTACGTATTGGGTCCGACGCAACTGGGTTAAGCGCAGGTGAAGTTGTGGAAGTCGTGTTAATATAGGAATTATTGCTAAAGAGGATGTTTCCATGAATAACCAAAGAAAAGAATCCCGTAAAAAATTGGTCGCCTTTACGCCTGTATATGATCTGCTTCATAAAACATTGATCGGTTACATTGGAGATTTAAATCCGCTGGGGGTAATGGTGATCGGTGAAAAGCCAGTGGAGATCAATAAGCATCTTGCACTTGGCATTGAATTCCCTCAGGACCAGTCTGAGTCCCACATTTTGAAGATAGTCATTTCAGCGCGCGTTGCATGGTGCCGACAGGATGAGTCTCCGCAGTATTTTAATATTGGCTTTGAGTTTCTCGATATTTCGCCTGAAAATGCAAAAGTAATCGATGCGATTTTAATCCGATATCAGTTTCGCCATGTCATGGATGCCTCAGATTTGAAATCCTGATTTCCTAATGACCTTTCTCTCTTTTCTTTCCCAGCCTCACAAACTCATCCTGGACGGCGCAACAGGAACAGAATTGAACCGTCGCGGTGTGGACACCGGTTTACCGCTCTGGTCAGCCAATGCCTTGATGAATGCTCATGACTCAAAAATTCTACAACAAATCCACGAAGATTATCTTCGCGCAGGCGCAGACATTATCACCACGAATACATTCCGTACCCATCGCCGCGCATTGGCTCCCAGTGGGAATGCGGATCAAGCTCTTGAATTCACACGCCGCGCCGTGGATATTGCCCGCGCCGCAATTGCACATGTGCCATCAGATAAGCCGCGCTTTATCGCAGGTTCAATCTCCACACTCGAAGATTGCTATCGGCCCGATCTCGTCCCGCCTGATGATGAAGTGCGCGCTGAACACTCGGAGCGCATTCATCATCTAGTCGAATGCGATGTGGACTTAATTCTCATCGAAACCATTAATACAATTCGAGAAGCCGTCATCATGGCGAAACTTGCCACGATGACGGGCACACCTGTTGTTGTTAGTTTTGTCTGCAATAAAGACGGGAAACTCTTGTCAGGTGAAACGGTAGCTGATGCCGCTCGTGAAATACTTCCTCTGGGGATTTCTGTAATAGGGGTCAACTGCGGACCAACTCCCAACCTCGGCAAACCTCTTGCTGAACTTCAAGCCGTGTGCGGCCAAGATTTTCCATTGATCGCTTACGGCAACATTGGCTATGCCGATGAAAAAGTTGGCTGGGTCAATACGGATTCTGAAAACCCAAAAGCTTATTGTGAACACGCGATCCACTGGCCTGCCAAAATAATCGGGGGATGTTGTGGAACCACGCCGGAACACATTCAGCAGTTAAAATCATTGATCTCAGATAGCTAACGCCGATCATCAATTCTCGATTCTAAATTGCCGATACGCTGGCGTCATATCCCGGAGCATCTCGCGCATTCCTTTGATGGCAATCTCGCTGTTCTACATTTTGATAAATGACAGTGGGCGAAATCGGACAACGTTGGATTAATCCAGATAATTCCGCTTGCCAGTATTTCAATTATTGCCTATACTTCGACAAAAATAGATCAGGAGATGCATATGTCCACAGTGCGCGATATGATCCGTAGGAAGGGAGGCGAAGTATTTTCCGTGTCCTCCAATATAACTGTTTATGACGCGCTTGCGATTATGGCAAAACATAACACGGGCGCGTTGATGGTGGTGAGCGCCGATAAGAAAGTGGAGGGGATTCTGTCCGAACGGGACTGCGTGCGCAAGGTGGACTTGGAAGGCAAAACCGCCAGGGGCACGCTGGTTAGGGAGATCATGACCTCGAAGGTAATTTATGTGGAGGCCGATCAGCAGCTTGAAGAATGCATGGCGCTGATGATCGATAAAAATGTCCGCCACCTGCCGGTCTTTGACGGCGATGTACTGCTTGGCCTTATCTCCGTCCGCGATGTACTTAAGGATGTGGTGGACGTGCAAAAGTTCATGATCTCTCATCTTGAGCATTACATCACTGGTGGCGGGCGTTGATATGCGGGAGCAAAGCATCTCCGAATATCAGGAAAAAATGACATCAGGCGAGTTGACCGCGCGTCAGCTCGCCGAATTGTTTTTAGAGCGGATCGATTCAATCGACAGGAACGGCCCGCGCTTGAACTCTGTCCTCGAAACGAATCCTGACGCCCTAACAATCGCTTCAACCCTCGACGAGGAGCGGCGAGCTGGCAAGGTGCGGAGTCCACTGCACGGCATTCCCATCCTACTTAAAGACAACATCGATACGCATGATCGAATGCAAACCACAGCGGGGTCATTGGCAATGGAAGGAAACATCCCATCGCGTGACGCTTTCATAGTAAAGCAATTGAGGAAGGCAGGCGCGGTCATTTTTGGAAAAACGAATTTAAGTGAGTGGGCAAATTTTCGCGGTAAAAAATCAATCAGCGGATGGTCATCGCGCGGAGGCTTGACTCACAATCCCTACGCACTGGATCGCTCTGCATGTGGCTCATCCTCTGGTTCTGGTGCGGCTGTTGCAGCAAATTTATCCGCGGCTGCGGTTGGGACCGAAACCGACGGTTCCATCATCTGCCCCGCGCAGACGAACGGAATTGTAGGAATCAAACCCACCTTGGGATTACTAAGCAGAAGCGGAATTATTCCCATCGCGCACAGTCAGGACACACCGGGTCCCATGGCGCGGACAGTTGCCGATGCTGCGATTCTGCTCGGCGCCATGACAGGTGTCGACGCGCAAGACTCAGCTACGAAGGCTAGTGCGAAGCATCGTTTATCAGATTACACAAAATTCCTGGATGTGAACGGACTCAAAGGTGTGCGAATTGGCGTTGCAAGAAATATGGCTGGCAGTGACACGCGCATTGTTAAAATATTTGAAGCCTGCATTGATGTGATGAAGCAATTGGGCGCAATCATCATTGATCCTGCCAACGTCCAGAATTTCAATAAATTTGGAAAGACCGAAACTGATGTCTTACATTATGAGTTCAAAGCTGATCTGAATAAATATCTTGCCAAAGCGAATGCGCGTGTGAAGTCAATGGCAGATGTGATCAAGTTCAATGAAGAAAACAAAGAGCGCGTGCTGCAATATTTTGGCCAGGAACATATGCTGATTGCTCAAGAGAAAGCAGGTTTGCGCGATAAAAAATATCGCGAAGCGCTTGCAAAGAATTTATTCCTCACCCGCAAGAATGGCATTGACGCCACGATGAAAAAATATAAACTTGACGCCATCATTGTCCCCTCGGGCGGGCCTTCGTGGATGATAGACTTGGTGAATGGCGATGCGAT
This sequence comes from Anaerolineales bacterium, assembly GCA_038250295.1. Lineage (GTDB taxonomy): Bacteria > Chloroflexota > Anaerolineae > Anaerolineales > Villigracilaceae > Villigracilis. The sequence continues at coordinate 5,834 of JBBSCM010000133.1, read as the reverse complement.
CAATTGGGATATGGAAAGCACCTCCCCTGCGGCAGTGGCAGGGTATCCGCATATTACTGTGCCGGCGGGATATATCCTCGGGTTGCCTGTTGGGATTTCATTCTTTGCAAAAGCATGGCAGGAGTCAATGTTGATAAAACTTGCTTATGCTTTTGAACAAGCCACTAAAATAAGAAAACCACCAGAGTTTTTAGCAGGTGCTAAAACAAAAACCCTTTGGTGTACCGCGAAATTCATGTCGCCTTTCTCTGGCAAAGCTACTTGAATGGCGCGGTACAGTTTACAACTCAACCATCTTCCCAAGCCCTTGTTCCAATGCTTTTTCATACACCAAATTCGCAGCGACTAGGTCTTCCATGGCGTGTCCCATGGATTTGTATATCGTAGTCTCCTGTTCGTTTCTTCGGCCAGGTTTTTGATTCAATAAAACTTCTCCAAGCTCGGTTCCGAAACTCGCGTCCAACCCCTGCAATTCTGGACAGCCAACAGGCGGGTCATTGAATGCGACTTTGGATTCCACAAATAGATGGCTGTTCTCAATCAGGCCGCGTGGTAATTCTCCGCCTGGCGGACGATATCCAACAGACGAAACATGAACGCCTTCTTTCAACCATTCAGCTTTGATGACTGGCTCAATAGATGAGGTGCAGAGGCAAATCACGTCAGCTTGAGAAACTGCTTGTTGAACAGAATCAGCTACAAGGGCGTTTGATGCGCGGGGAGTCAATGCCTGGGCTTTGGAAATATCCCTCGAAGCGATCCAAATCTTTTCGATGCCGCTCAATGTCCCAGTCATTTTTAAATGGGCCTCGCCTAAAACTCCTGCGCCAATAATCGCAAGCGTCTTGATGTCTTTGCGTGCAAGCATCTTGATGGAAAGAATTGCACCTGCGGCAGTTCGCATGGCAGTGATGTATTCGCCGTCCATGAAGGCGATGGGCGTGCCTGTGTTGGAATTAAAGAGGGTAATGACGGCTTGATGCGCGGGGATATTTTCGTGAAACACGCTGACGAGTTTGACCGACATGAGTTTATTAGGCATGTAGGCAGGCATGCCAACCAAAATGCCTTTGGGCGCAATAGCCTGGTTGCGCGGCGGGACGTTGAGTTGGCCCGCGCTTAATGCTTTGAAGCCTTCTTCGAGCGCGGTGAGAAGTTCCTGCGGGTCGAGAAGTTTTTCGATTTCTTTGCGAGTGAGAATGAGCATGATGATCTCTTATGGTTTGCGACTCAAGTCGCGGCAACCATTGCGAAGCCGACCTTCGTCGGCTGAGTCCACGCAGGTGGACTTCGCAAATGTCGACGCGATTTCAATCGCAGATATTTACCAAATATCGCCAACTGTGAATCCATTTGGAAATGGATCGCTGGGGTCAACGACAAATTGATTGATGCCAGTGATCCAAGCCGTGCCGCCGATGGTGGGGACAACGGCTTTGTACATGCCGACTTGTGTTTCTTGAATGAGACGACCTGTGAATAATGTGCCGAGAATTCCTTCGTGATAAAAATCTTGATTTAATCCAAGTTGACCTTTTGCATGCAACACAGCCATCTTCGCGCATGTGCCTGTGCCGCAAGGTGAGCGGTCGATCACGCCTGTCCACGTGGATGGTTTGTCCCAATCGAGTTTTCCCGTTGAAACGGTCACCACATTTTTTCGATGCGCTTTTGTGTTGGTTGGCGGCGCAGAAAGTTGACCGATGGTGGGTCCCATGATTTCTGGATTCTCTGGATGCGAGACAGGATATTGTTCCGCGGTTGCAGTCTTTATCATTTCAGTGATTCGGGTAATGTCCTTTCCCTCATCGGGAGTCAACTGTAAGTTAAATTGCGAAGCGTCTGCAATTGCGTAAAACATTCCACCCCAAGCCACATCCACAGTCACTGTGCCGAGGTGCGGCACTTCCACTTTCAAATCCAAGTACACTGCAAAGGCGGGGACATTTTTGAAGGTGACCTGCGTGACCTTGCCATCTTTACATTCTGCGTGGATGCCAACCAACCCTGCGGGCGCTTCAAGCGTAAACTCTGTGACTGGTTCTGTCATCTTGAGCATTCCCGTCTCTAGAAGAGTCGTCGCTACGCAGATGGTATTTGTCCCAGACATTGGCGGATATTCCGTCTGCTCCATGATGATGAAACCAGCGTCCGCATCGGGATGCGTAGGCGGCAGGAGAAGATTGCAGCAAACTGCGGGATATCCGCGCGGCTCGCGTAACATTCGCAAACGAATGTCATCGTGATTCTTCTCGAAGAATTTCATCTTCTCGAACATCGTTTTGCCTGGCACATCTAAAACTCCACCCGTAATCACGCGGCCAGGTTCGCCGCAGGCGTGCAAGTCCACCGCTGTGATCATGTTGGTAAGTCGCATGGGTTGCTCCCGTGGTGGAATGGATGAACGCTTCGCGTGAATAGTGAAGGATAAAGAAAGAGGTTAATCGTCTTCGTCCAAGTCATCAAAGTCGAAATCGGTATCGTCAAAATCATCCTCCTCATCGAGGTCATCGGGAGTGAAGATTTCCAAATCCACGCGTTCCTGTTCCAACGCGGCCTCGATGGTCTCGGATATTTCACCGAGCATGTCCATCTCCTGGAGGTAATGAAGAAGATAGGCGTTCAAGCCTGGGTCGAAGACTTTTTCGTTCTTCAATATTTTCTCGAAGCCTTTGACCACCCTTTCTTCCATGATTTCATTTTCTTCCGTCATCATGCGCAGGCTTTGCGCAGCGAGTCCGCGTTGTTTTGCGGAGGCGGATGTATCCTCAACGATCATCCACAGACTGGGCTCTACTTCCCTGCCCATCTCTGCCCAAATGTGGGGGAGAGGATCGGAGAGCCAGTCGTTTTCAAGGTCGGCGAGTGAGGCAAGCGCAGGCGCGGATTCCCATGCTTCCAACTCGCCAAGCATGTGGATGGCGTGCCACGGCGCCCAACTGGAGGCTTCAGCGGGCCAGCCGTTGAGCAGCCGCAGGTCGAGCGCCATGCGAGTCAAAGAGGGGATATATTTTTTCCATTGAACCCATTCGGCTTCATTTGCGAATTGACGAGACCTTTTCAAATCATCACCCCATTCGAGCAATTCGTTGATCGGCGCGGCATAGGATGCGGGTATCGGCGCGGCATAATCCGCCGGGCGCGGCGGGATGGCGGGCGGAGTGATATCGTCCCATTCACGCCAGCCGATGAGAAGAGATTTCTCTGCTTCGGTTTCGTTGTCTTCCATTAATTGTTTGGCATAGCTCAGGTATAGATCTTCAATTTCATTGAGCGTATAAAATTTCAATCCCGCGCCGAAACGCGCATAGCGCTGACGATAGTCTCGGTAGCTGCGTGTCTCGCCCGCAACAAAGGATGGCATTTCCATTCCCTCGTCCATCTTTTCGATCGCGCGATCAATTTCCTCTTTGCCATATTTCTTGAATAATAACTGCGCGCGCGGGTCTTCAGGTTTAACTTTTGCGAACATCATCATCAGCAGCTCTGTAGAGATTTCCCTGCGGAGTTGGATGATGGCTTCCCGCTCTTCAGGAGATGGATAACCCGTTCGATGTTTAAGCCATTCGATTTGCGGGAGGGCAGTTGGCTTTGTGAAATGTCGTTTGCGTTTACTCATGAGTTGTTCCTTTTTTGTTTTTTTTAGAATGGCAGATCATCGTCTTTGCCTTCTCTAAAATCAAAATCTTCCCCATCGATTTCATCGCTGCTCCAATTCCCGTTCATCCAGTCAATCACCGTGCCGCCACTTTCGGGATAGTATGGGCTGACAAGATAATTCATGCCGTGTTCCCATGTCACGCGGAAGTCTTTGATGAAGAATTTTTTTCCTGAATGCAGATCCTCGACCTCATCGGTCAATTTTGGAATGGGGGAAAACGGATATAGCTGTTCGAGAACGATCTCTTTATCCTCTTCAGGGATGATGAATTCTTCAACGCTCGTCCCGTCGGGGAAATACATGGGGCGGGTTGGGTATGGGAGTCTTTCTTCAATTGGATGTTCGTCATTCATATTTCAACTCCTTTGAATTCTCGTTTATCCGTTCAATTTTTTATACACACCCTTCATCTGTTTGTAAATGGACTTGAATATGTCGAACCGTTCATCATATAAAGCGCGATTGCCTTGATTCGGAGAATATACTTTCCGGAACTCCACCAGCTTTGAAACATCTTCGAACTTTATTTCGCCGATTCCAACTGCGCCGATCCATGCTGCGCCTCGCGCGTTGGCGTAGACAGGTTCATTAACTTGTTTGATTTCCAGGTTCATCACATCCGCAAAGATCTGACACCACACATCCGATTGCGCCCCGCCGCCGACGATATTGATCGAGTTGACTTTTCTCCCCAGGAACTTTTCCACGGGTGACATCAGCCATTTTGTGTTGAGCGCAATCCCTTCCAAAAATGCGCGGATAATATCCTCACGCGTGTTATTCAAGGATAAATTATACAACCCAGCTCGCACAGTTTTATCATCTACAGGCGCGCGCTCGCCCCAGATCCACGGCGTGTATATGACGCCGTTCGCGCCGGCAGGGACGCGCGCCGTAATTTGATCCAATACTTTGAAAATATCAGGCACGTCCGCTTCCTGGAGCAATTCATCTTTATGATAGATGATGTTGTCACGTAGGAAGGTTAAGTTTCCACCTGCGGTGGCTTGTAATGCAGTCAATAAATATTTATCAGGCACAGCGCATGGGATGGATGCCAGACTGGAGCCGATATCTGTTTTCTTGAACGGTACATGCGCCGCGATCCATGAAGATGTGCCAATATATAAATGCGGCTGAAAATCATCCGCGGCGCCAGAGCCGATTGCGGCAGCCGTGTTATCAATTGAACCAGCCACAACTTTGACATCTGCCGAAAGTCCAAGTTGATTTGCAACATCCGATTTTATTTTTCCTATCACAGATGAACATGAAATAATATCAGGCAGTTTACTTCGATCAATTCCTAAAATCGAAATCAAACCATCGTTGTAACGAATCTCGTTTGGGTTGCGGTTATCCGTCACCCAGGAAGTCACAATAGAATCAAATGACGCCGCGAACTCGCCTGTGAGGCGCAGGTTCATGTAATCCAGCACATTCAAAAATTTATAAGTCTTTGCGTAAATCTCAGGCTGTGTATCGCGGAAAAAAAGCATGTGACCCGCAGGGTCTTTACCCGCCAGGTTTGGCATGCCGCCCGTCAGGTTGACGAAGCGCAATATCTTAAATAAATCCACGCCGTCGATATTAATCAATCCATTCAATTGTTTCTTCAAATGACTCGCGCCGCGCATATCCATCCACAGGATGCAGTTACTGAGAGCCTTTCCCTCTTTATCGACGGGGATCGTCCCTTCGCCTTGAGTGGAGCAGCAGACGGCGCGGATCAGACTCGCTGATTCCTGATTCTTCCCAATCAACCTTTTCGCCGCTGACAAAAATCCGCTCCACCATTCGTCCGGTGATTGTTCCACGCCGCCATCCGCCGTATGGATTAATCGAATCGGTTCAGTTTCCCAGCCCAGCACTTTCCCGCTGATAGTGATCAGCGCAACTTTCATACTCGATGTGCCAAGGTCAACGGCAAGGATAACGGGTTCAGTCATTGAACGATTCCTGTTTTATCATTTGCTGGTGGTCGAGTAGGACTGAGCGATAGCGAAGTCCGTATCGAGACCACCATTTGCAATTGAGATTATTTCTGCCATGGTAATTTTTCCAGATCCACATTGCCGCCGCTGATGATGACTCCAACTTTGAGTCCGCTTAGATCGATCTTCTTTTCCCACAAAACCCCAATCGCCACCGCAGACGATGGCTCGATGATGAT
>JBBSCM010000132.1:0-10359 GCA_038250295.1 Anaerolineales bacterium | reverse complement strand
TCAATCAATTGCTTGATTTCGGTTTCCTGTTTTGGTAAAAGTTTGTTTTCGTATGCCTTGAATAAGGTTTTGTGGGAAACGCTTTCGCCAAGTCCTTTGCGCATGGCGGATGGAATCCCAAGTTCGGGGATGTGGATATATTTCATCCCCGCGCTTTCGATATATTGCTTGAAACTTTTTTTGGAAAATCCGTACTTCATGGATTGAGGGTTGTTGCGAACATCCACGACGACGGTAATATTGTTGGCAATGAGTTTGTTTAGGAAGGAGTCAATGGTCAAGCCTTCGTAACCGATGGAGAACACGGCAGGCTTGGTATCTGTGTTCCATGCAAATTGAAGTTGATTGATTTCGTCAGTGGTAAAGTGTCTGCTCGCAATTTTGCTTCGGGATGTAAATTGCGGGAAATCACGATAGATTTTTTTGACAAGTTTGTCACCACGCAAATCGCCAATTTGAGATTTGAATTTCAGTAAGGCGGTTTTGTCCGCTGGTGTGAGTTCGTTCAAGTAAGAATGTTTTGTGCTTAGTTGAAAATCATCAGCAGATTTCAGTAATCCCAACTCAATCATCCGTCGTTTATCGTAATATGACAAGAAACTAAATGGTCCGTATTTGTAAGGGAAAAAATCATAATGATTCTTGCCTGTCTGCTGGCAGAAATTAAATAGAAGCTTCTCACAGTCTGTGCTTTTCAGACTGCGGTCAAAAACTTCTATCAAGGCAAGGAGGATTTTTCTGCGGTAGTACATTTGTCGCTCTTATGTTCTGATTATAGCGTAAGTTGCGGTAGATGCGGTAGTTGCGGAAGTTAGGTTTTGGTAAATGCCAGTCAAATCCAAACGGGCGAGGGAAGATGAAGGGGAAGGAGAGGACCTTTCCCCGATTGTGGTGATTTTTCGGCGTGTTGAATTGCCCCTTTCCTAAAGGAACCCGCAGGGTGCTTCGCGAAGGGCATGAGGGTGGGTCCTATCTTGTCCGCTGGCGCGGACATCCGCAAGGTCAACGCTTTGGGTGGTAGTGGTTTTTAGCTTCTCCCCTTCAAGGGACATCGTACCCGAGCGTAGCGAGTGGGAGACGGGAGAGGGGTTTGTTTGAAAGCGGGTAAAATAGCATAATCGTTTTCAGTTAGGAGTTTGAGATGAACATCGAAGAAATTCAACAGGCAATTACGAAGTTGTCACCAGAAGAATTGGCTCGTTTCCGTGAGTGGTTCAAGGAATACGAGAGCCATGTCAAGGCTGGCACGTTGAATGATTCAAAGTTGCCATCGAAGAGACTCTCAAGAGATTGAGAGGTTCTTTGAAGGGATCAGGAGCATTGGAAGCCTTGATGGAAGAACGCCGTAAAGAGAGTCTTCTATAATCTGAATTCCGAAATGACTCGGAGCTTTTTGTCGTGTGATATGCAAATCCAAACGGGCGAGGGAAGAGGAAGGAGAAGGAAAGAACCCCCTCTGTCCGTTGGACATCTCCCCCCGCGAAGCGTACGACAATGAAAATTAGGGACGCGAACTGAGCAGTTGAATCGTCGGATTTGGGGGCACCTAAAGGTATGCTTCGCGAAGACTCAGCAATGGGCATTGCCTTGTTAAAAATCTTTGTGCTCTTTGTGTCCTTCGTGGTAATTAAAAGAAAAAGCGACCCGCTGCGAGTCGCTCTTGGTTTTATCCAGCCATTGCCAAGGGGCGGACTTCACGGTCAAGCCGTTTGCCGAGTTGGTCTTCGGCAACATCAAGATCATATTGAGTTTGTAGTCCCATCCAGAATTGAGGGGAGTTGCCAAAGAAGCGCGAAAGCCGCAAGGCAGTGTCAGCAGTGACAGCGCGCTTGTGGAGCACGATCTCGTTGATGCGGCGCGCGTCCACGCCAATGTCAATCGCGAGGCGGTTCTGGCTCAAGTTCATCGGCTTGATGAATTCCTCCAGCAATACTTCACCTGGGTGGATGGGGGAAAGTTTGTCGGTCATTTCTTGTTCCTTCTAATGATAATCTGCTATTTCGACGTTGAACGCGTCACTGCCTCGCCACTCAAAACAGATTCGCCATTGGTCATTGATGCGGATGCTATGCTGCCCTGCACGACTGCCGCTGAGTTTTTCGAGTCGATTCGCGGGCGGGACTCGCAAGTCATTGAGGTTGATGGCGTTGTTGAGCATTCTTAATTTACGCAATGCCACTTGTTGAATATCAGATGACAGCTTCCGCGAACGCTCGCGTCGATAAATCTTCTCTGTTGCAGCATCTTTGAAGGTTTTGATCACAAGGATAGTGTATAGTGTGGTGCGCTAAACGTCAAGCACTATGCTCGGCAATCCAAACGGGCGGGGGAAGAGGAAGGGGAGCCTCCCTCTGTCCGTTGGACATCTCCCCCCGCGAAGCGTACGACAATGAAAATTAGGGACGCAAATTGAGCAGTTGAATCGTCGGATTTGTCCACAGGATGCTTCGCGAGGGGAGAACTGGCGATGGGCTTGCGTCTGTGTACAATTGTGCATATAATCAGCCATAATGAGCTACGAATGGGATCCCAATAAAGCCAAGTCGAACCACAAAAAACATGGTGTCAAGTTTGCCGATGCTGTGGGTGTCTTCGAAGATGAAAACGCCATCACCACACAAGATGAACACGAGCGCGAAGATCGCTTCATCACGATTGGCAGGGATTTCTTGAGTCGAATATTGGTCGTGGTATACACATTTCGTGATATTGTCATTCGGATTATTTCAGCGCGGAAGGCTACGGCGCGTGAAAGAAAGATGTATGAGGAACAAAATGAAGAAGGAATATAATTTCAGCAAAGGCAAACGCGGGGCGGTTGTCCCTGCGCCGAAGGGAAAGACTCGCATCACAATTCGCATTGACGATGATATTCTGGATTGGTTTCGCGGCGAAGTGGATGCGGCAGGCGGTGGAAATTATCAGACTTTGATCAACCAGGCATTACGCGAATATTTGAATCAGGAACAGCAGCCATTGGAGGAACTATTGCGGCGGGTTGTACGTGAGGAATTGCATAGCGCGGCACAATAAGTAAGATCGAGAAATATTGGAGATAAACCATGAAAGTCAATTACGATAGCAAAACCGACATTCTTACCATTATTTTCACCGAGACACTCGTTGCAGAAAGTGACGAGGATAAGCCTGGTGTAATTCTGGATTACGATGATAAAGGCAATCTTGTCTCGCTGGAGATCATGGATGCTTCACGGCGAGTCAATGTGCCAAGCAAAATTGAGTACCAAGTCTCGCCTGTAGCGGGATAGAATGAGAATGAACTCCGAGGAAACTCGGAGTTTTTGTTTTAGAATCCTGCCATGCCGATCAAAAATATTGTCACTGGTCAAAAAGTTACCCAAGAAAAACTGGAACGCGACCCCTCTGTCCTTCGGACATCTCCCCATTTTCACCCCGCAAAGAACAGCGGGGCAGGCAAAACGAAAATGGAGAGAGTCGCCGCGAGATGACGCCTGTTGAAAAACTTCTTCGGCAGGAGGTTCGTGCAAAGAAGCTCGGAGTCCGCTTTAGACGACAGCAAATCATTCAGGTGTGTTTCATTTCAGTTGAAACCGTCCCGAAGGTTGGCACAAACGACCAAATTTTCTCGACAAAACCTTCGGGACGTTCTTCTTGTCAACTCATTTGAAACACACCCAAATCATTCAGGGATTCATCGTTGACTTTTACTGCCATAAAGCCGCGTTGGTTGTGGAGGTAGATGGGGACATCCACGATTTACAACAGGAGGAAGATGCGAGGCGGGAGAAGGCTTTGAGTGAGTTGGGGCTGAGGGTCGTCCGCTTTAGGAATGATGAAGTCGTGAGGGACGTGTCCGCGGTGGTGGGGAGGATTAGGGAATTAACTTCCGTGCTATAATCTTACTGGTAAGAAAAAGGAGAAGATCATGGAAACACTAGCCACTACCCGTATGTCGTCCAAAGGACAGGTTGTGATTCCCGAGTCCATTCGCAAGCGTCTTGATTTGAAAGAGGGAGCCCAGTTTCTTGTTATTGGCGATGCAGATGTTGTTATCCTAAAAATCGTTACACCGCCCGATATGAATGAGTTCGATGCCCTGATTAAGCAAGCGCGCAAACAGGCAAAGGAAGCGGGATTGAAACCGACGGACATTACGTCTGCAATTGCAAAGGCGCGGGGCAAGAAATGAAGATCGTTCTGGACTTGAAGGTTGTGATGGACACCAATGTGTTCGTCTCTGGCGTCTTCTTCAGCGGACCTCCCTATCAAATCCTCAAAGCATGGCAATCGGGCGAGTTTGAATTGGTGGTTTCGCAGGAAATTCTTAATGAATATCGGCGAGTCGGAGAAATTTTGGGAGAAGAACGTCCCAAGATAGACTTGAACCCAATCCTGAATTTTGTCATTGAACATGCGAAGGTATACAAGCCTGCAAAACTCAAAGAACCTGTTTGCGAAGACCCAGACGATGATAAGTTTTTTGCTTGTGCGTTGGCAAGCGGCAGCAAGGTCATTGTCAGCGGGGATAAGCATTTATTGAAGGTTTCAGGTTATGAAGGAATTGAAGTCTTGAAGCCGCGTGAGTTTGTAGATCGATATTTGGCAGAGTAACTATCCAATCAAAAAAATCCTGTGGGAAGAATTACGCGCGAATAAGTTGGGTGTCCACTTTCGGAGGCAACAGATCACACCTGTACTTGCGTGCTGGTGCAAGTGTTGCGGGATTCATTGTGGACTCTTACTGTCACAAGTCCGCGTTGGTGGTTGAAGTGGATGGAGATATCCACGATCTACAGCAAGAGGAAGATGCCAGGCGGGAGAAGGCTTTGCGTGAGTTGGGGCTGAGGACTTGTGCTGACGGTTCGCCTGTCGCTCACCGTGTCGAAGCATTGTCCGCTTTCGAAATGACGAGGTCGTGAGGACGCGGAGCGGTCCGCGGTGGTGGGGAGAATCAAAGAACAAGTTTATCTGTAAAAACTTTATATTCCTTTTCTTTCCTCTCTACTTTTGACCAGCGTTTGATTTCTTTCAAATCCACTTGCTGGCTTTTTGCAACCAAGATGGCTTGCTCCAACCCCTGCAAATCATTCCAAAAATAGAAAGCACATAACCTGTCTTTGACGCAGTCAGTTGGGGATAGTACCTTCAATGTGCCTGTTGATAATTCAAATTCGCTGACTTCCTTCACAGGTTCTTCTCCCACGGAAAGCGGTCCATCGGGGAATTCCACAAAGAAAGTTGTTTCGGGGTTGATGAAATAACGTCCCCGCTCGTGGAAGCTCAACTTTTCCATTACGGACTTTATCTTGCTTCGTTTGGCAAAGCCTATGTTGATCAAATCCAAGTCTTTTGAAACGTACTTGTTACTACTATAAAATGAAACTGCGCTCCCGCCTGACAACACAACGTGAATTCCTTCCGTTTGCAAAGAGTCTTGAAGGTATGCTGCCAACTCCACCTGACTCATGTTCTTTATTTTCTTCATAACTCTTTCCCCTTTGCGCGTGGTCGTCGGCGGTTCATCGTCAACTCTTCTTGTTCGTTGGCAGGATAGAACGAGAGCACCTTTTCCAGCAAGGCTTTTAGCTCGCTCAAAAACGGATAACGCGGATTGAAAACATAGGGTCGTGTCCGCCCTACTTCGCGGCTGACAAGAACTCCGCCTTTTTCGAACTTGTCCAATTGCATCTGGATGGGCTTCAAGTCCGTACCATAGAAACTGGCGATCTCGCGCGCGTACCCTTCGTCTCGAGTAAAAATATATAACAAGACTCTTTCCGCGTTTTTTGAGCCTAGAAGTACTTCGATCATGAGATTTCTCCTGACGTCAATTTGACGTTTTATGACTTCTAATTAACGTCATTTTATCATAGCTCGAAGATGCCAGGCGGGGGAAGGTTTTGTCCGCGCTGGGGTTGAGGACTTGTGCGCTTTAGGAATGATGAGGTCGTGAGGGATGCTTCGCGATCCACGGTGGTGGGGAGGATTCGACGACATACCTTGACACAACAAACGTAAGTCGTCGAATTTGCGTGCAGGCTGCTTCGCAAAAAAATGTCTGTGGGATCATTGACTCTTGCTGATTTTCAAATTGCTAATTCTTGCGTGAAAATCTCCACCAGAGAAATCCACCGATCAAGATCAAGATCAGGCCTAGGATGAGGCTTAGGCTAAATCCACGCGGCGATTCTTTTTCAGAGACAAGCGGGGTTCCCGTTCCCGTTGGCGGTGGAGTCAAGGATGGGCTTGGAGAGGGGCTAACAGGTATGGGAGTGAAAGTTGGCGTTTGCAAAGCAGTGGCCGTTGCGGGCGGGGTGACGAGCAGAAGCAATTTTTGTTGAGGGCGGATGACTGAGTCGTTATTCAGTCCATTCCAGTTCATTAGCTCCGAAAGTGAAACGTCATACAGGCCAGCGATCCAGAAGAGCGTTTCGCCGCTCTGAACTGTATGATAGTAATTGTCGTCCGCTTCGGGGGTGAGCTTCTGGATGCTGCTCAGCGTGGGGCTGGGAGTGATGTTGCCGGGAGAAATCAGGAGCTTCTGCCCAATTTGCAGGGGCCAATCCGCCTGAAGGCCGTTCAACGACAGTATCCGATCCATCGAGACGTGATACGCGTCTGCAATGGTGATTAACGCCTGATACGCTTGCACTTCATGGATGATTCTGCCATCTGCATTCGGGGCTTGAGGTACGATCATGCCATAGGGAGTCGGCGTGGCATAGCCTTCCGTGTTCTTCCCTGGAATAAATAGGCGCTGCCCGGCTTTCAGCGGAGTATCGCGGAACAGGTTGTTCCAGACCTCGATGTCGTTAATGGTGATCTGATACGCGATTGCGATTGACCAGAAGGATTGACCCGCCTGGACCTCATGAAAGACCTTGCCTTCGACATCCGGTGTTGCAATTTTTACCGGTAAGATCAATTGAGATACCGGATTCGGAATGGTACCCGGTTGGACAGTGCCTGCAGATGATGGGGACGAACTGCCGCACTCCTGCCCGGATACGTAAGCTGCTTGCAAAATGTAATAGATTCTTCCATCTGACGTCTGAGCCATACCGGCCCCCACATGGCAGTAAGCCGCAGTGGTTGCCGGGCGCATATGATCCGGGTCCGCCCAGGTAGCCATGATCTCATCGATGCCCATGCCTCCGCTGCTTACAGCAAAGTTTTCCGTCGCCCACACGGTGCCTCCACTGCCATAGCCGGCGCCAGCGATGCGGCCGCGCACATCTCCAATATGCCAGGACATGTTGTTGGCCGCCATGGCCGCCGCCGTCGATTGAGCAACGGCATCTACAATTGGGTCTTCTATGAGAGCCGGGAGTCCATACGAAACACGCAGGGTGTTCATCGCAAGTATCAACTCATAGGCGCTGACCTGGTTTGATGGAGCAGGATGGATCTCGTCAGCACGCACAACTCCAGGAAGCTGAAAAGCTCCCACCCCAAACACAATGAGCATAATCAGCCTCATCAACCGGCTGGAAAAATGTTGAAAACGCATCCGATAATTATAATGTTAGTAACTGAATGATTTATGATAATTTTACTGACATTTATTAAATTGAAAGAGCCGGCGCTCCAATACCGGCTCTTTCAATTACTAAGGAGGAGAAGCGTATTCGCTTGCAGATGTAACTTTATCACCTGCCTGCAAAACCTGCTTGACGCATGCCCTACGCCACGCAAACGATTATGCGACGTTATTTAACTTTTTAAGCAGAAACGCACATTCTCTCCACCTTTCATACCATCCATGCTTGAGGCTTATCAAGCAAAAACGGGTGAACCATTTCGGTTCGCCCGTCTCATACTATTACGATGAAGCTGATTACATATCAGGTCACAAATGCGGCTACAGCACCGCGATCTGGGTGGGGTCAGCAGGATTGTATTTAATCTTGATCTTATCGCCTGTGCGCGGCACAGCGATTCGGGAAACCATGGCCTGCCCGGCAGTATCGAATTGCGTGCCTGCTAAAGAGGTCACCTTCAACTGCATCATCACGACAGGGTTATTATTGATAGTGGCGCCTGTATCCTGCACGCCCATAACTTCAGCAGTAGCTTCCAGACCGTTTTGCCCGGCCCATTGTGCCTGGCTTGCCATCTCCATTGCAGCCTGACCCTGGTCAAGCGTGGAATTCATTTTATCTACAAAGTCCTTGCCCATAAAGCCCTTGGCCAGTGCGCCGGTCAGGCCGCTGTTCAAAACCTTATCTGCTTTTTCTAAAGCCTTCTTCGGGTCGTTATCCTGCTTCTTACCAAAATTAAACATGAATTTTCTCCTAGTTAAATTTTATGCTGCAATGGATGGTACTCCTAAAAGAACGATTGCCCCGAAACCAAAGGTACTACACACAACCCCCGCTCATATTCTGGTACATCAGTGACGGCAGGTCACCGATAAACGCTCAAAGTACTGAGCTTACTCACAGGCTTTTGACTGCTCCTCCACTGGCAAGCCGAAAGCCTCATAAACCGGCACCCCATCCCATTCTGCGGGGATAGGCAGCCCGAGCGCGTATGCAGCGGTTGCGGCGGTATCCATCGTATGCACCTGTGTTGTCAATTGCTTGGCCTGCACCCCCGCGCCAGATGCGATCCACGGAATGGTCATATCCACGGGCAGTCCCGAAGTGTGACTGGTATCGTGCCCGCCGTGATCCGCTGTGATGATCAAAAGTGTTTCATCGCGCAATCCGTAAGTATCTAATGCAGTGAGCAATTCGCCAATGGCTTCATCTGCCCGAAAAATAACACTCAACTGTTCGGGCGAAAGCCAGCCGTAGACGTGTCCCATATCATCGGTTGTGGCAAAGTGGATGAAGAGCACGCCAAACTCCTCGGGAAAATCAGCCAGCAGGTTCTGCATCACTACCTTGTCCCGGTCATTGATGAAGACAAATTTATCCACACTGAATGCATCTGTCACCTGTTGTAACTTCTCTTTCCCTACATACATAAAGGTTTTCATCCCTGCTGCGTGAGCAATGTCGAACAGGTCGATCCCCTGCGCGATTCCTTTTTCCGGGAGGTAATCATTCCAGTCCACGCCGTGCCTGGATGGGCATAATCCCGTCAACATGGATGCATGCGCTGGCAGCGTGGCGCTCAACCGAATCGTCTGCGCGCTCAACGTATAAGCGCTGACCTTCATCAGCTCCATCAGGTTGGGCATGGGAGCAAGCTGAATGGCGTCAGGCCGCAATCCGTCAATGCTGAGGATGATCACGTGTTTGGCAGCAGGCTCGGGCGTCGGCGTGATCGTCGCGCTTGGAATTAGAGTCAGTGTGGGGGTGTGGGGTATCGTCGCAGTAAATGCTACAGGCGTACTTGTCACAGGCAAAGGTGTGGCGTTGCACGCCATCACCAGCATCACCATACCAATATAAAATATAAAGACACGTTTGTTCTTCATCGCTTCAATTGTAATATATGGGGGTATCTACAAAACGACCCCTGTCCAGCGGCGAGGCAAAAACAGGGGTCTGACTTAAACCGTCGGCAAAGACTGAGTAAGCTGAATTCATTCTATCTTAGATTTGTGATTCCGTTCCCAGCCGGTATTGTAACAATTTTCTGCCAGGAGGCCTTCCCCTCAGGATTTGTCGCCATATTAATAATGACTCCTTTCAGAATCCATTGTATAACTTTTCGTACACGGCTACATTAAAGGATTGTGTATCTGGACTGGCCCTGTTTTAACCCCATTTACGAAATGATCGCGATCTCTGCGGTGTTGACCATTATAGCCACTTCATCTCCATATTGGATGCCGTGAATAAGCATGGCGATCACCTCCAAAAGGGATGGGTTTTGAAAATGACGCAGTTTCGTTTCAGGGTGCGGATAATATACCCAACCATCGTATTCCACATCCTTGAAGATCACCCTGCAGCGCGAAAAGGAAAAGTGTTCGGGCGGGTGCAGGTCTGTCCATTCGACGTGCTGAAAAGTAAATTCTGGTTTTATCAACTTGAAAGTATGCGGGCTTATATCAACATTCAACGTACCGTTGAAGCAGCCGCTGAGATCCAGTCCGCGTGATGTGAAGATCGGCCGCTGCCTATCCAATGCGCCGTAGGGATAATCCTTTGACGGGCCAGATGCGACGCGGTAACCTTGAACCACGATGCCGCGCAGGGATTTCCATAAAGGGGTTGACATGGGTGTCATGATGAAAAGATCGGTTATGTGCCTGTTTTTCCAAATAACGATGGTTAGTTAATTACTCTCCTTACGCACTTTTGCCTGCTCATATACTGTCCCGCGACATTTATGTCGCTCTTGAGAGAAAGGCGACATAAATGTCGCTCTTGAGTGAAAGGCGTATTAGTCTCGTATAGGTTTTACATTTTTTGAACCACG
>JBBSCM010000131.1:0-10378 GCA_038250295.1 Anaerolineales bacterium | reverse complement strand
GCCAAGAATGACTCCTGTGAGAATGCCTGGTAATGCTTCTTTCAGAATAATTCGGCTGATGGTCTGCCAGCGGGTTGCGCCGAGGGAAATGCTTACTGTGCGGAAGGCTTGCGGCACGGCACGCAATGCCTCTTCAGATGTGCTAATGATGACGGGCAGGGTCATGATCGAAAGCGTGAGCGACGCGGCGAGAATGGACGTACCAAATTTCAGGAACAGGACGAACAATCCTAAACCGAACAGTCCATACACAACTGAAGGAATGCCCGCCAGATTAATAATCGCAAGACGGATGAGACGAGTCCACTGGTTGTCTTTGGCGTATTCCGCGAGATAAATGGCGGCGGCGATTCCTAGCGGTACTGAAAAGATCGCTGTGCCAATGGTTAGATAGAGCGTGCCAATAATAGCAGGCAGAATTCCACCTGCACGCATACCATCATGGGGGAAACCTGACAGAAATTCCCATGAGATGGCAGAGCCGCCTTTGAAGAGAATAAAGAGGATCGTGCCAACGATCGGCACGACGGTGGCAATCGCTACCAGGGTGATGGCAGTGAAGCCGAGTCTTTGGACGGTGTGACGGTTACGAGAAAGGAATTTGGTCATCATGACAATATTCTCTCCGCGCGTTTCTTTGCGCGAAAGACAACAGATGATGCAATAATATTCACTATTAATGAAATCATGAATAACATTATGCCGATAAAAAATAAGACATGATAATGGGTACTGCCATTTGCCACTTCACCCATTTCGGCGGCGATGGTGGCCGTCATTGTGCGGACAGGGGAGAAGAGACTGCCAAGTTTTACAGCAAGCACAGGCGCATTGCCTGTCACCATCATCACGGTCATGGTTTCACCGATGGCGCGTCCCACGCCGAGCATGACGGCGGTCAGCACACCTGAGCGGGCGGCGGGTAATGTCACACGCCAGATGGTTTGCCAGCGGGTTGCGCCCAATGCCCAAGCGCCTTCGCGATAGGCACGCGGGACAGAGTCAAGCGCATCTTCGGCAACCGATACAACTGTGGGCACCGCGATCCCTCCCAAAAGGAGAGAACCTGTAAAGGCGGTCAAACCAGTTGGCAGGTCCAGAAAGACGCGTAGAAATGGGGAAAGCACGAGAATCCCAAGAAATCCTAACACGACGGAGGGAAGCCCGCCAAGCAATTCCACCAGGGGTTTTAAAATTTCACGCATCCAGCGCGGTGCGATCTCTGAAATATAAACGGCTGTGCCAATTCCAAACGGGACTGCGATGAGCGCCGCGCCGAGGGTCACGATCAGCGAGCCTGTGATGAGCGGCAGGATGCCAAAATAATTTTCGATGGGATACCAGCGAATGTTGAGCAGTGAAGAGGCATCCACTTCGCTTAATGTTGGCAGGCCCTCGCGCAGGAGGAAAAAAAAGATAAGCGCAACAAATAGGATGGCCGAGTAACCAGAAGTTTGAATCAATCTGGTGATGATGAATTCACGCCATGATAAAGATTTTTCCATAAGTCCTCGTTTAAGACCCTAAGGGTTTTCCTGTTAATCATGTTTCTGATTTATCGAAAAAACCCTTAGGGTCTGTTTATTTTAGTACCGGCACAAAACCCAACTCGGCGACGATCGTTTGCGCTTCATCGGAAAGAATCCAATCGAGATATTCCTTGACGATGCTCGTGGGTTCGCCATTGGTGTACATATAAAGATCGCGCGCGATGGCGTAGGTTTTATCATTCACAGTTTCGATGGAAGGCAGAACATACGCGCCGCCTTCTTCCTCCGCAATCGCAATTGTTTTCAGATCATCCGGCACATAACCGAGGCCGTCGTAGCCGATTGCATTTGGGTTGTCGCGCACTTCCGAAATAATGCCTTCGGATGACGGGAGCAATAATGTGTCCATTGAAAATAATGTTTTATCTTCCTTGTTTCCCAAACGCAAAACGGTCTCCAAAAAATATACATGTGTGCCTGAATTTGTTTCGCGCGACAAGCGCACGATGGGTCGGTCATCTCCGCCCACTTCCTGCCAGTTTGTATACTTGCCGCTGTAAATATCCGAGATTTGTTGCAGCGTTAATTCGTTGACGGGGTTTTTTGGATTCACAATGACGGCAATTGCGTCGCGCGCAATGATATGTTCAACGGGATCAATTCCATTGGCTTGCGCTTCGGCGGTCTCTTCATCCTTGATCTTGCGGGACGCGTTGGCGATATCCACGGTGCCATTAACCAGCGCCGCGATTCCCGTCCCTGACCCTCCGCCTGTTACCGATATGCGGATATCCAGGTGGTCGCCTTGATATTGCTCCGCCCACGCCAACGCCAGGTTGACGATGGTATCTGAGCCTTTATTTTCAATGTAGTTTGCCGGGGAATCAGAGCTTGATGATTGATTGGATGAGCCACAGGAACTGAGAATGAAAGAGGAGAGAAGAATGAAGATGAGGGCACGTTTCATTGGGTGGATTATAGTCGGAGGCAGACACGGGCACAAGTAGAGGGTAAAACCGCTTCAGACTCACCTTGAGTTGATTCTGTTTTAATGGGTATTTTCTCGCCCGTGAATGCGTCGCACCTTAATTAATGAGCGAATCAAAACTGGAAGATTTTTCTTGTTAATCAGATTGAATCCATCTGTCAGGTGCGACGCATCCTCCCGTTATTTTTGATACAATCACCCCATGACCACAGATCAATCCGCATTTTCTGTTCAACAGCTTGATTTTTATTACGGCAACTCAAAAGCCCTTTCCGATATTAATCTTGAAATTCAGCCCCAAAAAGTGACCGCTTTGATCGGACCGTCGGGATGCGGCAAGTCCACTTTTTTGCGATGTTTGAACCGCATGAACGATACCATCACAGGCACACGCGTGGATGGAACGATATTGCTCAAAGGTGAGGATATTTACGACACGAAAATGGATGTCGTCAATTTGCGCCAGAGGGTGGGGATGGTGTTCCAGAAACCGAATCCATTTCCGCAGTCCATTTACGATAACGTGGCATTTGGTCCGCGTGTGATGGGTATGGATGTGAACTTGGACGAGGTTGTGCAAAGCAGCCTGGAACGCGCCGCGTTATGGGACGAAGTGAAAAACGACTTGAAAGGGGATGCGATGGGATTATCCCTCGGTCAACAGCAGCGATTATGCATTGCGCGTGTAGTGGCAGTCCGCCCTGAGGTGATTCTAATGGACGAGTCCACTTCGGCGTTGGATCCGATTGCAACTTTGCATGTCGAAGAATTGATCGCAGAATTGAAACAGGATTACACGATTGTCATCGTAACGCACAATATGCAGCAAGCCGCACGCGTTTCAGATTTCACTGGTTTATTCTGGCTGGGGGAACTGGTGGAGTTTGCGCCCACAAATCAAATGTTTACAAGACCGAAGGAAGAATTGACCGAAGCGTATATTACGGGGAGGATGGGGTAGGTAATTCTTACGGAACGCGGACTTCAGTCCGCATTTTTACCACATCAAGAAGCGGACTGAAGTCCGCACTCCGTTTAGTAAAAAAGGTGGACACAAAAACTTGTGTCCACCTTTTTTACTCATCATTTCTTACTTATGCTGGCTTCTCCAAAACTCATCGTCGCTGGATTTGATCTCACTGAACTCGCCTGTTGCGATGAACACGGTGCGTTCACAGATGTTGGTCACACGGTCTGCCACGCGCTCAAGGTTATGAGCCACCCATAAGAGCCAGTTGGCGCGTTCGATGGAGGTGGGGTCCTGGATGATGATCATCATCAGCTCGCGGTAGATCTGGTTATAGAGCGCGTCCACTTCATCATCTTCAACAGGGATGGATTTTGCGGTTTCCACATCTTCATTAATGAAGGCGGTCAAAGAGCGGTGCAGCATACTCGTTCCGATCTGTGCCATGCGGGGAATATCGATCAGAGGCTTGAGCAACGCCTCCTCGCCCATGCGCACGTTGATATTCGCGATGCCCTTGGCGTAATCACCCATGCGTTCGAGTTCGGAGATAATCTCCATGCACGAAGCCAGCAGGCGCAGGTCATGTGCCATGGGTTGCTGCGTGGCGATCAATATCATTAATTGATTTTCAATCGCGAATCGTTTCTTATTGATCTCTTTGTCTTCTTCGATGATCCTCTCTGCGCCTTTGATATCGCGTTTCTTTAACACTTCCACCGAAGCGATAATGGCATGTTCAACCATTGATCCAAGCAGGAGCACTTCATCTTTTACCGACTGTATCTCGTTTTCAAATGTTTTTCTAATCATAATTACCTCATGAATGTCATTGCGAGGGCGTTCGCTGCCTGAAGCAATGATATGTTTATATTTATTGTACTATTAACGATACTCTTTCGGCGTAATGCTTTGCTCGGCCAGCCAAAGGCGCAGACGTTCTTCAATTTGGTCGCGCACGCGTCGGGTGGATGTGAGGCGCTGCTCTTCATCAAATTTTGCGGGGTCATCGAAAGGCCAGTGTTCATGAGTGCCCATGTTGAGAAATACGGCGGGACAATTCTCCTCGGCATCCGCGCAGACCGTGATGACATTCGCGAAGTTGACCTTGCCCATATAGTCCATGACCGACTTCGACCATTGCAGGCTGGTGTCGATACCAGATTCACGCATCACTTCCACAACCTCGGGCAGGATCCTGCCCTTTGGCTCTGTGCCCGCGCTGAAAATATCGAAATGCTCTCCCGCCAATACACGCAGGAGTCCCTCGGCCATCTGGCTGCGCGCAGAGTTGCCTGTGCAAAGAAATAATACTCTTGGTTTTGACATGATTATCTCCTTTTGGAGTTCGACAGCTTGCTGTCGAATATCCAGAAGCAAGCTTCTGGACTCCAGAGCTACCCAAATCTTCCCGTCACATAATCTTCGGTGCGTTTGTCTTTGGGGTTGGTGAAGATCTTTTTTGTTTCCGAAAATTCGATCACAGTGCCGGAGCGCGAGCCGTCTTTTTCCAACATCATCATGGCAGTGTAATCTGAAACACGCGCGGCCTGCTGCATATTGTGTGTGACGATGATGATGGTGTAATTCTTTTTGAGTTCCTGCATGAGTTCTTCAATGCGAAGCGTGGAGATCGGGTCAAGCGCGGAGGCGGGTTCATCCATCAAAATAATCTCAGGCTGAATGGCGATCGTGCGCGCAATGCACAGGCGCTGCTGCTGTCCGCCGGAGAGTTCATAGGCGCTCTTCTGGATCTTATCCTTCACTTCCTCCCAAAGCGCCGCGCCGCGCAAGGATTGCTCCACGAGTTCATCCATGTTTCCCTTGAAGCCATTGATGCGCGCGCCCCAGGCGATGTTTTCGTAAATGGATTTCGGGAATGGATTCGGTTTTTGAAAGACCATGCCAATCTTGCGGCGCACTTCCACAGGGTCAATGTTGTTTCCATACAGGTTTTGTCCCTGTAAAAGGACTTCGCCTGTCACATAACTGCTCGGCACAAAATCGTTCATGCGGTTGAAGGCGCGCAGTAAAGTGGATTTTCCACAACCGGATGGGCCGATAATGGCAGTAACCTTTTGCTTCTCTATCATCATGTTGACTTCGCTGACTGCGGCGAAACTGCCATAATAGATAAAAAGGTTTTTTGTTTCAATTGCGATCTCTGGTGTTTGAGTATTTTGCATATTTTCTTCCTTCAATTACCAGACCTGACATGTCTCAAACGCGTTGTTGTCGTGCATAACTTTTGCATGGACATAAGTGCAGGTTGGATAGTCTTATGATGAGACATGTCAGGTCTTATGATTAATATTTTCTTTGTACACGGTTGCGTAACAAAACCGCAGTAGCATTCAAGGTTAGCAGCAGGATGAGCAGGACAATAATGGCGCTTGCTGCAATGGCATGGAATTCAGATTGGGCGCGCGTTGTCCATTGATAGATCTGGATCGGCAAGGCCGTGAATTTTGAGAACGGCCCTTCAGGGTCGAGGCTGATGAAGGTGGATGCGCCCACGATAATGAGGGGTGCAGTCTCGCCGATGGCGCGTGAGACCGCGAGGATGCTTCCCGTTAAGATGCCTGGCAGAGCGTTGGGTAAGACGTGATGCCATGTGGTCTGCCACCGGGTAGCTCCCACACCAAACGCGGCCTGACGCAATGAATCAGGCACTGCCTTGATCGCCTCCTGGGCATTGATAATGATCAGCGGCAGGACCAGGATGCCCATCGTCAAGCCAGCTGATAAAATGGTGCGCCCGTTCGAATCTGTGACCCCGAACAGGCTTCCGCTGGTAAGCGGTTCCAACGCCCGCACAAAGATCGCAAGCCCGAGCATCCCATACACAATACTGGGTACTCCGGCAAGGTTGTTGATGTTGGTTTGGATGATACGATTAAGGAAATTTTTGCTGGCGTATTCTTGAAGATAGATGGCTGCGCCGGTTCCAATGGGAAGAGCAGTCAGGATGGCTATCCCCACCATCCACAGGGTACCGAGAATGGCAGTGCGCACGCCTGCAAACTCAGCTTTGGAGGACATGGGTGTAGTGAGGAATACCGGGGTAAGCCACGAACGAAATTCCAATTTTGCCTCGGGGTAATTTTCAGCAACTTCAGCTTTGACCCCTGCGCTGCGAAAAATAGAATCGGTCATTGACCAGATCTGCAGTGTTTCGATTTGAATGAGGCGTTCCAATACCAGCGTGTAGAGAACAGATTTGGAGCGTTTTTCCATTGGCTGTTCATTATTCAACTTATCGTATGCGCCGGAAGAAAGGTTGGCTTTGAGAAGGGCCAGCAATTCCTCCTGGTTCAAATCATCCAGTGGCTTTGCTGTAAATTCGGCTGGGTCATTCTTGTATTCAAATGCCACATAACCAAATGCACCGTCAATTACATTGTAGAGCAGGGCAACGAGGCTTAGCAAGGCAATTACCAATGCAGAAAAGAACAAAGCCTGCCAAATGGATGCGGTGCGGTATCGACCGCTTAGTGAACGGCGAAAAGAATCGCCCTCGGGGTAATGATCGTGATTTGAATTCATTCATACCTCTGGCGAAACTTGTTAATAATTGCTTCGCTGATAAGATTCAAGACCAAAGTGACGAGGAATAACATAAAAGCAATGGCGAATAAACTGGTGTAATCAATCGAGTTATAGCTCAAGTCGCCGCCGCTGATGCGGGCGATATGACCGGTCATGGTTTCAGCAGCCTTGAATGGATTAAAAGTGAAATTGGGGCCTGAGCCTGCGGCGATAGCCACGATCATGGTTTCGCCGACTGCGCGGGAGATACCGATGATCAATGCCGCGCCAATGCCGGATAGCGCGGCGGGCAATACAACCTGCAAACTGGTTTCATACTTTGTCGCGCCCATGGCGTACGCGCCCTCACGAAGCATTCGAGGTACTGCGCTTAATGCATCTTCACTCATGGATGCAATCAACGGGAGGATCATAATTCCCATCACGAGACCGGCGGATAACATATTATAGACTTCGACATCCTCGCCAAAAATCCCCTGCAATAGTGGGGTCATAAATAACAATGCAAAATATCCGTATACCACCGTTGGGATGCCTGCGAGAACCTCAAGGATGGGTTTTAACGTGGAGCGAGCCTTCGGGGAGGCGTATTCACTTAGAAACAGGGCAGCTGCCAGCCCGAGAGGAAGCGAGACACATATCGCAATAAAACTGGTGATAAGGGTCGAGGTCACCAGCGGCCAGATTCCGAACTGTCCAATTCCCGGCTGCCAGCGCGTTGTCCCGAAAAATTTTGCGAATGTCACATCGGGGTTTCCAAAGAAGAGCCAGGCTTCCTTGCCCAATTCATAGACGATGGCAAGTGTGATGAAGATGGACAAAAACCCCGCGATGAACAGCAGGGTTTGGATCACAGTTTCACCCAGGCGCATTTTCTTTTTTAGATCGAGCGGACGGAAATGCTTATTTTCCATATTTTTCACTTTGCCTTTTACAGCACAAATGGGCTGGCCTCGCGAATGGAGACCAGCCCGGTTGTACTCTTTGGTTTATTTCCTAGTTGCCTGTGGCGGTCATCCAGGCATCCATGGAGGCCTGAAGGTCGGCATCGGGAGCGGGGAAGTAACCCACGTCACTAATTTCGTTGTCGACATTGGTCAGGTAGAAGTAAATGAAAGCGGCGACCTGGGGTTTCTCTTTGAGAATGTTCGCATCGGAGTAGATGAAGAGCGGGCGGGAGATCGGGTAGGTGCCGTCATCCACTGTGCTTTGATTGGGTTCAACACCATCAACTGCCACGGCCTTCAACTTGCC
The DNA here is from genome assembly GCA_038250295.1 of Anaerolineales bacterium. Classification (GTDB taxonomy): domain Bacteria; phylum Chloroflexota; class Anaerolineae; order Anaerolineales; family Villigracilaceae; genus Villigracilis. Next base: position 2,130 of record JBBSCM010000131.1, on the reverse strand, counting down.
GGAATTCTCAGAGAAGTAAGCGAAGCCGAAGTAACCAATCGCGTATGGGCTGCCTTCGACACCTTGAACGAGCACATTGTCGTCTTCAGAGAACTGCGCGCCTGCGAGGCCAAGCAAGGCTTCTTTACCAGCGGCGGTGTCAGCTTTGCCGTCTGCTTTGAGATAGAGAGGGGCGACGACGACTTCGTTGAAGTAATCAAAAGTGCCGCTGTCAGCGCCCGGGCCGTAGACGAGGATGGCTTCATCCGGGAAGGAAGCGTCGACTTCGATCCATTTAGTGAACTGACCCGTGAAGATCTTGCCGATCTGTTCCTTGGTGAGGGCGGTGACGAAATCATTTTCGGCGCTTACGACCACGGTCAAGGCATCGGTACCGAGACGAAATTCAACGGGCTCACGACCAAGTGCAGCACAAGCTTCCACTTCGCTGTCCTTGATGGCGCGGGAGGCATTGGCAACATCGGTCTCGCCGGTCTTGCAGAAGCGCTCGAAACCTGCGCCGGAACCGATGCTATCCACGGTGATGTTACCGGTGTAGCCTTCCTGTTGGAAGAGTTCAGCCATGCGCTCGGAAAGGGGGAAGACTGTGGATGAGCCAGCGGTGATGATGTCGCCGGTGACGGCGTCAGGGGCGTACATGGCCATCGGGTCTTCGGTGGGGGCGGCGGTCGGCTCAGGGGCCTTGGTGGGTTCAACAGGGGCAGGGGCTACTGTTGGGGCTACGGTGGCGGGTGTGCCGCATGCGGCGAGCAAGAGGCTCATGGCCACTACTACAAACAATAATGAACGAACGGTTTTGGACATTTCTTTTCTCCTTATGATTTATATATCGAGGAGATGATACCCAGCCGCTCTTAAGGGCAATGGAAGGTTGGGTTAACGTCTTGTTAAGAAAAAAAGGGTCGGGTTTTATCAACCTGACCCAAAATGGAATATTTTAGGAAGACCTATTGCACGATCAATTTATCCTTGTACAAGCGTCGTTGTAACCAGAATGCCACGTTAACCAGACCGATCATCACAGGTACTTCGATCAATGGGCCGATCACTGCCGCAAATGCCGCACCGCTGTTGATGCCAAAGACTGCAACGGCAACTGCAATCGCGAGTTCAAAATTGTTGCTGGCAGCTGTGAAAGCCAGCGTGGTTGTCTTGGAATAATCCGCGCCGATGGATTTGCCCATCCAAAATGAGACGAGGAACATGATCACGAAATAGATCAACAAAGGAATGGCAATGCGAACCACATCGAGCGGCAACTCCACGATTACATCACCTTTGAGCGAAAACATGACTACGATGGTGAAGAGCAAAGCGATCAAAGTCAGCGGGCTGATTCTTGGCACAAATTCCTTGTGATACCAATCCTTGCCCTTGGCGCGGACAAGGAAGAAGCGCGTGAAGAAACCTGCGATGAACGGAATGCCCAAATAGATGAAAACGCTTTTGGCAATTTCACCAATGGTAATATCCACGATGTTGCCTGTCATACCAAACCATGTTGGCAAAACAGTGATGAAAACATAAGCATATACGCTGTAGAACAATACTTGAAAGATACTATTGAACGCGACGAGTCCTGCCGCGTATTCACTATCGCCATGCGCCAATTCATTCCAGACGATCACCATTGCAATACAGCGCGCCAGCCCGATCAGGATCAACCCGGCCATATACTCAGGATACCCTCGCAGGAAGACAATCGCCAGTACAAACATAAGGATAGGGCCAATCACCCAATTCTGCAAAAGGGAAAGCCCGAGGATCTTCCAATTACGGAAGACATCCCCCAATTCCTCATAGCGCACTTTCGCCAATGGTGGATACATCATCAGGATCAAGCCGATTGCAATGGGAATGTTGGTTGTCCCAACCGAAACGGCCGTGTTGAACGACTGCACTCCGTTCGGGAAGAGAAAACCGATTCCCACACCCACCGCCATTGCCAGGAAAATCCACAGCGTCAGGTAGCGGTCGAGGGTCGAAAGTTTTTTAGTTGTGCCTTTTTCCTGGGTCATACAAATCTCCGTATTAAGAATGCGCTTTGAGAAGACCGAGCATCTCTTTTTCTATATCATCGCGCACGGCGCGAAAAACATTCATCACTGCTTCGTCTGTCCCTTCGGCTTT
>JBBSCM010000130.1:0-10424 GCA_038250295.1 Anaerolineales bacterium | reverse complement strand
GTTTTGCCAAACAGCTTGCTGAACGGGTTTTGTCAAACAGCTTGCTGAACGGGTTTTGTCAAACAGCAAGCTGAACGGGTTTTGCCAAACAGCTTGCTGAACGGGTTTTGCCAAACAGCTTGCTGAACGGGTTTTGCCAAACAGCTTGCTGAACGGGTTTTGTCAAACAGCAAGCTGTTTGACTCCAGAGTCAGATTCCGCCACGCTCTTTCATCACCTTGCGGATTTCTTTTTCGAGTTTATCCGCTTTCTTTTCGAGTTCGGCCAATTCTTCCAACATCCTATCGCCAGCGGACTTGTCTTCGAGGGAGTTGATATTAATCCTCACGTTGTAACCTGCGGCGGTGAGTGCGGCGCGAGACATAGCAAAGCCTGACATGGAGTCGCTGATGGCGTTTACGTTTCCATCTTTGGCGCATTTAAGAGCCAGCTCCATGACTTTAACAGTGTCTTCGCAGACATGCAGCGGAACATGCGCAGCGTTGAGCGTGGAGTTGAAGATCGCGGCGGCACGGATATTCTTTTGCTCTTCGGTGTCTTTCGGCAATTTGAAGGCGCCCATCACAGCTTCGAATGCGGATGAATCGTCTTCAACGGATTGAGTCAATTCTGCGCGCAGGCTTTCTGCCATGACTCGGATGGCCTGCATTTCGGCTTCGACTTCGGCGTATTTCTTTTTACCGATGGTGAGACCTGCGACCATGGCGATAAGTCCAGCGCCCATGGCAGCGGCGTATGCAGCGGCGGAGCCGCCACCAGGAGCGGCTGAGGCGGCGGCTAATTCGTCGAGGAATGCAACAGGCTTGGGCGAGTCTGAGGCGACAGCGGCGGGCGAAGAATAAAGCCTGGATTCAAGAATCTGCTCCTTATCAAATTGATCCAGTTGCGTATACCAGACCGCTGCATCCACCAAAGCTTCCTGTGGGATCAACCCGACGAGTTCGCTGTGATGAATGGCAACGCCATAACGCCCGGCCTCACGTCGAATGAATTCAACGGCGCGCGCGATGGGCGTATCGTGGAAGTCCGTGAGGTTCATCGAGATCTGCGCGCGGCCATCCACGAGCAAGCCAAGACCCTTGACGTAACGCAGCCCGCCCGATGAATGCCGAACGGCTTTGGCGATCTTCTTGGCAATGCTTACATCGTCGGTGGTGAGATAAACGTTGAAGGCGATCAGCGGATTGCGCGCGCCGATGACAGTGGCTCCCGCCGCGCCAAGTTTTGCGGGACCGAAATCAGGCTTGCGATTTGGGTCGGTTTCGACTTCGATTTTGAGACCTTCATACTGGCCTCTGCGGATATTTTCAAGATTAGTATTTTCTGGACGAGTAGCCGCCGCTTCATACAAGTAGACGGGGAGGCTGAGCTCGCTTCCAACGCGCTGACCCAACCTTTGGGCGATGACAACGCACTCCTCCATGCTGACATTCGACAACGGCACGAACGGCACAACATCCGTCGCGCCAATGCGTGGATGCGCGCCCGTATGCTGATTGAGGTCGATCAATTCAGAGGCGGTCTTGATGGCGCGGAAGGCGGCCTCTTCAACCCCGGCAGGTGTGCCTGCAAAGGTTAATACGGTGCGGTTGTGGTCGAGGTCGGAGGAACGGTCAAGCAGTTTTACCTCGCTGACCGATTGGATGGCGGCAACGATCTGGTCAATGATTTCAGGCCGCCGCGCTTCGGAGAAGTTGGGGATACATTCGATGAGTTGGGTTGTCATGGGGTCTCGTGGTTTGATAGCTTTTAAAAATCAAGCCCTCGTCAATTCGACAAAGGCTATGACATTTTTTATTTTGCTTTGGACTGACGACGCTTCATCATTTTAATTTCTTCGCCAATTTCGCGGACGGTTTTCTTTGGCAGAATTTTGTGGCGGTCACGGGTGTAGTCGCCAGGCCCTGTTTCGTATTGTTGAATAAAACGAATAGCGCCTGCTGGTCCGAGCTCGCGAAGCAGGACTTCAAAACCAATTGTTCGAATTTCATGAAGAGAAAGGGTTTCAGTTTTCATTTCAATACCTCTTCCAGTTGCCCGAATTATACTTTACACCGCCGCGCTTCGGAGAAGTTGGGGATGCATTCGATGAGTTGAGTGGTCATATAGTCTCGTGGTTAGATAGTTGGGGCAGTTGGTTGGAGTGGGGTGTTGTGCGGACGAGGATCATGGTCAATTGTGGATTTGTGGAGACGCCTTCAGCAGGTCTGCGGGAGAATATAAAATCGTGTATCATTAGGGCAGGAGTTAAACCATGTTAGCCGAAACTCGTTACGAACATGTCGTTTTGAATGATTCACATGTCCCCTTTATTTCAGGGACGACGATGAAAGTGATTGAACTTGTCCTTGCACAGGCAGCTTATGGCTGGAGCGCGGAGGAGTTGCATATTCAGTTTCCGCAGTTGACATTGGGTCAAATTTATTCTGCTCTGGCTTATTACTGGGATCATCGCGAAGACTTGGATGGTGATATTGAAAAGCGGGCAGAGAAAACCAATCAGATTCATAAGTCCATGCCAGTATCGCCATTAATTAAACGCCTAAAGGATAAGGGACTGATTTAATGGCAATATCGCTTTACATGGATCACCATATCCCAAAAGCGATTACAGTTGGCTTACGCTTGCGAGATGTGGATGTAGTCACTGCATATGAAGATGGCACAGATCAACTTGATGATGATTTATTGCTCAAAAGAGCACATGAATTAAAACGAACGCTCTTCACACAAGATGACGATCTGCTGGAGGAAGCGGCCAAATGCCAACGCAAAGGAGTTCTCTTTTCGGGAGTAGTTTATGGACACCAACTCCGTGTGACAATTGGCGTCTGTATTCAAAACCTGGAAATCATTGCAAAGAATGGCGAGCCAGAGGATTTGGAAAATCAAGTTTTATTTCTGCCGTTATAAACCTCCCGTCCCTGCGACAGGAGGTTTTTTTATTTGCGTGATTGAGTGAATACGACCGGCTGAAGGTGTCTCACCAGCGCCTTGTCCCGCCATAACGATTGCGTGGCAACGACACTTCCTGTCCCCCAAGTGGCGGAGACAAAGACTCCCTACCTGATGGATGCAGGCGGGGGGTCTTTGTCATATGATGAGTTCATAGACTGCATAAATGGTTTATCGCAGCCACGGAGAATTTGATCCATGAATATCGAAAAAAGTAACCTCAAAATATACAAGATTATTGCCCTCTTCGTTCTTGGTGCGATATTGCTGACAGCGTTCGGCGGATTTATGATGCAGAGGCAAACGATACCTTTGCATGATCGCAGTACCGATGTCAGCAGGGGTGACAATCCGATGATGCAGCCTGAGACCGCTCAAAGCGGGCCTACAGGGAAACTGGTCGTATCGACGGGTATCCTTTTACTTTTATTTGGTTTTGGAGTTTTTGTGGTGTTGTTTTGGGCCGGGCGTAACTTGTATCGTAATCCATCTTAAGCTCCCAAAAGAACGCAGTCTTGACGGTAAAAAATCTCCTGTTTGCAGACAGGAGATTTTTGTTTGTTGATTGACCTGTCCGCGGGAAATATTTGTCTTTATAATCCAACTCTCTGGAGATCATCATGGAAATGAACAACATCCCATTTGGCACAACAGATTGGGCGAAAATCCTCCCTACCGAACACAAAGGCGAAACAGGGACGGCGATCTGGCGGACGCGGCAATTTGAAAATATCCGTGTGCGCATGGTGGAATATAGCCCTGGCTATCGTGCCGACCATTGGTGTGAAAAAGGTCATATTCTGTTATGTCTGGAAGGGGAATTACATACAGTGCTTGGCGATGGCAGGGAATTTGTCCTGACCCCGGGAACAAGTTATCAGGTTGCGGATAACGCTGAACCGCATCGCTCTTACACAAAGGTCGGCGCAAAACTTTTTATTGTTGACTAAAGATTTATGGCAGGCTTCCCATGAAAATTTCTCAATTCATAAACGTTACGATCATGTTATTTGGGATCATGCTACTAGCTTCTTGCTCATTTCTGCCAACAGAAGAGCCGCCCGGTGTGGTTGAAAAAGCTGAAAGAGGCTATGCAATATGCGCGCCCACCATCAATGCCCTTGAACAATATAAGGTTGAGAACAGCACATATCCAGAGACGGGAATTGTAAGCTGACCACGTCAAGCGGAGAGTCAAAAACAATTAGCCTTGTCACCGCAAGCGGGTTAAATTTTGGTGCGCCATTTTTTGTTTCATTCGCCCTGCGCCCAGATATCATAGGCATCTTTAGCTTTATCGGTGTCACGTTCATTCTCGCGATGATCAGGCGGGTCTTTAAGCGAAGCTGACTCATTTCAACATTGGAAGTTAGAAAAACACTCCCGTCGATTTTGACGGGAGTGTTTTTCTAACTAAAAATTGTATACCAGACCAGTCAACTGCCCGGAGAGAGTCCATAATTTCTTAGCCATGGCTTCATCATAGGATTTGTCATTGGACCTAACCTTTTCAGGATAACCGCGCATCCCGCGCATGCCTGTCGGGCCGATATAATCGCAGCCGTTGACTTGCGGAGATGTTGCTGCAAATAATGTCGGCAGAGCGCCCATGGCTGGCGGTTGGGCAACGATGGCATTGGAAAGCTTCATCATCCAAACGGACATGATCGAACCTTCCATCTGCGGGCCGGCGGCCTGCAAATTCGTGGCGGCATAACCGGGGTGACAAGCCGCGCTGATCAGCTTGATCCCTGCCGCATCAAGGCGGCGCTGTAATTCATACGCGAACAATAAATTTGCCAGCTTGCTCTGAGCGTACGCGCCCCATTTGTCATACTTCTGTTCCCACTGCAAATCGTCAAAGTGGATATCACCCGCAGTATGCGCGAAACTGCTGACCGTTACGACCCGAGCGTTCGGGGTCGCTTTCAACGCAGGCAGCAGCAATCCAGTCAACGCGAAATGACCGAGATGATTGGTGCCAAATTGCATCTCAAAACCATCCGCAGTTTTGAGGGCAGGCAAAGCCATCACGCCCGCGTTGTTAATGAGAATATCCAAATGATCGTATTTCGAGACAAAAGATTCAGCAAAGGCGCCCACGCTTTTCAAGTCTGCCAGATTCAAGGCCATTGCGCTCACCTGTGCCTGCGGATAATATTGGCGGATGCCCTGCGCGGCTTCCTCGCCCTTATCCACGCTGCGCACGGCCAGGATCACATTGGCATTTTTGCCAGCCAGCGCCAAACCTGCTTCATAGCCTATTCCGCTATTCCCGCCCGTGATAATTACAATTCTGCCCTTTTGATCTGGCATATCATTTTGTGTCCATTTACTGCTCATTGCATGTCTCCATTTACTCAATTTTCCAACTGCACTCAAGACAAACCAGCATCGCTGTTTATTACACCTTTTTCAAAACTGCAAAGCAATTGACTTCATATATAATCCCCGCTCCTATGAACAATACATCCTTTGATCTTGTCATCTTCGATTGCGACGGTGTGCTGGTGGATAGCGAACCGCTCGCCAATCAGGTCTACGTCCAAATATTGGGGGAGCACGGCTATCAGGTAAATAAAGATGAGTATCTGCGCGGGAATGAAGGTGTACGGTCATGCTGCGTTCGCCTCAAGTAAGTCCCTGCGCGAGGCAGGCGTGATTCCATTCGCGAATATGTTGGCGCTGAAAAATATGATTTCTCCAGGCAAATAATCCAAGCCAAGTCATTCCGCAGACGGGGTGCTGGTCATCCAATTATCAGCTTGTATTTCAATAAAAAAATACTTATAATTACCCAATAGTGTTGGCAAAGCCAATCGTTGTCAATCTTTCATAAAAGAACGATCAAAGGTTCAAACCATGACGACCGTCACTCGCAACCAAAAAATATATTTTGCCGCCGTTGGTCTTTTTGCTTTATGGGTCGGCATTTGGGGGGGGTTCATTCCAGAACATGTAGATGAAGCCATCCCATGGCTGGTCCCGCCGTTTCATGCGCGCTTTATTGGAGCCATCTATCTCTCTGCCGTGGTTATCATGGGCGGCTGCATGATGGCACATCGTTTTGCGGAAGTGTGGGTCGCAGTATTTATGATTGGTGTCTGGACAGGCTCACTGTTCGTGATCTCCCTCTTTCACCTGAACGAGTTTGATTTCAGCCGCAAGCAGGTTTGGTTCTGGTTCGGGGCGTACATCATCTATCCCTTGATCGGTTTTTGGTTAAGTTGGAATCACCGCACAGCCCGCGACGAGCCTTCCGGCCCGAAGCTGCCAAACTGGACTCAAAGCTATCTTTTCGCACAAGGCTTTATTATCACAGCCCTGGCCCTGGCACTGTTATTGGAGTCTGACTTAATGGTAAGCGTTTGGCCCTGGAAGGTTACCCGGTTCCTGATTCAAATTTATTCAGGGCCATTTTTAGCTTATGGACTCGGTAGTTTACTGCTCAGCCGTCAACGGACCTGGCCTGAGGTCCGCATCGTGATGACTGGCTTCATCATATTAACTGCCGGCGTGCTGTCGGCATCGATTATCCATCATGACCTTTTTACCACCACAAACCTCGCCACCTGGCTTTGGTTTGGAGGCTTCTCACTGGCAACGCTATTGCTTGGCGTGATAATCCTCCGCAGCTACACAGAAGATCGAAAATGAGCAAACAACCCGCCCATCTTTATACGGCAGCTTCTGGAATTTTCCTGCTGCTGCAAGGCATCAGCACGTTGATGTTTCGCCTCTATCCGCCGCTGGATCACGCCTTCCCTGCCTTGTTGGCAACAACCCACATGATTCCCATCCATTCAACCCTGCATATTGTCACTGGTATACTGGCGGTTGTGATTCTCTATCGCGATAAAGAACGCGAGGCATTTTGGTTTGCGCTTGGCTTCGGACTCTTTTATCTCGGCCTCGGATTGACAGGATTGATTAGCGGTCACCAAATGGGCTTGGGATTACAACCGTTCGATCATCCCATTCATTTGGCTTTAGGTCTGGTGGGTTTATTCGCCGCTGGAGTATCTTATTATTCAAACCCCAACAGGAAGGTTTCATCATGAACATACAAGGAACACCGATTGCACTGCCTTTGCGAATATGGCTGGCGGTGCAAGTACTCTTTGGCATCGGCGCTGTGCTGACCGTTGGAGTCTCGCCCGCAGATACACAGACCAATTTCGCCTGGCCGATTCAACCCGTCGTCATGGCCGCTGTCTTGGGCGCATTTTATGCATCCTCTGCTTTGCTATTCCTGCTCCCATTCTTCGCCAAACGCTGGGAAATGATACGAATCATGATCCTGCCGACTGCCCTCTTCGCTACTGTTCAACTGGCGACAACATTTCTCCATTGGGATAAATTTTCAGTCGGCACCACACCTTTTTACGTTTGGTTTGCCAGTTATCTCCTGCCGCCGCCAATCTTTGTCGCTGCGTACTGGTGGCATCAACGTCGCGCCAAACCACAAAATATACAATCTAATTCACCTTTGCCCGCATGGATACGCTGGCTGTTTATCCTCTGCGGAAGTTTATTGGCGTTGGGTGCGATCCTCGTTTTCATTTTCCCAAACCTGCTGATTCCCATCTTCCCCTGGAAATTGACTCCGCTGACCGCCCGTACGCTCTGCGGATGGATCATGATCGTCGGTGTGTTATTGCTCGCCATGCTTCGCGAAAATGACAGAGCACGCGTCCGCCTCGGGACCCCGATCCTGATTCTGCTTCTGCCGACTCTGCTCATACAAATGGTCCGTTTTGCTGATCAAGTAAATTGGGCGAACCTCACTCTATGGGTTGGGTTGATTCTCGCCGCCGCGATAGGGTTATGCGGATTATATTTGGCAATTGGCAGTTGGAAGGAATCACTAAACTAACGTGGCAGCATATCTCAAGAACGGTATCATTGAAGATATAGACTCGGTCAAGCACATTCCAATTGGAAGATTCTGGAATGTCTCCCTCTCAATTACGCCGCTTACCTGGCTGGGTCCGTTTATATTCTTTGGGCTTCATCTACTACTGAATCTGGTCAATACGCAACTCAGTTTAAATGAACGTTTGTATCAGGCAATGATTTTCACTATCGTTGTTGAGATAACAACTGTACTTCACGCCTTCGGACATATCGTGAGCGGCAAAATAGCGAAAAGTCCGATGGATGAACTGCTGATCGCATCCACTCGTGACGTCAACCTGTATCACGGCGATCAAAGCCTGGTGCCCGGGCGCGTTCATCTTGTCCGTTCCCTGGGCGGACCGATTTTCAATTTGCTTGTAGCTGGAGTGTGTTACGCATTCATGCCAATTATCGCTCAAGGATTCTGGTTCGCATTTATTTCCAGTATGATCTCGACAAACCTCTTCTTTGGCCTCGGCGGTCTTCTCCCTATTCCATCGGTAGACGGCGAAGTGATTTGGCGTGAAATACTTCGACCCATTCGTATCCGCTGGCAGAAGAGAAGCTAAATATCCAGGCGGGTGCCGATGAAACTTCCTGTACGCATTGCCGTTGTTTTGCTGATCATTGCATTGGGTTTTGGTTTGATATGGGGCCTCGCCGAATATTCCGCATCGCCTGCGCCCAGCGGCGAAGCCTACCATCTGGTTCCCAATTGGCCGGGCCTGCCGGAAGGGATCAGCATCGGGCGGGTCTCCGGCGTGGAGCTTGATTCAAGTGGAGACGTGTTTGTGTTTCATCGCGTCGAACGCGTGTGGGAAGGCGAAGAATTTACATTGGACTTCATTCCCTCTCCGACGGTATTTATCCTGGATGATGAAACAGGAAAAAGCCTTAAAACTTAGCGTTCTTCGCGGTAAAAATGAGTGAATGTACGGTAGAGAACGCAACAAGCGGAAACCGTACTGATTATGGAATTTCTAATTTATAATCAGGTGGATTCAGCGGAAGGAGACAGCCATGCCCGCATTACTGGAAATCACCGGGAACGCCGGCCTTATTATTCTCACAGGCTCGTTCGATTTTTCGGTGCAGGATAGTGTTCGCCTGATCTTCAATGAAGCCCTAAAAAGCAGAAAAATTAAAACCATAACTGTCGATATGGCCGCTGTGGCCTTTATGGATTCATCTGCGATCAGATTATTACTGGTCCTCAATAAGAGCGCGGCTGCGGATGGTAAATCCTTAACCCTGATAAATTGCCATGGATCGCTTCGTGAGATATTCTCCATCGGCGGTTTTGATACCGTACTGACGATCCGATGACCGCAGACTTCGTCACACATTTTGCACAATCTCCTGAACGCAGCCAGGGGATTTTTTCTTTATAATAAGCGCAACCCTGGATAGTCACTCCGTATTGTTTTTACATCGGAAAGCGAGGATCAATGTTTGGCAGTCGCAACGAACAGCTTAGAGATTTGGATTTAGCTTATAAAGCATTTATTCAAACCGTGGAAGAACTTTCAACTGAAAACCTCACCAGGCCCCTTGGCAATTGGACGCCCCGCGACATCATGGCGCACTTTATTGGCTGGAATCGCATTACATTGGCAGGATGCGCCGAACTTTGTGAGGGCGTCGAACCTTTCTATTTTCACGATGGAACAAACGATTATCGCAAGGTCAACGCTGCTTTCCTTGAAAGGTTCAACTCAACCAAGCGCGGGATATTACTACAGCAAATGGCTTCTACAAAAGATGCATTAATCTCTTACTTGAAGTCAATCGATGAGAATGAGTGGGAATTGGATACCGGAGTGATCCACTATCGCAGCGGCCCGGCAACTGTAGCCAGGTGCGTCGACTCGCTTATCCGCGATTACCGAAAACATCGCGAGGAAATCATCCTGGGAATCAATTAACTGGAGTCTGGATCATGCACAAAGGAAGATTGGAAGCGTTCAGCGATGGCGTCATAGCCATTATCATTACCATCATGGTGTTGGAATTGGAAATCCCGCACGAGAGCGATCTCGCCGCGCTATTGCCGTTATTACCCAAATTCCTGAGTTACACCCTTAGTTTTGTCTACCTCGGAATTTACTGGAACAATCATCATCATTTATTGCAGGCCGCCAGGCAGGTCAACGGCTCCGTGCTTTAGGCAAATCTGCATTTATTGTTCTGGCTGTCATTGATTCCCTTCGTCACCGGCTGGATGGGTGAAAACAACTTTGCGAAAATACCGCTGGTCTTTTATGGCGGCGTACTTTGGATGGCGGGATTGGCTTACTATATTCTCGTGCGCGCGTTAATTTCACACCATGGCGCGGATTCAGTCATCGCCAAAGCCATAGGCAGGGATGAAAAAGGAATTCGATCACTTTATATTTACACAGCCGCAATTGCGCTGGCATTTGTTGCAGAATGGGTCGCCGCCATATTATATGTGCTCGTTGCGATCATTTGGCTTGTCCCTGACCGACGCATCGAGAATAATCTTACGAACTCACCTTACGCAGTTTTGCCTGCTCATATACTGTACCGCGACATTTATGTCGCCTTTC
>JBBSCM010000129.1:0-10489 GCA_038250295.1 Anaerolineales bacterium | reverse complement strand
AGGTGAAATTCAAATACGCCGTCAACATATTTTCTTAAAGCAGTTTCATCTATTAATGTGTCCCATTCTCTTGGATATTCAACCGACAAGCGCACAATGGCCTCAGACATTTCCTTCGGGCTGGGCAGCGCGTCTTTAAGCGCATCGTTCACGTTCTCATTGGACCTGAGAACTGTTCGGCGGTCTATGAATTTTCTCGCCCCTGTGAGTTGGATCCACTCAACCTGTGTGTCTTTTCCTTTTTCAATATCCGCGATGACAAAGAATCTGTCTTCCCTGGCTTCACCAAAATCCACGCGCTCGATGGAGCCTGGGTAAATAACAGGCGGCTGATTCGGTTCATTCACATCCTGCGGCTTGTGGATATGTCCCATGGCTACATAACTAAATTTTGGATTCTTCACCAGACTGCCTGATAGCACGAGGTCATTGCCGAGCATCACGAGTCTTTCGCCGCCAAACTTTGCGCCTTCAATGGATGCGTGCGCTGTAAGAATAATCGGCAGGGATGAGTCCGCTTCTTCAACCCAGCCTTCAATTAATTCGCCAATATTCCCTTCGATGCGCGAAAACGCTTCTGTTGAATTGGTCTCACCTGTTGCGGCCATCAGCCCTGAGCGCGCGATCCATGGCATCGCGATGACTTGAATCGGCAATCCCCACAGATCATCTGGTTTTAGAAAACATGGCTGATCCAATACTTTCACAAAAGGGACCTTCAGTGTCTTGAATTCTTGTAAAGCATGGGCACGGCCTGCTGCCGGGGAAATATCATGGTTGCCGATCAACAATAATGTTGGGATTTGCGCCTGTGACAAACGCATCATGCGCCTGCCCCACTCGCGTTGAAATGTTGGCGCAGGGGAACGGTCTTTGTAGGCATCACCCGCAAAAATGACCATATCCACTTTTTCGGAGATGGCAGCATCTACAATGGCATCCAGCGACTTGAGAAAATCAAGCACGCGCACGGGCAGTCCCGTTTCAGGGTCGTGGCGGCCATAGTTGGCCATGTCAATGTGAGCATCCGCAAAGTGTAATAGTTTCATAGTTTATTAGTTGGGTAGTTTAGTAGTTAGGTGGTTTTGTTAGTTGAGGGTTTGGATTTTCGCAGGTATCCGATCATGCCGTTGATAAGGCGTTTAGCTTCGGTTGCGAGGGTATAGGTTGTAGTGAGTTCATCTTGATTAATATATTTTCGATCAAGAGCCAGATACAATTCTGATTGCACTTCGCTGGCAGACCGCCGCGCCATCTTAAGGAAGCGAATGAATTCAGGATTTGTTCCAGCGTCAAAACCTTCAGCAATGTTGTGCATGATCGAACCAGCCGCGCCCTGAATTTGACCATTTAAACGAAAGTCCTTTGAAAATTTTGGGTGTTCGGTTAAGTCGTAAATCAAGTTGGTAAGCTGGCGAGCCTTTTGCCAACTTTGTAAATCTTCAAACCGTTCAATTTTTGCCATGAAGGTTTCCTCTGTGAGCTACCCAACTACCAAACTATCAAACGACCCAACTACCTACGGTTGTAATCCTAAATCCTGGAGCGCCTGCACAGCTGGAGTCCAATTTACGTGGACTTTTAATGCCGCGCGATAATCATCCACTGCGGCTTGTGTGTTCCCGGCTTGATAGTAGGCGCGTCCACGCCAAAGCAGGGACTCTTCCAGAGTGGGTGTGGAGATCGTATCATTCAGGGTGGTGTTTGCCAGGCTAATGACATCCTGATAGCGCGCTGAATAGAAATATGCAAAGTATGGCCCCGTTTGATACCAGAGCATACGATAAGGACGGTCTGCCTTCGTAATATCCCATTTTGCATATGTTGCGAAAGCCTGATCATAGGCTGTGGCAGCGTCCACATATTGCTGCAATGCCACGTGGCTTGTGCCTTTGTTGAACCACGCAAAGAACAAATTATTGTCCCTAAAGGTTAGGATATCTTTTTCAGCCTGTTCAAGCGCGTGTTGCGATGCCCATTTTTCATCTGCCCAGGGGCCAAGCACATTCAATACTTCTGCTTCACGGTCAGCGGGATAAACGACCATAAAGAGATAATTAAATGAACGCCATCCATCCTGGTAAGTTGAAAATTCGCTTAATAAGTTTTTACCCGGTTTGATATATGCATCCTGTACGATAAAGCCGCCGCGCGCATCGTCATAGCCGGTGGTGAAGAGATAATGTCCCAGCCAGCTGATCTTGCCGGTGGTATCGTGTTCGTAATAACCCTTTTCTACGATCACCGGGAAACCCGCTGCCAACAAACTCTTGATTAGCTTGATATCTCCCCCAGGGCGAGAGAGTGCGCGGAATTCAGTTTCTTCATTTACAAAGTCCACCATTTCATAGGGCATAACATTTTTATCGGGCAGGCCGCGCTCGATAAAATTCTTTTTGAGATCGCCTGAACCTGGTTTAACAACTTTGGCAACATCGTCGCGATTCCCTTTCCAGCCCCAGAAGTTAAGCGCCATGGTCAAATTGGCGGGGCCGCAATAGTTCCAGCGGTTGTGCTGGTCAACGTAGACAACTCCCGGCAGGATAACCGAAGCAGGCAGGGGCGTGGATGTGATCGTCGGTGTGGGAGTTGGACCAGGTTTGGGAGTGGATGTCGCCTTGGGAATTAATGTTTTTGCAATTTCAGTGCGGGCTGACATGAGCGCGGTTTCAATGGTGAGAGGATTTTGTCCGCTGGGCTGAAAGACTGCTTCGCTGGGCGGATTGAAGAAGTAAATGATCCTGGTGCGCAGGTCATCCACGCGCCATGCAAGGCGGCTGTGGATTGGCGGAAAGTAATACAGGCCGATGCCAAGTACAAGCATGAGGGGAATCAGCCAGAGTTTGTTTATTTTTGTAAATCTTTTCATGGGAATGATTATACATGCTTGCGCAGTACTTTGAATAAAACCAAAATGGAATCGGACCTGAATCATATGATGATTGCCGAATTCTCTAACGCGATTCTAATCTATGAACCAATAACTTTTATGAACTTATACCGACTTGTCTCTTATACAGTCAAAAGGAGACTATTAAAATGCGTAAAAGTACCTTGTTCATATCAGCCGCGCTAACCACATTCATGCTTGCCGTTTTGTTCGGTGTAGTGTCGGCGTATCAGAATATTGTCAAATCAAACCAGCCAATGGCTGCGCAAGCTCAACCCACCGCTGTTGTGGAGATGGTCAATGCGCCTGTGGCTGCGCAAGTTACGAGCATTAGCGCTGAGGCTGCCGCGGCATTGGCTTCCCAGGTGATCAATCGAACGGACCTGTTTAGCGCGGAAATCACCCAATTTAACGGCGTGGATGTTTACCTCATCACTTTTTCGTCAGGCGACCTCGTATATGTCAGTTTTGACGGGCAAATACTCTCCATTTCAAAAGTCGTAGTTACGGTTGTTAATCAGCCAGCTCCCAATGGAGGCGCTGGAAATGGCGGCAACAATGGAAATCGAAATAATAATGGCGGTGAGCACGAAGGCGGCGAACATGAGGGCGGCGATGATTAACAACAATCCGCAAAACAGGAATATATATTATGGCAAATAAACCCGGCTCTAGAAATTGGAATGATATACAGGTAGCCATTGCAACGATTTCCATGGCCGTCACTTTAGCGTTCTGGAATATATTTGCCGGGCCAGACCGGGCATCCGCTGAAAAACGCGCGCAGGAACAAGCTGCGATTCCGCCTCAACCAGCCGTTGCGGCTGCGCCAATCATCATAGCTCCACCAACTCCAATGGGAAATGGAACAATATTGTTTGGCGGGAGCGCGCCTCAAACTCAGATCATTGTCCAAAGTGGCGGCGGAAATGGTAACGGCGGAGGGGGCGGCGGCCCAGTAACATCCACTAAATCATCATAATGCTGCACCGACTTCCATTCCGCGCTATGGGCGGCGAGATGCTTGCCATTTTGGAGACTGAGATGGATTCTCAGCCTTCCATTTTGAATCTCGTCCCAATCTGGTTTGAAAAATGGGAGCAGATTCTCAGCCGCTTCCGCTCCGGCAGTGAGTTGTCTCTGCTGAATCAAACATTCGACCAGCCTGTGAAAGTCAGCGATACGCTTTGGGATGTGTTTCAATACTCCCTGTCCGCTGAAACGCTCACGAATGGACTGGTCACACCGACCGTGTTGGACGCCATGTTGGATGCGGGTTATGACCAAAACTTTGACACTCTCCCGCGTTATCAAAGCCAATATGGCTTGCAGGTCTTATCGGCTGTGAATCCACTTTCGGTGGTTATATGGGATGAAAAGTCACAGACAATTTGCCTGCCTTATGGCATTCATCTGGATTTTGGCGGCGTTGCAAAAGGTTGGGCGGCGCATCAAACTGTTGAAAGGCTTAAAGAATACGGCCCTGCTTTGATGAATGCGGCTGGAGATATTGCTGTTAGCGGTCCGCGTGCGAATGACGAGGTCTGGCAGATCGGTGTGAGTGATCCTTTCGTACCCGAATCAGATTTCGAGATTTTGAAATTGAAGCGCGGTGGAGTTGCCACCTCTGGCAGAGATCGCCGCCGCTGGAGTCAAAACGGCCAGCCTCGCCATCACATCATCAATCCATATACAGGCCAGTCCGCTGAAACAGATGTGATGACCGCAACAGTCGTCGCACCCACAGTCATGGAAGCTGAGGCCGCTGCGAAAGCCGTTTTGATTTTGGGCAGTGAAGAAGGATTGAAGTGGATCGAGTCCGATCCTGTGCTGGCTGGGATCATTGTCCTTGAAAATGGAAATACACTTTATAGTCAGCGAATGGCTGACTATGTGATGTCACCCACCGTCCCGCAGGTTTCTTGATAAACACAATTAATTCGCTTAAACCTGCGGGACGTTCTGTCTAAGGTAGCGAGAATTTGTAAGGAGTAAATTATGTCTGTAAACTCACCTGAACCGGTTGAATATCAATCATCCGTAAACATCCAATCATTTTTGATGTTCTTTGTAGCCATGACGGTCGGCCTGCTTATCGCAGTCTTGATCCTGCCATCCTGGCTGCCCAATATGTCATTCTCCCTCGGCGGTGACGCCCCTAAAGCGTATTGGTATCTTTCACGCGCTACAGCTTTTGTATCTTTGAGCTTGCTTTGGCTTTCCATGGCGCTCGGACTGGGTATCACCAATAAGATGGCGCGCCTATGGCCCGGTGCGCCTGCGGCATTTGCCTTGCATGAATATGTCAGTTTGCTTGGTTTGGCATTTGCAGTTTTTCATGCTGTGGTCATTCTCGGCGATCATTATATTAACTTCACCCTGCTGCAAATACTCGTCCCTTTCAGCACGGTCGACTATCGTCCGTTTTGGGTTGGCATCGGCCAGATTGGTTTTTATACATGGGCAATTCTGGCGCTTAGTTTTTACATCCGCCCTGTGATCGGGCAAAAGTCATGGCGTTTTCTGCATTATGGCAGTTTCGGAATGTATCTGCTGGGAATTTTCCACGGCTTGTTCAGCGGCACAGATACAAGCGCTGTTTGGGCGCAAAACTATTACTGGATTTCCGCAGGCAGTTTACTCTTCTTGCTGATTTATCGCATTCTGGCAAGTATGATGGACAAACTCTTTCCTCAAAACAAAAAGCCGGCTCCCATTCCTGCTGCGCGTCCGACTCAGGGATAACTGCTCCTGTTTCCTGAGAAAATTTTTTGCCCTGTAAAAAGAGAGCGACCAGTTTATGGTCGCTCTCTTTTTACTTCTCACTTTTTACTTTTTTTCTTATTCTTTCACTTCACCGTCAATCACATCCCCATCCTGCGGCGGGGTCGATGCTGGGCCGCCCTCGGGCTGTGCTTGAGGCTCACCTTGAGCGTACAACTGCTGGCTGAGCGCGTGGAAGGTATTTTGCAACTCTTCGGTGAGTTTCTTGATCTGATCCACATCTTCGCCTTGCGCGGCTTGCTTTAACTCGCTGACCTTGCTCTCGATGGATTCGCGTTCTGCGGCGGGAACCTTGTCACCGAGTTCGCGCAGCGACTTCTCGATTTGATACGCGAGGTTATCGGCATTATTCTTGACCTCGATCACTTCGCGGCGCTTCTTGTCTGCGGTTTCATTCTGGCGGGCTTCCTGCACCATACGGTCAATATCATTTTTGTTCAAATTCGTCGAAGCAGTAATGGCGACCTTTTGTTCCTTGCCTGTGGCTTTGTCTTTCGCAGTCACATGGATGATGCCGTTTGCGTCAATATCAAAGGTTACTTCAACCTGTGGAATGCCGCGCGGTGCCGGTGGGATCCCATCCAATCGGAATCTCCCGAGGCTCATGTTGTCATTCGCCATGGGGCGTTCACCCTGCAAGACATGAATGTCAACGGCGGTCTGATTATCTGCGGCGGTTGAATAAGTCTCAGTCTTGCGGACTGGGATGGTGGTGTTGCGTTCGATCATCACGGTCATGACACTGCCCATTGTTTCCACACCGAGTGAAAGCGGGGTAACGTCCAGCAGCAAAATATCTTTAACATCGCCGCCAAGCACACCGGCCTGGATGGCCGCGCCAATGGCAACCACTTCATCGGGATTGACGCCTTTGTTCGGTTCTTTGCCGTTCGTCAGACTGCGCACCAGATCCTGGACCATCGGCATGCGCGATGAACCACCCACCAATACTACCTCATCAAGTTTATCTGCAGAGATGCCTGCGTCTTTCAGCGCCGCTTCAAATGGCTGGCGGCAGCGGGCGAGCAGGTCATTGGTCATCTGCTCGAACTTGGCGCGTGTAAGTTTAACTTGTAAATGCTTGGGCCCGCTTGCGTCTGCCGTGATGTAAGGCAGGTTGATCTCGGTTTCCATCACTGTGGAAAGCTCGATCTTGGCTTTTTCTGCGGCTTCGCGCAAACGCTGTAGAGCCTGTTTATCGGTGCGCAGGTCAATGCCCTGGTCTTTCTTGAATTCATCCGCGGCCCAGTTGGTGATTTTCTGGTCCCAGTCATCGCCGCCGAGGTGGGTATCGCCATTCGTGGATTTGACTTCGATCACGCCTTCGCCCACTTCAAGTACGGATACGTCAAACGTACCGCCGCCGAGATCGAAGACTAAAATGGTTTCATTCTTTTTCTTATCGAGTCCATAGGTCAAAGCCGAGGCTGTTGGTTCATTGATGATACGCAGGACTTCCAGTCCCGCGATCTTGCCGGCATCTTTTGTGGCCTGGCGTTGGCTGTCGTTGAAATAAGCAGGGACGGTAATCACTGCCTGCGTGACAGGTTCACCCAGATAGGCTTCCGCATCAGTTTTGAGCTTGCCCAATATCATCGCGCTGATCTCCTGCGGAGAATATTCCTTCCCTGTAACAGGGATTTTGACGCGCACATCGTTGGATGGCCCTTCGATCACTTTATACGGAACCATACCGCGTTCTACGCTGGTCTCTTCGAAGTGTCGTCCCATAAAGCGTTTAATGGAATAGATAGTATTATCTGAATTTATAACGCCCTGTCGTTTGGCGGTTTGTCCGACCATGCGTTCGCCGTTCTTATTGAACGCAACGATGGATGGAAGGATGCGCCCGCCTTCTGCGGTGGTGATGACGGTGGGCGTGCCGCCTTCCATAACGGCAACAACACTGTTGGTTGTGCCGAGGTCAATGCCAATAATTTTTCCCATAAGGTTACTCCTTGCTAATAGTTTTCAATGGCTGAATCTTAAGCGATGTATGCAAGAATTCCGTTAACGACACATAGAAATTTTATTGGCTCGGTTCGCTGACCTTCACCCAGTCGAAGGTTGCGTTCATGGGCACTTCCTGAAAAGATGCGGCGTTGATGCCGATCCTGCCTTCGGGAAGCGCATAATTGGAGACATCCTTATTGCGCAAGAGAGTCCCATTGATGTACATAAGCAATGTATTCTCCTGGCATGTCAGGCCGATTTCATAATTTAGGTTTCCAGCTTGAAGATAATTTGTCGAGTCGGTTGCGATGGGCGTATATTGCGCGATTCCGCCCGCAAGTAATTGACCCAATAAAATACTGTATGTGCCGTCACTGGCAAGATTGAATTCATACCATCCACTTTTGCTGTAACGGCATATCAAGCCGACCGAACCTGAAGGGGTTGCTGTGAACTTTGCGCTGACGGATACATTTTTGTATTCATGCGAGTTATTGACCGCGTAATACCATGTGTGAGGAGATGAAATATCCAGCCGCAGCATGTCATTCGCAATATTTACGGTTGGGGTCGTATCGCCGCCTGTCACGAAGGAGTCCCATGTATTCAAATCCATGTTGAATTCTTCAGTGAAATACATGGGAATGGGGGTGGGAGTAAATGTTGGGGCGGGAGTAAATGTCCCTGTTGCTGTGGCAGTTTCGGGCGGAGGCTGAATCGTTGCTGTTGGTGTGGATTCCGCCACAGATTCCGGGGCAGCGCTTTGGCAGGCAGTGATGAGGATGAGACATACAAGAAGAATCTTTTTCATAGCGCTTCTTATAACACAATTGTCCAGCGCTAAGGCTGGACAATCGCTTTTGTGGAGATGGCGGGAATTGAACCCGCGTCCGAAAGATTCGACCCTCGGAAATCTACGAGCGTAGCCTGCCGAAGCTAGTCATCACAGAGATCTCGGCGGGCAGGTAACTCTGTGACCATCTGCTGGTCTTAGGCGTATTTAGCAGAATCATACGCAGCGCTCTACCTTTGTTTCGCCCGCTCCGTCACCCGGTAGAGTTCGGTGCCGGCGGACGTGACATCCTAAGATGTCAACCGTTACGATCTCACCTTAAGCGGCGAGGGGCATAGCGGCGTATGAAGTGCGGTTGGCACTTAAAGTTTGCGCTGAGTTTACGAGTTCGGCGCGCGCTCGGCTCGCATTCCGGAACCAGCCTCTCCCGTCGAAGCCGATCATCCCCATGAATGGCACAGGAAATCTCTCCCGTGCAGTTTTATTATAGCATAGCGTAAACCGTGAAATATGAGAACTTTCCGTTATAATTGATTGTGCTAGTCTGTATTTGATAGTAGAGGCAAAATGACTGAAAAAATACTAATTATTGACGATGATTTGGATACGCTAAGACTTGTTGGGCTGATGTTGCAGCGACAAGGCTATCAGATCAGCGCTGCATCCAATGGTTCGCAGGGGTTGGCGAAAGCCCTGGAGGAGCGCCCGGACCTGATCTTGCTGGATGTAATGATGCCTGATATGGATGGGTATGAAGTCACGCGTCGATTACGCAAGAACCCCGCGACCTTGACCATTCCCATTTTGATGTTCACTGCGAAGACACAATTGGATGACAAGGTGACCGGCTTTGAAGTCGGCGCGGATGATTACCTTACCAAACCCACACATCCCACTGAATTGCAGGCGCATGTAAAGGCTTTGCTATCGCGTTCTGCGCAAAAGGACGCGGGTGAAATTACCACTGCCGCGCATGAACATCATGGTTATGTGATCGGCGTGCTATCTGCGCGCGGCGGGCTGGGAGTTTCCTCTCTGGCTTCCAATCTGGCTGCGGGCTTGTTTACCCGAACCCAGGCAGATGTTATTCTCGCAGAGATGACGCCGGGCCAGGGTACGCTCGGTATGGACCTGGGCGCCCCGAATCAAAAAGGTTTGACTGAACTATTGCAGGGCAGTGTGGTGGAAGTAACGCGAGAGAAGGTTCAATCTTCCATCGTTCCGCATAATTCCGGATTGAAATTATTTCTGGCTTCTGAGAATCCGCGCGACGTGACTTTGACATCACAAGTGCAGAATTATGAAGCCATCATAGCGCGCCTCTCCACACTTGGCCGCTTCGTTGTTCTGGACCTGGGAACCGGTCTGCCGACCTTTGTGCAGAAGCTCCTGCCCATGTGTGCTGAGCGTATTGTTGTGGTGGAAGGTTCGCCAAGTTCCATTCAACATACCAAGTTCCTGATCGATGAGATCGCGGGTTTGGATATTGACCGCAAAACCATCAGCGTGGTGCTAAATAATCGTCAGCGCTCCGAAGCGCAAATGGCGTGGACCAAGGTACAGGAAAAACTGGGACACTCGATCGCAACCACGCTGACGCCCGCCCCGGAATTATTTTTGCAAGCCACTCGTATGCAAACACCCGCGGTAACCTGCCAGCCAACGAACATGACCTCCCAGCAATTCCTTAAGATCGCAGATGCCGTCCTTGAACGTGAAAAAGCGCGATGATCTCCTTTTCTCCCCGGACGCAAACAAGCATTGAGTTCGCTGCGGATTTATTTCGCCAATCGAAACATGCTGTTGTGCTGACGGGTGCGGGGCTTTCCACGCCCTCAGGGATTCCTGATTTCCGTTCAACAGGAACAGGCTTATGGTCACGCGATGAGCCGTTGGAGGTGGCTTCCCTCAACACCTTTCGTACCGCACCGGAAAGATTCTTTGAGTGGTTTCGTCCGCTTGCGAGTCAGATCTTTAATGCCCAGCCAAATTCCGCGCACTGTGCTTTGGCTGAGCTGGAAAAAGCGGGGCACTTGGATGCGATCATTACCCAAAATATTGACAGCCTT
>JBBSCM010000128.1:0-10579 GCA_038250295.1 Anaerolineales bacterium | reverse complement strand
TATTTTATCGCTACCAGTGTGCCGATCAGGTACAAAGCGGGGTAAAAGAAAATCCATACCAGGTCCACGAAATGCCAGTAGACTGCGGCGGCCTCCACGCCCCAATGTTTCTCGGCGGAATACAGGTCCTTGCGGGCGTTGTTCCACACCACAATAAGGAAGATCAATCCCGTAAAAACGTGAAAGGCATGCATACCGGTCATCATATAAAAGACTGCACCCATAGGCCCGTCAATAGGGTTGCCAAAGCTGGCGACCAGTCCTTCTTCAGCGGCCAGGCGCCATTCAACCATAACCACGCCAAGTAAAAAGCCCAGACCCAGCACAAAGGTGACCATTGTGTTATTCATGAAGGCTTTTTTATCGCCGTGAGCCATTGCGGTTTCGCCGCGATTCATAAAGAACGAAGAGAGCAGTAGAACCCCAGTCACCGCCAGGCCGAGCAGCTGATTCAAAGGCGGGCGGGTCAGGCCAAGCAAGTTGACACGCATGGTCATCAAGCCCGCAAAAACAAACGAATCCGACAGCAGGAAGAGCCATAAACCAAGACGGTTCGTGCCTGTTTTGTATTCGTAAGAGTGTTCGCCCTGCGGGTTTTCTACGTTTAGTTTATAGATGTGCATGTAGTAATACATGACCAATACTGCTTTGACAATTGCGACAACGACCAGAATGGAAGTGGCTCCGATGGCAACGGCAACAAAGTATTCAAGTACGGTCAAAACCGTCAGATAGACAAAGATTAAAACACCCTGACGGAGCGCGGAAGATTTATCCTGTGTGTGTGACATATGACTCCTCCCCTTTATTTATGTTTGCTTTTTGCTGCGGAGCAATGAATTCAACATACTTCGAACCAGCCAGGCCGTAATCATACGGCTCGCCTACAACTTCGAAGGGTTGTTCATAGTTATGGGTGGGCATGGGCGAAGGGACCTGCCATTCGGGCGAACGGGAGTTCCATAGATTGCCTTCCGCTTTTTCGCCATTCTTGATGCTGTTGAAGAAATTGTAAAAGAAGATCAACACCGAGAGGCCAATGAGATAACCGGCAATGGTCAATACGAGGTGAGTCGAGTCAAAACCAAGCTCAACATCATAGTCTACAATGCGCCGGCGCATACCCAGCAAACCGATCTGCATCATGCCGAGGGTTAAGACAAAGAACGAGGGCGTCATCAGCCAGAAGTGGATCTTGCCAAGAGTCTCATTCATGCGGCGGCCTGTCGCCTTGGGAAACCAGTAATACAAAGCGGCAAAGAACGGGAAAACAAATCCGCCGAAGATCGTATCGTGGAAGTGTCCGACGATGAAATAGGTATCATGCAAATGAAGGTCGACGGAAATTGCCGCGTTGGGGGGGCCGGTCAGACCGCCTAATAGAAACACAACGATGGCCCCCAGCACAAAGAGCATCGGGGTGGGATAAGTCAACTTTCCTTTCCAAATTGTGGCAACCCACGAGAAGAACTTAACACCCGTCGGGATGGCGACCAATAATGTGCTGTACATGAAAGGCACACGCAAATATTCATTCATGCCAGATGTGAACATGTGATGCGCCCAAACCACGAAACCTACCAGGGCAATACCCATGGAAGACATGGCGATCCAGCGATAGCCGAACAACGGCTTTCGAGCAAATACAGGTAATAGTTCCGAGATCACTCCAAGACCCGGCAAAACAAACACGTACACGGCGGGATGTGAATAGAACCAGAATAGATGCTGGAAGAGAACAGGGTTACCGCCCTTGGCAGGGTCGAAGAATCCCATACCGAAGAGTCGTTGGAACATCACCAGTTGGAACGAAAGACCGATCAACTGCGTGGCCGTCATCGCGATAATGGAGGTTGCCACGGCCGCCCAGACAAAGATCGGCATCCGCATCGCGGTCATGCCTTTGGCACGCATCCGTATGACAGTTGCGACTACATTCAGCGCACCGAGAATAGATGACCAACCCGCCGTGAAGACACCGAGGAAGAACATCTGAATGCCCACTGGCGCCTTTGCTGAAAGCGGAGGATAACCCGTCCAGCCTGTATCAAAACCGCCGAGGATGAGGCTCATCAACAATAACACAGCCGCAGGCACAGCGATCCAGAATGAGAATGCGTTCAGGCGCGGGAAAGCCATATCCTGAGCGCCGAGCAGAAGAGGCACTGCATAATTGATAATGCCCGCAACACCCAACAAGATGGATACGATCATGATCATGCCATGCAGAGACATGAAGGTGTTATAAAGCTGCGGGCCATTCTGGCCGAACAACTTCATATCAACCGTCAGGAATTGTAATTGGGAAGCAGCCAACTCTGTACGGAAGATCAACGCGAACAGGCCGCCGATACTGATCAGCAACAATGCGGTGATTGTATATTGAATACCGATCACTTTATGATCAAGAGAAACATTGAAATATTTCTCCCAACCCGAATAATGTTCTTCGTGATGTTCGGGGGTATCGATTCCGCGCGCCCATTTAAACCAGTCACTTGCTGAGCCGTTACCAGCGATGAAAAAGAGTACGCCAACAAAGGCTCCCAAAACCCATGCAGGTTCAGTAAAGAAGAAAGCACCTTTCCATTCCAGTCCCATCAAAACACGAATAAGTGTCACAAAAATAGCGCCTATTAAAGTACCAAGTATTTGTGATACCAATCCCCTGGTAATTGCGGCTCTGTATCCAGCCAGCCCCCAGAAAAAAGCAGTGAAGCCAAACAGCAAAACGAATAAACTGGCTACCGGAGCATTCCAATTTAATCCGCGAAAGCCCGTTATTATAAAGTCCAGTAACAAGCCAACAACAAAACCTATCACCCCTCCAAGGTTTAGCCAAATAAAACCTTTTGTAATGGCACTATTGCCTGTTGCCCCCCAAAAGAAAGCCATCAGACCGATCGAAGTTGCCAACAAAATAGGCACGAGCGCAACCAAAGTCAATGAGCCGGCTATCAAAGAAACAATACCTACACCCAGTGCATAACCTAATAATGCGCCTACGACTAAAAACAAGAAGCCGCGTAATGTTGGTTTCATAATTTTTTATATCTCCTCCGCCAATTATTTCAGCGTCTTAATATACGCGATGATATTCGCGATCTCTGTCTCAGTAAAGGTGTACGCAGGCATAAGACTGGGGGCAGGATAACCCTCCACGATCTTTGCGTTCGGATCGAGAATGGATTCGGCAACATATGCGTCATCCACTTCCACAACAGTGCCGTCCGCCAACTTTACTTCTTCTCCAAAAATCCCAAACCAGGTGGGGCCGGTCAGCGGCGAACCGTCTATGGAGTGACAGCCCGTGCAACCATTCTTTACAGTAAGCCGTTGACCGATTCCTGCAGGAGTTTGGTTTGCCAATGCAATTGCCTGTTGCTCTGCGATCCATGCATCGTAGACATTTTGTTCATCTACAATCACAGCATTTTGCATATAAGCGTGAGAGGTGCCACAAAGTTCTGCGCAACGGACCTTGTAATCGCCAACTAATATTGGAGTGATTCTGTATTCGGTCACACGCCCAGGCACAACATCCTGTTTGACTCGGAATTCAGGCACCCAAAAGGAATGGATCACGTCGGCAGATTCCATCTTTAGAACCACTTGTTGATCCACAGGCAAATGCAATTCATTGCTAAAGATGCCATACTCGGGATATTCAAAAGTCCAGGCAAATTGCTGTGCTTTTACTTTAATAACCACCGCATTGGGGTCTACACGGCGAATTTCACTGAGCGAGTACGAACCCATATAAGCAAAAACCAATACTATAAACAGAGGCACCACCGTCCAGACGATCTCCAAAGTGGTGTTGCCTTCAAAATGTTCGCCTTCGCCTGTATCGCCCTTTTTACGGCGAAACACGATCATGCTATAAGCCATCGGCACAACAATGAGCGCGAACAGGAACGATATCGCTATAATCTCCCAGTTCCACATCCAATCAATAGAGACCGACTGCAAGCTGGCTTCAACAGGGTGCATTTGCCTAGCCACCCCGGCAACATCCAATCCGAAATAAGTGAGAACCGCAAATACAATAACCAAAATTCCCACAATCACAAAGTGTCCCATACTCTCTCTCCTGATGAAATTTCAAACGGCGAAACCCATATAAGTTCCACCATCACAAACTAGACTAATTCTGTGTGAATTGTCACTATTTTCACAACCTGACTAATATACCAAATTCTCACCCACTTGTCACTATTTTTTATGGACTTTGTACGCATCTTCCTTAACTGAAACCTGCCGCCGATTAATTGACAGAATCGCGCCGACGGATTTTTTCTTCAACCCGCCGGCAGATTAATGGACAATAACCCTGTATTCATTTTGACGATACGCTGTCAGGTCAATCCCAGTTCGCCCAATATCTCTGCGCTATGTTCAGCGGGACGTACTTTTTCATAAACACGTTTGATATTTCCATCCACATCGATCAGAAATGTGGTGCGAAGCACACCATCATATTCCTTGCCAAAGAATTTCTTCGGCCCCCAGACACCATACAGGCCGCAAATCTTATGTCCATCATCTGCGAGAAGCGGGAATTGCAATTGAAATTTCTTCTTGAACTTTACATGTGATTCCACATCGTCAGGGCTCACACCCAGAATCACCACTCCCGCTTTTTCATAGGCGGAATAATCGTCGCGAAAATTACAAGCTTCCTTTGTACAGCCGGGCGTGTCATCAGCAGGATAAAAATAGAGAATAACATTCTTCCCGCGAAAATCGGACAGCTTGCGCAGCGTGTTTGTATCATCCAATAATTCAAACTCAGGGGCGGGGATTCCAGATGCAATCGACATGAACGCTCTCTCCTTCTAAATATCCGCGCAATTATAACGGGAAAATCAGCCATCCACTAAAATTTACAAATCTCCTCAATAGGCATTATAATTCCGCCCGCAAAATGTTATTAACTCCCCCGGGGACGTGTTGGAATTGGCAGACAAGCATGACTTAGGATCATGTGCCGCAAGGCGTGTGGGTTCGACTCCCACCGTCCTCACTATTTTATTTACAAGACCCTAAAGGTCTTAAAGACCTTTAGGGTCTGGAGGAAAATTTTGAACATCGAAAAACAATATCAAGAAGACCATTCCGTGAAGCTCATCGTAGACGTTGAGCAGGAAAAAATGGATACCTACAAACGCCGCGCGGCAACAAAGATATCTTCGCGCAGCAAAGTCCCAGGATTCCGCCCAGGCAAAGCGCCGTACGATATCGTCGTCCGCACCTTTGGCGATGCAGCCGTTACCGAGCAAGCTGTAGACCTGCTCATTGACGCGGAATATAGCAACATCCTCAAAGAAGCGGATGTCAATCCCGGGGCGTCAGGCTCGCTTGAATCCATAGACAATCTCGCGCCTCCCAAGCTCACCTTTCGTGTGCCTCTGGCTCCGGAAGTGGATCTCGGCGATTACCACTCTGTCCGTTTGCCTTATGAATGGCAAGCTCCTGAACAAAAAGATTTTGATGCGGCTCTCGAAGAACTGCGTCAAATGTATGCCACTACTGAGAATGTTGACCGCGCCATTGAAATTGGGGATTACGTATTGGTGGATGTAAAATCCGAAACCACAGAAGTCAACCGCACCGGATTTGCGACTTTTGTCCGCAGCGAAGACCGCGATACTGAATGGCCCTATAATGGCTTTGCAAAAGAACTGCTGGGTTTGAAAGCTGGCGAGAGCAAAACCATCAAACACAGCTTCCCCGAAGATTGGGAAGTGGAAGAACTTAAAGGCAGGGATGTTGAGATCGAGGTCACGGTCAAAACCGTACGAGGGGTAATTCTGCCAGACCTTGATGATGAATTCGCCCAAAAGACAGGTGCAGGCGAAACAGTAGACGCCCTGACCGAAACCGTCAAAAAAGATGTCGAAAAACGCTCACAAGACGGCTATGATGATAAATATTTTGTTGAGCTGATCGAGAAGGTCAAAGAAGGCGCGACGATTAAATATCATGAGCACACTCTCGAACATGAGGGCGAGCACGTTCTTTCAGACCTGACCAACCGCCTTGCCCAGCAAAGCATGGACCTGGAAACCTATTTCAAGGTGCGCCAAACAACCCGTGAAAAATTCATCGAAGAAGAAGTAAATCCCGTTGCAAAGAAACGGCTTGAGCGCAGTTTGATCCTCGACGAGATCGTACGTAAGGAAAATATTCAACTTGATAATGAATCTCTCGATGCAGAATACAACGACACGATAAATGGCCTCGCCATGCAAGGCATGGACTTCTCCAAACTGCGCGGCGGCAGGAAAGGCCAGAAACAACTAAGTGAAGCCATTGCCTTGGAATCAGCCAACCGCGTAATGACACGCAAAGCGCTGGACATGCTTAAATCCATTGCAATGGGCGAATATAAGCCCGTCGAAGTTGCTGTTGAGGCTGTTGAAGAGTCAAAGGAAGAAACTGTTGAAGTGGAAGATGAGCAGGAAAAAGCCGCAGAGTAGTATCTGTCCATTAATGGCTGGCAGGTTTGGTCGCGCGGGAAGCGTCCCATCCATCACAAACCTGCACAAATTGCTAGTCAAACTTTAACAAAAATCCAATAGTTTTTGTGTATCATTGTCCCAATCAAAAAAGGAGACACACATGATTCCAGATTTTAAAAATATAGTACCGATGGTCGTTGAAAATACCGGCCGCGGCGAGCGCGCTTATGACATTTACTCGCTCCTGCTTAAAGAGCGCATCATTTTTCTTGGCACGCCAATTGACGATCAGGTTGCGAATGTGATCGTGGCGCAATTGTTGTTCCTGAATCACGAAGACCCTGAAAAGGAAATTCGCATGTACATCAATTCGCCCGGTGGACAGATCTACGCGGGGCTTGCGATCTACGATACGATGCAGGTCATTTCAAACCCAATCAGCACGATGGCAATCGGGGTCACCGCTTCTTTCGGGACCGTGTTGCTGACTGCCGGCACGAAAGGCAGACGCTACGCCCTACCCAACGCAACCATCCATATGCACCAACCGCTTGGCGGCGCACAGGGACAAGCGACTGACATTGCAATTCAAGCCAAGCAAATCATGCGTTTGAAAGCGCTGCTAAATGACGTGATGGCGAAACACACCGGGCAGCCTCTCGAAGTGATCGAGCGCGATCTTGATCGTGATTATTATCTTGATGCCCAGCAGGCTGTGGATTATGGTCTTGTTGACCAGATCGTTCAAACACCCGAGAAGTTTGTAAGAGCCTTAAAGTAGAACTGAAATCAGTAATCAGTAAAAAGTGATAAGTTATCGGTGAACAGTTTAGACCTCGAGGAGAAATCTTCGAGGTCTTGCGTTTATAATGGGAAAATGTTGTACGCCCTGAGCGCAGCCCTTAAGGCGAAGTCGAAGGGCAAGTTTATTATGAAAATAAAAGTATTGATATATTGTCCTTCGACTACGCCGCACAAAGCGCAAGAGCGTGCAGCTCCGCTCTGGACGAAGTAAGATACAAGGAAATCAAACATGACTTTTTCAATCGTTGCATGTGATCTAAAAGAAAAAAGCTGGGGTATTGCCGTTGCATCCAAGTTCCCCGCTGTTGGCGCAGTTGTCCCCTGGGCACAAGCGGATACCCGTACGGGTGGCGCAGTAGCAACTCAATCGTTTGCGAACACATCCTTTGGTCCGCGCGGACTGCAAATGATGGCCAGCGGACTCTCGGCAGATGAAACCCTGGCAAAATTGCTGATGGACGACTCCGATCGCGAACTACGACAGGTTGGGATTGTGGATGCACGAGGTAATGCGGCCACCCATACAGGCAGTGGGTGTTTTCCCTGGGCAGGCGGTATGACTGGCAAAGGCTACGCAATTCAGGGAAATATTCTGGCTGGCCCAAAAGTTGTCCCTGCCATGGAAAAGAAATTTCTTGGTACCAAAGGTGACCTCCCCGCTCGTTTACACGCGGCGCTTTTAGCTGGTGACCGCGCAGGCGGTGACAAACGCGGACGCCAGTCTGCGGCGATCTATGTGGTCAAACCAAACGGCGGCTACGGCGGATTCGTTGACCGCTGGATCGATTATCGCGTGGACGATCATGAAGATCCTGTGCCGCGCCTCGGTGAATTGATTGAAATGCATGAATTGTATTTTGGAAAAAGTCCTGAGAGTGAACGACTTGCGTTAAAGGGAAAATCCCTTGAGCAAATGAAATCGATTTTGAAACGCGAAGGTTATTTGAAGAAGAATACATCCTTCCAAAGTGCGTTTTATGAATTTATAGGAAATGAAAATTTTGAAGAACGCGCGGATGTCAACGGGCAATGGATCGATAAGCCTGTGATGAAATATTTGTTGAAAAAATTTAAATAAATGTATACGTCATTGCGAGGGCTGGTGGTTGAGTAGGGCGAATGCTTTTCTCGCCCGTATCGAAACCCAGCCCGACACAATCCCTTGGTCACGTTGAAGATTGCTTCGTCGCCAAGAACAAGTGCGCTTCTCGCAATGACGGTAATGGTGAAAAATTATGATCCCCTCAAACATAAAAGCCCTCATCCTCGATATGGACGGAGTCGTCTGGAAAGCAGACGCTCCGATTGGCAACCTGCCTGAAATCTTCGCGCGCATCCGTGAGCGCGGACTAAAATTCGTCTTTGCAACAAATAACGGCACCAAAACGCCAGAAGAATATCAACAAAAACTGGCTGACCTCGGCGTGGACGTTGAACCCTGGCAAGTGGTTACATCTGCTTTAGGCATCGCCTTCATGCTCTCCCAAAAATATCCGCGCGGGACAAAGATCTTCATGATCGGCGAAGCCGGTATCCGCGTGGCGTTGGAGGAAAAAGGCTTTGAGACCCTTTCTGTTGCAGACGCAACTGAGGCGCAAGCAGTTGTCATGGGTATTGACCGCGGTATTAACTTCGATAAGATCGCCGAAGCGACATTGCTTGTGCGGGCTGGCATTCCATTTTATACAACGAATACAGATCGCACCTTCCC
Source organism: Anaerolineales bacterium (assembly GCA_038250295.1). GTDB lineage: Bacteria > Chloroflexota > Anaerolineae > Anaerolineales > Villigracilaceae > Villigracilis. The sequence continues at coordinate 1,600 of JBBSCM010000128.1, read as the reverse complement.
GACTCCTCGCGGAGAAATCCCCGGTTCGGGGGCGTGGGTTTCTATTATTACAACGGCGACCAATATCGAACCCATGATTGCAGGCAAGCCATTTCCCTATTTGATGGAATTATCATTGGAAAGACTCGGCACAAGGAAAGAAGAAACCCTCGTTGTGGGCGACAGACTCGAAACAGATATTGCGGCGGGACAAAGCGTGGGATGTCCAACCGCGTTGGTGTTGAGTGGAGTCTCCACAAAAAAACAGGCTGATGAGTGGAAACCAAAAATGGATGTGATTGCAGATGATCTTGCTTCGCTAGTTGCTTAATCAAAAGAGACCTGCAAAATTTGCAGGTCTCTTTTCTCTTTATTACTCAAACAGGATCATGGGGTAGGAGTAAATGTTACCGTCGGTGTGGATGTATTTGTGGGAGTAGCAGTAGCAGCAACTGGTGCAGTGGTTGAGGTTGCAGCTGATCCACTAGTGGTATTTGTCGGTGTGGCCGAAACTGTCCCTGCCCCGGTTTTGATCACCACGGTGAGAAATGTTCCAAACGGCTGTGAAGTTCCATTAGACAATCTCCACGTCCCTGTAATGCTTCCTGCTGTAGCTGGAGCGGTCAACGCAACTGAAATATCCGCAGACTGACCTGGGTTCACAGCTATCCCGATGGCAGTTGCCTTTCCACCCATAATGTCACCCGAAAGAAAGGTGATCTGATAAGCCGCCGTCCATGCGCAGGTGCCGGTATTGGAGACTTTCCAAGTCTTAGTGAACGCCTGCCCGGGCGCAACTGTGGTCCCATCAGGGATGGTCACATCACTGATGTAAACGGAATTGTCACAACCTGTGGCGCCTCCAACAGCAACTGTGGATGTCGAAAACACAACAGGCGTTTGCACCTGCAATGTTGGGCTGGGAAGCAGAGTCAAGCTTGGGGTTGGCGAATTTAAAGCAGGGTTCGGTGTGGCGGAAAGCATTCCTGCCTGCAAGGTTAGTACCTGAGCATCAAGAGTCAAGGCGGCGTTGGTATAGATCGCGTCCACTTCTGAGGTGGTATCCTTTGGTCCATTAAAGGCAAGGACGATGATGAAAATACCAGCCATAACAAGGACTGCGCCGCCTGCCCACAAAACAATTGTTTTCGTTCTCATATCCATTATTTATTTCTCCTTTTTATTAACAAGGTCGGGATTATAGTATGAAGGGAATGCCAAAAACGAATCGATTCACCTATGAAACCCCACCTTTGACATACAATACTACACTACTTTGACTTATTGCGTTTGCGCCAATTTGGTAGAGGAGTGGCTAAAAAGATAGGCTAAGAAAACCCTTCACCACGCAGCACACAGAGAGCACAGAGATTTCCAAAGGTTTTCTCTGTGTACTCCGTGATCTTATTACCCTGTGGGCTGGGGTTAAATCTTTAGGCAAGCTCACGAGATTAGCTACTCTCCTGGTAGACGGACGCTCTTATACGTTGGTTCCCAGCCGTTGCGTAGTGTAAAATGAGAGTATGCTTATTTATGATCTCGACTTCCCCTCTCTCACAAACCTGCTCCAGCAATGGGCCGAACCTGCCTACCGCGCAAAACAAATCTGGCAGGGACTGTA
>JBBSCM010000127.1:0-10638 GCA_038250295.1 Anaerolineales bacterium | reverse complement strand
GCACAGGCCATTACCGGCCCGCTCGCTCGTGAGGATATTTTCGTATTTGAGCAAGGCGAGGGCGCATCGCCAAATGCTTTGCTTGAATCATTTAAGTCTACAGATCGTGCGGTGCTGCTTGGAACCCGTTCATTTTGGGAAGGCGTGGATGTGCCCGGCGACTCGTTATCCGTCGTGGTGATTACCAAACTCCCCTTCGGCGTGCCGTCAGACCCGATCATATCGGCACGTTCCGAGTTATACGAAGACTCATTCAATGAATATTACCTGCCCGAATCCATATTGAAATTCCGCCAGGGATTTGGACGTTTGATCCGCTCCGCATCTGACCGCGGTATTGTTGCAATTCTCGATAGGCGCGTATTGACCAAACAATATGGAAAATTATTCCTGGAATCGCTTCCTCAATGCACAGCGCGGCAAGGTGCGACAACGGGATTGGCGAAGATGGCAGGCGACTGGCTTGGGGTATAAGCAGGAATAAAACGGTAATGAATATTGGCGATTACCTTAAACGCCTGAAGTATTCCAAACCGGCCCGCGCTGATCTTGAGACTCTGCGCGGGCTTCAACTTGCCCACCTGCAAAACATACCGTTCGAGAATCTTGATATAGGCTTGGGAAGAAAAATCGAATTAAACGAATCTGCGTTATGGGACAAAGTCATCACTCAAAAACGCGGCGGGTTTTGTTATGAATTGAACGGCCTGTTTGCGCGGCTATTACAACAAATCGGTTTCGAGGTCACTTATCTCAATGCGCGCGATTACCATGAGGGGATCGATACCTTTGGGATTGATTTTGACCATCTCGCTCTCATGGTAATCATGCCGAACAAATCAACGCGCTGGCTGACAGACGTAGGTTTTGGAGACACGTTTACTCAACCGCTGAACATTGACGATTCATCTGAACAAGTACAGGGTTTGCGTGGTTACTTGGTCGAACCATTTAGAAACGGTTATCAGATCTGGCAGCGCAATTATGATGGCTCCCGTGAACGCCAGTACTTCTTCGACCTTTCCTCCCATCACTTTCCAGATGAATATTTGGAGACCTGCCAATATCATCAAACATCGCCAAAATCCATTTTTACGCAAAACAGGATCATCTCACGGCTTACAGAAGATGGCCGCGTTTCGTTGGATAACGATAAACTGATCATCACTTCAAACGGGAAACGTTCAACACAGGAAGTCAAAGAGGACGAGCGAACATCCCTGCTTAAAAAATATTTCGATGTTGCGCTGTAAATTAATTCACAACGCAACATCCATCTTCATAAACACATCCACCACATGCGGATCGAAGTGAATGCCCGATTGTTCACGAATGGTCTTTTTTACCTCGACAGGTTTAATCCCCTTGCGATATGGGCGGTCTGACACCAACGCATCCCAAACATCCACAATCGAGAAGATCCGCGCCGCAAAGGGAATCTCTTCGCCTTTTAATCCGCGCGGATACCCTGAACCGTCCCATTTTTCATGATGACAATAGGGAATATCAAGCGCGGGGTGCAAAAACTTGATCGGTTTTAACATCTCAAACGCAAAGATGGGATGCTGCTGAACAAGTTCCCGTTCTTCATCCGTAAGGCTGCCGGGCTTAAGTAGAATGCCGTCGGGAATCGCCATCTTGCCAATATCATGCAGGAGCGCGCCGCGTGTAATGTGTACCAGGGCATCCTCACCAACATGCATGGCTTGTGCAAGACGCTGTGTCAGCGCCGTCACTCTTTTTGTATGGCCTTCAGTTTCTTTATCGCGCAGATCCAGCGCACGCACCCACCCTTCCAGCGTGGCTTGATACGCTATTTCCAATTCCGCATTACTTTCCTGTAGATCATCGAACAACTGGGCATTGTCAATCGCAACTGCGGCCTGATTGGCAAACGCGGAGATCATTCCCAGGTCATCATTACGGAAAATGCCTGTGTGAGCGCGATTATCCACGTAGATCACGCCGATGAGCTCATCCTTGATCTTGAGCGGCGCGCACAGTATCGAAAGCAGGTGATACGCCGCCACACTGACCTGCTCAACAAAGCGCGGATCCTCCTGCGCATTTGTGGTCAGGATCGCCTCGCCAGTTTCTGCCACCCGCTTCACGATCGTCTTACTGATTGCAAACGCATCTTTATTTATATCCTCACGAGCTATCCCCCGCGCAATGCGGACTTTCAACTCACCGCCAGGTTCGCGCAGCATCAGGAATCCGCGCTCGGCACCCATAAGCGCAATTAGCCCATCCATAACCTCTTCCAGTACCCGCTCCAGTCCTAACGAGGAGTTGATCACGCTCCCCACACCCACCAGCGCCTTGACCTGCCTCTTATGTGAATCAAGGTACCCGGTCATCGCCTGCCTAAGATTGTTGAACGAACTTGACATTTGTGTGAGATCGCGAAGGATCATGGATGTCTGTCCGTCATTCGTACGGGCAAGATGCATCATTACACGCATCAACGTTTTGTTCATCTCCCCAAATTGTTTTTGAATGATTTGGGTATCATAAGTTTCGGTCATGGCAACGCTCCGGGATAACAACAAACCAAATCAAAAAATAAATTTAGGTTACCTGGTAAAACCAGTCTGGCGGCAATCATATTTCCTACAATTTTGGCAAAACAATGGATTGCTGTTTTTGGTACTTCCCTTTTTTATCCGCGTACGAGATATCGCACTCTTCATCCGCTTCAAAAAACAAAACCTGCGCCAAGCCTTCATTTGCGTAGATCTTGGCGGGCAAAGGCGTGGTATTCGATATTTCAAGTGTCACAAACCCCTCCCACTCAGGTTCGAACGGCGTGACATTCACAATGATGCCGCAGCGCGCATAAGTTGACTTTCCAAGACAGATCGTCAGCACCTTTCGTGGGATGCGGAAATATTCAATCGTACGCGCCAGGGCAAACGAATTCGGCGGCACCACGCACACATCCCCAACAAAATCCACCATCGATTTGATATCAAAATTCTTGGGGTCAACAATTGCAGAGTAAACATTGGTAAAAATCTTGAACTCATTCGCAACGCGGACATCATACCCGTAGGATGAAACGCCATACGAAATCACCCCATCACGGACCTGGTTATCTACAAAGGGTTCGATCATTTTGTGCTCAAGCACCATCTCACGGATCCAGCGGTCAGGTTTCAATCCCATCATTTTCTCCTTGGGTTTCGTCAACCTAGTGACGAGAGTGTAATTTTGTGTCCTCAAACTGCCATGATTTTATAACAAAATTGCAAATACGCAATTGCAACTTCCTGATATATAATCGCGCCCACAGTCAACAGGCTGCTAATCACAAATAAATAAGGAGAAAAATAGAAATGAAGAAAGTTGTTAGTTTTCTTGGTAACGAGATTTTGCTCGGCATGTTGATCACAGTCTTGAGTGTCTTTACAGCCATAGCCAGCTATCAGGGCGCTCTGGCAGGTGGGGCACAGAATGATGCCGAGATCAAAGGTATGCAGGAACTGAACGACGGTAACGCTATATACCTCACAGAAAACCAGAATATTTCACAAGATTACAATTACTACGATAACTGGTATATAAATCAAGATAGCAACCCTGAAGCGGCAGACTATTATCAGTTTAATTACTCGCAACAATTGCAAGACGCCATTACCCGCGACCCCAACACAGTCTGGGACGATCAATACTACACAGAAATGGCAGCCACATCCACAGAGTTTTTTGACAGTTCAGAGACAAATTTTATCCTTGCATCGAATTGGAATGAGCGTGGAGACTGGCTCCAATTAGTCCTGACGATCATGGCAATCGGGCTGGCCTTCGCAGGCTGGGCATCCATCAACAAGGAAGAAAGCAACCTGCGGGCATTCTTCTCACTGCTTTCCATCATCACCTTCGTCGCCGGCATAATCTCTTATTTAGCCACACCAGTCATTGGGTGATAATAAAACTACAAATCGAAAAAGAACCCGCCTTGTGAAGACGGGTTCTTTTTATAAAAGGACTTCCGAAGTCTTTTTAGTACAGGTATAATCCGAGCATGGCAAATAATTCATATCAGCAAACCATCAATGAGTGGCGCAAGGACCGCAACGAAACCATCCGCAAGGAAAATGGATGGCTTTCACTTACCGGCCTGTATTGGTTAAAACTCGGAAAGAATCAACTTGGCTCAGATGCAAAGTCCGAGATCCAGCTGCCGGAGCGTATTCCCGCCAACATGGGTTATCTCGAATACAATGGCCAATCAGTTACCTTGCGCGCAAACCCCGGTCAAAAAATAAAAGTTAACGACAAGTCAACAGATTTTGCGATTCTGGAACCCGATATTTCTGACGACCCAAGCTTTATTAATATACAGGATGTTCGTCTCGTTGTCATTCAACGCGGCAATAAAATTGGCGTGCGTATGTGGGATAACCAACGCGAAGAGCGACGATCGTTCCCCGCCCGCACCTGGTATGACATCGACGAAGATTTTCGCATCCCCGCCATCTACGCCGCATATGACCGCCCAAAGATGGCCTACTTCCCTGATCTCACCGGCGAAAAATCCGAATTCCCTGTGGAGGGTTATCTTTCATTTGAATTCAGCGGAAACAAGCACAAGCTCGATATCAACAAAGAAGATGACGGCACCCTCTTCGTCCGCTTTTGGGACCCGACTAGCAAGGATGAAACCTACCCTACAGGCCGCTATCTCATTGCAGATGAAGAACCCGATGGAAAAATATTCATCGACTTCAACAAAGCTTATTGTCCGCCCTGCGCCTTCACAGATTTCGCCACCTGCGTCTTCGCCCCCGAACAAAATCATATCGATTTTCGGGTAACGGCAGGTGAAACGTATACCAGACGATAAATAAAAAGACCGCTGTTTGAGACGGCGGTCTTTTTATTTACAATATCATGAGAGCTTAAAACATTTGAAGTAATTTTTCTGGAACCCAGAAAGCGCCAAATCCCATAAATCCCAACACAATCGAAGTTATCAATATCGCAACACCAACTGCGATCAAAATCCTGTCCCGCCGTTGGTACGTCAACACATCCAGCCACGTGCGCGGACCGACACCAAACGCGCGCAAATCCATCGCATCGATGATATCTTCACTTCCAATAATGGCATGAATCGTCACCGGCACAAAAATGGGGCCTAACTTCCGCACCTGCGCGATCAAACCGCCGCTAATTTTTTCAAGTTCATATCCGCGCGCGCGCTGCGCATCCATTGTCAGTTGGAAATCCCTGCCAAAGGTCGGGACGAAGCGCATGGTCAAATCCATGGCGTAGGCAAATTTATCGGGAAGACCCAATCCTTTGAACGTAATCCCATATAAAGCGGGGTTGAGCGAGTACGGAATCAAAATCGTCATCACGGCGATACTGGATACACGGACAAGCTGACTCACTGCAAAGAAGGCACGCTCAACTGTGATCTTCAAAACGGGAGTCCAGCCCAAAATGGAAAACGAAGCCCTGAACTCGCGGATGAGATGCTCCTGCTCATATAATTCGGTTCCCCCACGGCCTGTGATAAAAGTGAGAATTGCAAAGAAAAAAACAAAAGTGACAATAAAAAGAAATGCGCGGCGCATTTCATGCCACTTCACACCGGATGTAAACAAGACAAACATCGCGATCATAAGAAATGGAAGCAAAAAACGCACATCCCAGAATGAAAGCGTGGCAACGAGACAACACGCATAGAAGATAACCCATGCGCGCGGGTCAAAGGATTGAATGAAAGAGTTTTCGCGTTTTCGATAACGCCAGGCAACCAGCATAGAAACCAATTCTCGTCATTGCGAGGAGGATACTCTTTCCGACGAAGCAATCTCCTACAGTGTTGGAGATTGCTTCGGGCAAAAGAAAGAGCGCCCTCGCAATGACGTATAAAAAATTTAACGACCAGACTGCGTCCGTGTAGACTTGTAGGCAACAACCAACATTGGAACAAGAATAGCAGCGAAGATTAGATTCGGGCCAGCAGAAGGCAGGAACTCGCCTACAATCGCAGCGGCGAGGCTAAAGCCATTGATCCAGATATCGGAAAGCGAAGCGAAGAGAAGCCCAACGATATTGCCCAACATGCCCCACGTCACCGCAGTTGCCACATCTTCGTTATCTTTGAAGAAGTATCGCACGGCAAACACCAGCGCAAAACCGATGAGAATGGCAATACCCGCAAAGAATGATATCTGCGCATCACCGAAAACGCCATTGTCTACATCAAAAAATAACATGTTGGCTTCACCACGATTCATGAAGAATAGTAAAGCTGTGATAACAGCCAATGCGCCGCTGACATACAATACGGTGTCCATGCTCTTCTTCTTGTCAGAGAACAGCATCCACATGCCAGAGACGAACCCGATCAGGCCGTTGCCAATGCTCCATTGCGGAGAAAGGCCAAAACCAGTCAGCGCGTCACCGAACATGTTGCCGACTGCCCCTGTAAAGAAACCAACCACAGGGCCAAAGGCAAAACCGAAAAACATTGGAATGGCAATTGCAGGGCGAAGGGAAACCTGACTCAACGAGGGTACAACGAAGACGGTGCCGTTGAACAGCCATGAGAAAACTGCGTACAACGCAGCACCGATGGCCATCCACACAACTTCACGAGTACCAACTTCCCAGGCTTTGTTGGCTTGTGTGGCGAAATATACGCCAAAGGCAATTGCGATGCCGAGCACAACAAACACAAAGCGAGAGACAACGCTGGCCTGGTCAACGGAGAAGTTGAACAGCGCACCCTCAGCGGGTTCTTTTGCACCGAGCACAAACATGACCACTGCAAAAAGGGCAAGTACTACAACTAATGAAATTAATACATTGGTGAATTTCTTATCCATCTTATATTCTCCTTCTTTATTTTTACCGTACCGCGAGATTTATCTCGCCTCACAAAGGGCGACATGAATGTCGCAGTACATGGTTTTACATATGCGCCAACGCCTCGGCTCTCATGAAGCGGCCTGTCGTGCTGAGTCGCTTGAGGTTGAGAGCCAGCAATGAGGTCGGAATGATGCGGTTGGCTTTGAGTCGATCAAAGTCGCGGAGCACATCTTGCGGCTTTCCATCCGCAATGAGTCTTCCATCCGAGATCATCAAAACACGATTGGCGTAAATGGCTGCGAGGTCGACATCGTGCGTGATGAATATGATGGCTTCGAAACCAGGCATTTGCAAAATAGAATCCATAAAGTTCATATAATTTTGATAATCCTGCCCGGCGGTCGGCTCATCCATCACAAGGATGCGGGAACGCATTGCAAGAATGGCCGCAATACTCACGCGCTTTTGCTGGCCAAATGAAAGCGCCAGCGGCGGGTCCTTCTCTTTATCAGAAAGGTTTACGATCTTTAGCGCATCTTTCACCTCCAGTTCAATTTGCTCCTTCGAATGTTTCATATTGGTCGGGCCAAAAGCCAATTCCTCACGAACCGTCGGCGCAAACAACATATGGCTTGGGCTTTGAAACACATAGCCCAACATGCCCGCGATCTCCGCAACGCTGGCTTCCTTCGTATCGCGTCCGCCAACAAAAACCCTGCCAGATTTCGGCTTCAACAAACCGATGGCATGTTTCACAAAAGTAGTTTTGCCTGAGCCGTTCGGACCCAACACCGCGATCACATCGCCGCGATTAATTTGAAGATCGATTCCATGCAGAATCTCAACTTCGGATTCATATCCAAAGGTCACATTTTCAAACCTGACCAACGCTTCCTGCTCAACCTGTAAATGGGTCACTCCAGGAAGAACTCTTATTTCCACTGGAGCGGGGTCCTGCTTCGCGCGTTCGACGATATCTTCTGCGGGCAATTTCACTTCTCGATAGTTCACTACTTTAGATAACCCCGAAACATCGCCAAGGTAACGTATTTCACCATCACTCATGAACATCACACGCTCAGGATTAATACGTAACACATCCTCCACGCGATGCTCAATTAGGAGAATCGATAATCCCTGGTCTGCCAGCAAACGCACCGCATCCAAAGTATCCTGAGCCGAGGCTGGGTCAAGACTTGCAAGCGGTTCGTCCAGAAGAACTATCGAAGGACGCATGGCAAGAATACCTGCCAAAGCCACTTTTTGTTTTTCGCCGCCCGAAAGATTAAATGTCTCGCGCTGACGCAAATGGGAAATTTTCAAAAAGTTAAGGGCTTCATCCACGCGGGAATATATCTCTTCGCGCGGCATACCGAGATTCTCAAGTCCGAACGCCACTTCATTGACAACTTTTGTGCCAAGAATCTGGCGTTCCGGGTCTTGAAGCACGGTCCCAATTTTTTGTGAGATTTGAGAAAGTTTCCAGTCTTTCACCTCCTCCCCAAAAACCAGAACCGTTCCGCTCATCTCCCCTTTATACGAGCGTGGAATCAAGCCATTAATACAGCGGACTAAGGTCGTCTTGCCGCATCCGCTTGCGCCTGCAATTAACAGCACCTCACCGGCGTTTACAGTAAAAGAAAGGTTATGGATGGCCGCACCTTGACGGTCACGGTAGCGAAAGGATAAATTGTCAATTACAAGAGGAGATGTCGCAGATGTCATGGCACTGATATTATCAATTCGTAAAAGGAGACTGTCAAGTAGGATATTCAAGCAATCTGGAATCAAAAACTCACTCAATCGAGTGAGTTATCCATATGCAATACGTGAAGCGCCACATCCTATTTTTTTGGTTCCTCTAAAAGATATAACAATCCCTTGCCCCCGTAACTGTTGTATCTTTCAAGATATGGCGCGAATTGACCGTAATATGGGGGAATAGTAAGAAGCTGCGCATTGGCAAAAACGATCTCCACACCGTGCTGATACAAATATGCGGGAGCTTCTCTATTTTGCAGCGCATGAAAGTAATCGTTGCTGTTAATCAACCCATCCATATTGACGATGGTGCGGTCCTTGATAAAGTAACCTACATTCCCGCCGCCTGTCATGCCGATGATGCTTCCGGGAGGAGTATTCTCTTCAAGAAAAGGCAATACCTCCATATATGGGCGGTCCTCGGGGAAATAGTTATGGCGCATGATGGTTGTAACATAATTGTTAAATTGATATGCATAAGACAAGCCAAGCACGATAGAAGCAATTTCAAATACCAGGCGGACAGGCACAACTCTTTGCAAAGGTCGAAGGATGAGGTCAACCAGCAGGCCCCCAGCCAGCGTTACAAATACCATTTGGCTAATCCAATACCATTCCTTGGCTCCGCCATAGGCCGTGGCTGTGTAGGAAAGAATCTGAATCACGCAGCCGGCTGCAAGTGGAACAAGCGCCATTTGCGAAGCTTTTCGTAATGCCTGCCGGGCGTTGACAATTAAAATGACAAAGGCAAGTAAAACAAAAGTAGATATGGCGAAGAAATAGCGCTCGTCTATTGTGTCGGAGCCGGAGTATATTGGGCGAAGAATTTTTGCAAGCCATAGAAACAGGTCTGAGGCCGGCTGCCATGCATCAAATGTCCCCAGATAACTAATTCCAAAAAACGACGACCAGTTGGAAACAGGACGCTCATACACGGTATTTGTCATGGTCCCCCACCAGCGTTTTATCTGCCCGCTGACGGGGCTGGATGTGCCAAACGTTATTTTGTTGTATAGCATGTAGAGCGCCAGCGCACCGCCCAGAACCCCGTAATAGGTGATGCCTTCCTTGAGCCATTTTTTCCAATTTATTTGTAATTCTGTGACGGGTGACATTGATTGCGCGCCAGCCGTTACATTTTTGCTGCCAAACCAATAGGCGCTCAATCTAAGAGCAAGGATCAGAAATGTGCTGATTCCCCAATCGATGATAAAGGCGCTGCGCGGGAATATTTTTCCGATTCCCAGTTGAACGAGGAGTATGTAAACAATAACAATCACAATGGCGCTGACGGTCATGGCTGTTGTAGTCTGGCGGATCGTTTTCCAAACTGAAGTCGCACGCGGGTGTTGATAAGCGCCAAAAAAGTACAGGGAGATGATCTTTACGATCAGTGAAAGAATAACCGCCTCTATTGCAGATGCGGCGTATGAGTTGTTGTAAGACTCAAAGCCTGTCCGCAGCAGCACAGAAGATGTCATCGAGATAAAAATGATGGCAATATCCAATGGGAGAAAGAAGCGGATGGGTCTGCCGCGAAAGATGATCCAAATTCCGATTAAGACCGCGAGGAAGACAAGGTCAAGGCGGCTGAACATGACCATGATCGCCACAAGCGCAAGTATGACAAGCTGTCGCGTTGTTACTGGCTTTGTGCGCCACTCTTTTTCAAATTGTGACAATTTATAAATAAATAAAACGATTGCAAAAGCAGCAATCGGCGTCTCCAATCCGAATTCATAGACCACAGAGTGAATATATAAATTGAACGCCCAAAACATTGCCGCCAGCAATGCAACAGCATGAGACAGGTTGATTTTCACCAATCTGTAAATCAATATGGCAGTTGCAGCGTTCAGCCCGGCCATGACCATGAGCAATACGCGTAACGGCAGGATCAAGTCAAAACGGGCAAGCGCAAAAATCGGAGTGCAAATGATCATCCACAAAGGATGATAGCCGTTGGTTAGGTTGATACCGTCAAATGTGCTGCCCAGCCCCTCGGTAATATTTTGCGCCACCTTGAAATAGTAAAACGCATCGTCACGG
>JBBSCM010000126.1:0-10723 GCA_038250295.1 Anaerolineales bacterium | reverse complement strand
TGAGTGAAAGGCAACATTTAGGTCGCTCTTGAGTGAACGGCGATAATTATGTCGCTATTGAGTAAAGGCGACATTTATGTCGCACTTGAGTGAAAGGCGATATTTATGTCACACTTGAGTGAAAGGCGACATTTATGTCGCACTTGAGTGAAAGGCGATATTTATGTCGCTCTTGAGTGAAAGGCGATATTTATGTCGCTCTTGAGTGAAAGGCGATATTTATGTCGCTCCTGAGTGAAAGGCGATATTTATGTCGCGGTACAGTATATGAGCAGGCAAAACTGCGTAAGGTGAGTAGATAAAACAAAATGTCCCGCAGGCTGTTTCCAAAACAAGCCTGCGGGACGATTTTTTAAAGACCCTTCTGTTTTCTTAACCCAAAACCAACTCCACGGGGCAATGATCCGAACCCATTACTTTATCGTGAATGATGACATCCTTCACACGAGGCATGAGATTTTCGGAAACCAGGAAATAATCCAACCGCCAGCCAATGCCGCGTTGACGCGCATTGAGGCGATACGTCCACCAGGTGTATTCAACCTTTTCGGGATATAAACGACGGTACGCATCCACAAAGCCATGGTCTAAAAAGTTTTGCACCCACTCGCGCTCCTCAGGCATAAAGCCCGAGGTTTTTTCGTTCTGTTTGGGATTCTTCAAGTCGATTGGCATATGAGCAGTATTGAAATCGCCTGTAATGATAATGCTCTCGCCTTTCTTGTGAAGCGCGTCGCATAGTTTCAATAAATGAGCGTAGAACGCAAGCTTATAACCGAGGCGCTCCTGTCCGCGCTGGCCGTTCGGGAAGTAAATGTTGAATAGACGCAGACCAGGTTCAACAGTTTGAATGACGCGGCCTTCCCCGTCGAATGAATCGTCGCCCATCCCCATCACGATCTCAGCGGGCTGCTTTTTATGAAAAGTTGTCACGCCGCTATAACCAGGGCGTTGGGCGGCGTTCCACGAATAAGGAAGTTTCAACAACATGCGTTGCTCCTCATTCAATTGTTCTTCACGCGCCTTCACTTCCTGCAAACATAAAAGATCGGGCTGCTGTTCGAAAGCCCAATCCAATGCATTTTTGCCAAGCGCCGCACGGATGCCATTTACATTCCAAGTGATGATCTTCATTATTAAGCCTGTAAATATTTTATGGTAAACTTACTTTAACGCTCTTTGCATAAGTTATTAAACTTACTGGAATTAATTATGGGCAAGGTTCATTCTTAATGATCTATGCGGCACTTTGGAAGAGACAGGAAAAACATGGATAATCTAACTGTCAAACGAATTCTTTGCATTGAAGACGAGCCTGAGATGATAGATCTCATTCGACTCATCCTCAGCCGTCGCGGGTTTGAAGTGCTTGGCGCAGCGGGCGGAGTGGAAGGCATCAAAATGGTGCGTGAAATGCTGCCCGACCTTGTGCTGCTTGATCTGATGATGCCCGATATGGACGGCTGGGAAGTATACCAACAAATGAAAGCCGACGATTCCATGCGTGAAATTCCCGTCATTGTTGTCACTGCCAAAGCGCAAAATATTGATAAAGTGCTCGGCCTGCATATCGCCAAAGTAGATGACTATATCGCCAAGCCATTCGGTCCGCAAGAGTTGATGGACAGCGTCGAAAAAATATTCAAGAAAAAATCATCATCCTGACACCAGACCATTTTTAATGGGCGGCGATCAGGCCGCCCTTATTTTATGTATCATGCCAAATCCCATCGTCATCCACAACCTGAATAAACCGATCGAGAAACCTGCCCGTGTTGGATACTGCGATTCGTTTTCCTCTCGCCTGCGCGGACTCATGTTCCGCTCGCGCCTCGCGCTTGACGAGGGCTTGCTTCTGGTCGAGAAGCGGGATTCACGCCTCGACACGTCCATTCACATGCTCTTCGTCCCATTTGACCTTGCCGTGTTTTGGATCAACTCGAAAATGACGGTTGTGGATAAGGTCATCGCCAAATCATGGCGGCCCGCATATTTTCCAAAAGCAGATGCAAGATACACATTGGAAATACATCCTGATCGTTGGGGAGATTACGAGATCGGCGACAGGGTTGAATTTAAGGATGCTCAAGCCCTGAGCGGAGTGACAAATGCTCTTTGAGGAACAAAGTCGAAGGGCGGTTTGATGTGAAAAACTCGTATATTCCAATTTACCCTTCGACTACGCCGCTCAGAGCGAATTATTTTCCAAATTAACCAATGTCCAAAAACTTCTTCCTACTTATCTTTCTTCTTTCACTACTTATAATTCCTTTTCAACCCGCACATGCGCAGGATATAAGCGGGCCTATTTATATTGTTCAACCGGGCGACAGTCTTTCCTCCATCGCAGCCCGCTTCAGTGTCAGCCTTGCAGACTTAATGTCTGCAAACGATATCGCCGATGCAAACCAACTTGATGCCGGGCAGCAGCTTGTCATCCCGGGGCTTGAAGGCATCACGGGGATATTAAATACGGAAGTCATTAACTTCGGCGATTCGTTCCGCAGCCTCATGCGCCGCACCCAGGTGCCGCCGAGTTTGTTCAAAAAGATGAATCATGTGGTCAGCCCAAGCGAGTTCTATGTGGGGGTCAGCATGATTGTCCCTGCGCAGGATTCAAGTCAAAATCTAACTACCCGCCTTTCGCCAACAAAAGGCGAGTCGCTGCTTGAATTGGCGGTAAAACAAAATACAGATGTGTGGACTCTGACTCATTACAACAACTTGCAAGGATCATGGGATGTCTTGCCGGGTGACACGCTGTTCGCCTCGGGCGGAAATGAGACGCAAAATACCAGCGGTCTGCCAGCAGCTTTTGTCAGTGCTGAAATACGCGACCTTCCCGTAAAACAAGGCGGCACTGGCGTTATTAAAGTACAGACCATCCCCGGCGTTAAACTGGGTGGTTTACTTGTAGATCATGCGCTACATTTCTTTCCAAGCGAAGACGGCACACAGATTGCATTACAGGGAGTCCATGCACTGCTGGAGCCAGGTATATACCCCTTGCGTTTGGACGCAACACTTCCCGATGGAAGCACGCAATCTTACGAACAATCGATTTTGATCGTTTCTGGAAATTACCCGGACGATCCGCTGCTGTATGTTGACCCAGCCACTATTGATCCTGCCTCCACCGAACCTGAACAACAGCAGTTGATACAAATTACCACTCCTTCCAACCCCACAAAATTTTGGGATGGTCAATTCATTTCACCGGCAATTGCCTATCCTGAATCTGCTTTGTTTACTTCAAGGTATGGCAACCGCCGCACCTACGTTGGACAGGGAACGGAGTTACAAATTCAAGGATTCCACACCGGGCTTGATTATGGTGGTGGAACAGGACTGCCTATTACCGCGCCGGCTGCCGGGCAAATTGTTTTTGCAGGATTTCTGACTGTACGCGGGAACGCGACGATCATTGACCATGGCTGGGGCGTGTATAGCGGTTTCTGGCACCAATCAGAGATTCAGGTACAGGTTGGTCAGATGGTGCAGCAAGATGAAATCATCGGCCTGGTGGGCGGCACAGGCCGTGTGACTGGGCCGCATTTGCATTGGGAGTTGTGGGTAAACGGCATACAGGCCGATCCGCTCGATTGGCTGATTCAGGCCTACCCTTAAAAAGAACCGTTGCACTTCATCCATGACTATGCTAAACTCTTGAAAAGGACTCCATCGTATGAGCAACTTCGTCAATTTCCTAAAGCAAAGCGACATTTTTTATCAGTTCACACCCACACAATTGGAGCTGGTTGGGAATCTATGTCAGGAAGTTGTGTTCAATGCCGGCGAACTTGTTTTTCAGGAAAATAGCAGCAGCAAGGAATTATATGTGATCGCACAGGGTGAAGTGGATATTTTGATCAACCGCGGTGTTTCAAGCGATACCGATAAAAAAGAGACCGCCGTCGCACGGCTTCGCAGAGGTCAATCGTTTGGTGAAGTGGCTCTGGTTGACGAGGGTCTGCGTTCCGCTTCGGCGCGGGCTGCGCAAAAGGATACCCGCCTGCTGGTTATCCAGCGCGACAAGCTGATCATGTTGTGCGAGACCTACCCTCAGCTTGGTTACCGCCTGATGTACAACCTGGCCGCGGACCTTGCGATGAAGATCCGCAATACAGATTTGCGCATTCGTGAGCAATTGTTGTATAAGCCTGCAGACAAAAAATAAGACTGGGATTAGAAATGTCTAGAGGTGCAACTCTTGACCTAGAACAAAATTCGCCTTATTATTACGACTTAATAAAAATGAAAGGCTCTTCTATTTTACTGGTTTAGTGTAAAGCCTCGAAAATCCATGCTGAAAGGGTTTTTCGGGCTTTCTTTCATATAGAGACCAGAATACCAAGAAGGAGGTGAGGCTGACATTGTAAGCATTGTCTGCTGTTTGTTCGTACACCCGCACATGTGCGGGACGTTGATTTCACCCAACTAATTTTGGAGGAGTAAGAAAAATGAACAAGCGTTTGCTCGCTTTACTATCCGTGTTGGTTCTCGCCAGCATGGTGCTCGCCGCCTGCGGTACCCCCGCGACCGAAGCCCCTGCCGCCACTGAGGCGCCTGCCGCTGCCACTGAGGCCCCTGCCGCCGCTACTGAAGCGCCTGCCGCCATGTACGAATGCACTGATGCGCTCGGCTGTGTAACCATTGCCCCCGATGAACCCGTTCACATCGCCTACTGGGGCGTTCTCTCTGGCCCCGACAGCTCGCTTGGTGAAGACTCCAAGCGTGGTGTTGAAATCGCCATTGACGATCTTGGCGGTAAGTTCCAGGGTCACGATATCCTTTTGACCACTGAAGATGCAGGCTGCACCCCAGAGGGTGGCGCCACTGCTGCGACAAAACTCGCGACTGACACCTCCATTGTGGGCTTGATCGGTTCCAGCTGTTCCGATGAAACCGTTGGCGGTATCGCCACGCTCACCAATGCTGGCTTAACCACCATCTCCCCATCCAACACACGCCCAGTTTTGAGTGATCCTGCTCGTGGCCCAGACTATGCAGGTTACCTGCGCACTGCCCACAGCGATGCCTTCCAAGGCAAGGCTGTTGCCGAGTTCGCATATAACTTCCTCAAAGTCACCAAAGCTGCAACCCTGCACGATGGCTCAACCTATGCTCAGGCTCTTCAACAGGTCTTCGCCGATGAGTTCGTCAAACTTGGTGGAACGATCGTTGCTCAGGAAGCCGTCGCCAAGGATGCCACGGATATGCGCCCTGTTCTGACCACAATTGCTGCGGCCGGTCCTGAATTCCTGTACTATCCGGTCTTCGTTGCCGTCGGTGGTTACGTCACCAATCAAATCCGCGATGTCGCCGGTCTTGAGAATGTTTATCTCGCTGGTTCCGATGGCATCTTTACAGCCGACTTGCTCAAAGGCGGCGGCGCGAACACGAAAGGCATGTATCTTTCCAGCCCTGATTTCAGCGCCTTCACTGGTGATTATGCCGGCTTCATTGCGAAACACACAGCCAAATATGGCGGTTCAACACTCTCCACCTTCCACGCTCATGCGTATGATGCAGCAAACATTCTTTTTGCGGCATTGGAACAGGTTGCCGTTGTAGAAGCCGATGGCACTATTTACGTTCCACGCCAGGCTCTGCGTGATGCGATCTTCGCCACGAAAGACTACGCCGGTGTCACTGGTAACCTCTCCTGTTCGGCCTCCGGTGATTGCGGCGCTCCCGTCATCGCTGTTTACGAGATCGTAAACTCTGATCCGGCCTCCTGGAACCCTGCGGACGCGGCCAACCCGAATCCGAAGAAAGTCTTCCCGTAGTCTGTAAGTAACGTAAGTAATAGTGATGAGGCAGACAAGTGTCTGCCTCATCACTAACACCTCTCATTTTCAAGGAGGCCGTCCATGCGCACGAGTTTTGGCGAACGACTTTTAGACCTGGCAGTTAGTGGTTTCCTATGGGGATTTCGTATTTTAATTGTCCTGATTGTGGTGCTGGGTACATTCTTAACAATCCGCGCCGGAAAATACACCGGTGAACAGTGGATTGATTTTGTCGTTTTTGGGATCTCACAAGGAAGTATTTACGCTCTGATAGCGCTTGGATATACAATGGTTTACGGCATCCTGCGGATGATCAATTTTGCTCACGGCGAAATTTTCATGAGCGGGGCATTCGGCGGATATTTCATCGCGACATGGCTAACCGGTATCGGTTTTATGGATAAGTATCCCGTCTTAGGCTTAATTTTCTCAATGTTGTTTGGCATGCTTATCTCAACCTTAATCGCCTTATTGGTCGAACGCATTGCCTATCGTCCCCTGCGCGGAGCGCCGCGCCTCGTACCATTAATTAGCGCAATTGGCGCTTCATTTTTCCTGCAATATACATTCCGCGGTTTTTTTGGCCCCGGTGTTTATGCATACCCAAGCATGAAAGCGCTGGAAGGCCAATGGATGTTTTTTGGTATCGGAATCCTTAAGGTTCAGATCGTCGTGGCAATTGCCGCCTTCGTCATGATGGCTATTCTCTACTCCATCGTCATGTTCACGAAAATTGGCAAAGCCATGCGTGCTGTTTCCGAAAATAAAGATGTAGCCGCCCTCATGGGAATTGATGTTAATCGCATTATTGTCACCACATTTGCATTGGGCGCCGCGATGGCAGGTGCAGCGGGCGTACTATATGCCCTAACCTACCGTCAGGTTAACTTTTTTATAGGCTTCACCCCGGGCATTAAGGCATTTACCGCCGCTGTATTAGGAGGAATTGGCAATATCCCAGGCGCCATGGTAGGAGGGCTTGTTCTTGGGATTGTCGAATCTGTTGGCCCCGCCCTTTTCCTCGATAGCCTCGGTATCCCCCGCCCCTACCAACTCAAAGACGCGATTGCCTACATCATGCTGGTTATGATCCTGCTCTTCCGCCCGTCTGGCATCCTGGGCGAACGCGTTTCCAAGAAGGCTTAACACGGTGAATAAGATGATGAAAAAAGATAATCTCACCTGGATAGCTATCAAAACCGGCCTGCTCAGCGGTGTCATTGCAATATTTCTTTGCCTTATTGGCATGGTGGAAGTATTCAGCAAGCGTGATGTTGTTGAAAAAATTATCACGCTCGGAGATTTTATTCTCCTTGCTACGGCCGTCTCTGCAGGGGTGATCGCAGCCCGCGCTGCATCACAAACAGACCAACAAAGACAACCACTCAAATCCCTGTTCGCAGGCGCACTTGCAGGAATAACCACCGGTGTGTTGATTGCCGCGTTTATAGGATTAAGCCAGCAGATCAACCTGCGCAGCGTATTCCTGAGCGCATCACCATCGCTATTTAATCTGCTCACATTCAAGGGCGGAACAAGTTGGATATGGATGTACCCTGCGATTGGTATAGCCGCAGGGCTACTGGGGACAACCTTGTTTCTCCTGCCTGAAAAATTCCGCCAGCCCATCACGCGGGCGATTTTCATCACTTTTTTAATGGCACTATTCTCAGGTCTCTTTCGCGTGGTAATGATTAACCAGTCAAGCGGTATTGCCAAATTAGCAAAATACCTTTTTGGACAAACCGGACTCACCCTGAGCGGCGCAATCATATTCTTTGTCGCTGTTGTTGCTATTTCCATGTTTTGGTCTGCCCGATCCAAAAACCTTCAAGAAGGTTTTGCGCGCATTCCTAAAAGAGGTCAGACCAGCATACGAGTGGTTGTATTTGCTTTGCTCGCCTATGTGGTACTCATGTTACCTCAGGTATCCGGGCCATTCATCGCCCAGGTCATTGTTATCGTCAGCCTATACGCCCTGATGGGACTTGGACTCAATATTACACTTGGATTTGCAGGCCTGTTGGATCTTGGCTTCGTGGCCTTCTTTGCAGTCGGCGCCTACACAGTCGGGTTGCTCACATCCTATGGCATATTTGGATTACAACATATCCCCTTCTGGGTGGCAGCGCCGATTGCCGTGTTAGTATCAATGATGTTTGGCGCATTCCTTGGCTTGCCAGTACTCGGCATACGAGGTGATTATCTGGCAATTGCCACATTAGGCTTCGGAGAAATTGTCCGCTTGCTGGCTGGATCAGATTTCCTGGCCCCATTCTTCGGTGGCCCACAAGGTATCATCGGCATTCAAAAACCTTGCCTGGGTACGCTAGGGGAATTTATTCGGGTGGATGTACCGCGAGTTTGTAATGGACTTGAATTTGCCGGCCCGAAAGAAATTTACTACCTTGCCGTCGCCAGCG
This sequence comes from Anaerolineales bacterium, assembly GCA_038250295.1. GTDB lineage: Bacteria > Chloroflexota > Anaerolineae > Anaerolineales > Villigracilaceae > Villigracilis. Next base: position 2,508 of record JBBSCM010000126.1, on the reverse strand, counting down.
CCATATTGGTCGCTTTTATTGCGTTGCGCTTACAAAGATCCCGGCTTGGCCGCGCATGGATGGCTATTCGCGAAGATGAAGATGTGGCGGAAGCGCTTGGTATCAACCTGATCCAGACCAAACTGCTGGCTTACATGCTCGGCGCGGCATTTGCCGGGTTGGGCGGTGCAATTTTTACCGTGCTGGTTGGTTCTATTTTCGCCACAAGTATGCAGTTGATCGTTTCAATTAATGTTGTCGCTCTGATCATTGTTGGCGGGATGGGAAGTATTCCTGGTGTAATCGTCGGTGCCATCGCCTTAATCGGTATGCCTGAGCTTCTCCGTGAAGTTTCAGAATATCGATTCCTGTTCTACGGTGCAGCCTTAATTATGATGATGCTCGCCAAACCAGAAGGTTTATGGCCGTCTCAAGCCACTCTTCGCGAATTACATCATGAGGATGCTGGCGAAGATTCAGAAATAGCACCAGCTAAATCGTCACAGGCAAAGGCATAGAGAGGTCGCAATGGCTGTTATCCTAACCGCAAAAAAAGTTGTCAAACGCTTTGGCGGCCTTGTTGCTGTCAACTCGGTTGATTTTGACATACCAGAAAAATCCATCGTCAGTATTATCGGTCCAAACGGTGCAGGCAAAACCACATTCTTTAACTGCATCACAGGTTTTGGAAAGATCAACGAAGGAGAAATCTCCTTCGAAGGAACTCCCATTCACCGCTTGCGACCCGACCAGATTACACATCTTGGCATCTCGCGCACCTACCAGAATATCCGCTTGTTTCCAGATATGACTGCTCTTGAAAACATCCTTGTGGGCCAGCATCTATTTTTACACTCCAGTTGGATCAGTGCAGTGCTTGGTACACCCAGAGTTCACGCGGAAGAAAAAATGGCTCTGGTTGAGGCGCAAAGGTTGCTAAACTACGTTGACCTAAAGGGCAAGGGAGATATGCTCGCGCGCAATCTGCCTTATGGCGCGCAGCGTCGGCTTGAAATTGCTCGCGCTTTGGCAACCAAACCCAAGTTGCTTTTGCTGGACGAACCCTCAGCAGGAATGAATCCGCGCGAGACCGAAGACCTGACAGCATTCATCCACCGCATACGCGATGAACTGGGCATTTCGATCCTGCTTATTGAACATCACATGCGCGTTGTGATGGGCATTTCCGAGCGTATCACCGTGCTCGATTACGGTGAAAAAATCGCCGAAGGCACTCCTGCCGAAATCCAGAGCAACCCGCACGTAATCGAAGCTTATCTCGGTCGCGGCGCCTCCACCGCAGGCATGGCGAATGCCCATGAACGTTTTTCCGACAGTAAGACCAAATCCAAATCACGGTAGGCCAAGATGTCCATATTAAACATCGATAACGTGCATACCTACTACGGCAACATTCATGCCCTCAAAGGTATATCCATCAGCATTGAGAAGGGCGAAATTGTGACCCTGATCGGAGGCAATGGCGCCGGAAAGACGACCACTCTCCGAACCATTTCAGGATTGTTGAAACCACGTGAAGGGAAAATCAGCCTGAACGGCGAGGATATCCTGAAATATCAAGCCCATGAGATTGTCTACAAAGGCATCTCCATGGTGCCGGAAGGGCGCGGTGTATTTGCCCGACTCACAGTGCTGGAAAACCTTGAAATGGGCGCGTTCAGCCGTAACAGCAGAGAAGAAGTAACCCGCAACATGGATAGAGTGTTTACACTCTTCCCGCGCCTAAAGGAACGTCGTACCCAGGTAGCTGGCACCCTTTCCGGTGGCGAACAGCAGATGCTCGCGACTGGCCGGGGCCTTATGTCGAACCCAACCATTCTTCTTATGGACGAACCCTCGATGGGACTTGCTCCAGTTTTGGTGGAATTGATCTTCGATACCATCCAGCAAATCAACAAAGAAGGTATCACAATCCTGCTCGTCGAACAAAACGCGCTCATGGCCTTATCCATTGCAAATCGCGGCTATGTGCTACAGACCGGCGAGATTATAATTAGTGATACGGCTGAGAATCTAAAAAACAACCCGACGGTTCAAAAAGCTTACCTGGGTATGGAATAAAAAAGATAAATTACAGTCAAACGCAGAGGGTTCCCCCTACCCTCTGCGTTTTTTATATTAGTCATCTTGCATAACTCAAAAATCATATGGGTGTGTTTCATTTCAGTTGAAACCGTCCCGAAGGTTGGCACAAACGACCAAATTTTCTCGACAAAACCTTCGGGACGTTCTTTTCGTCAACTCATTTGAAACACACCCAAATCATATCGTAATAACGAGTTTAGTCGTATGGTAACATGGCGACTACAATATATACTCTTGCAAGAGGTCAATTGAGTAATGGAGAGCGCATGCTCATTCTAAATGCTGATGAAATTCGCAAAGTTCTGCCAATGAAAGATGCTATCGAAGCAATGAAGCAAGCCTATATCTCGCTCTCAGATGGAAGAGCAGAAGTACCTTTGCGCAGTCGCCTGCCTATTCCACCTCACGATGGCTTGACTCTAT
>JBBSCM010000125.1:0-10917 GCA_038250295.1 Anaerolineales bacterium | reverse complement strand
TATTATTACAGCGCAAGGTTGCGAGTGAAAAGCTCTAAACGAGCGAGTTTTTTCTTGCGGTGTGAACGATAAGCGACGAAGTTGCGTAGCTGGTAATAGCGCACTCGCTCTATCGCAGCTTGAATGTCGGAAACCAATGAAGGCAAAACGCTACAAAGCAGTAAACGGACTTGGTAAATGGTGAGCGCAGGAGACTGGTCTTGAAATTGAATTCTCAAACGAACCAGAAAATGATGAGCCAGAGAAACCAAGAGCATATGATGATGCCATCCTATCCAACTGCGCATCTCGTAATGATCCATGCCGATTTCACCTTTGCTCTCTTCGAAGATAGTTTCAATCGGCCACCTCATTCCGCTGATCCTGACAAACTCTTCAAGTGGAGTACTGAGCGGCGCATTGGAGAAAAAGTATTTGATCTCCGAAGGGTCATCCAGATTACGGCGAATGATCAACCAGAGTTCAGCGGCAGGCAAACCAGCACGGGATTCGCTCACACGCAGAAATGCAAAATCACAAACGAGGGGACCCTTGCTGCCTTCTTTGATAACCGCTCGGGTCCAATCCTGCTTTTGAATCTTCTGCACCAGCTGCTTGACTGGAATGGGCTGCTTTCTTTTATCACTCAGTCGCAAACGTGTGGGATGTCGCCCATGACCACTCCACTGAGGAACATGAACCTTGGGCGGGCTACACCAGATCAGGCTGTTGTCTTTGATGGCAGTGAAGTAAAACTTTCCGGTCGCCGCCACACCGTCCCGAAATGCAGGGCTGTCTCCATACAGGGCATCCGCTGCCACCCAGAAAAATGGCAATTTGCCTCGCTGGATGGCGCTTTTCAACAATTCCAGCCCGATTTCCGGCTTCGTTTTGAAAACCAGGTCTTCCGGTACATCACAGGCTTGCCGTTGCTCAGTATGTTTTTCTTCAAGCCACTTTTCTGGCATGAACAATTTCCCTTCGATCAAGCTATATCCTTTGCGACTGGCGTATCCCAAATACACTCCGACTTGCCCGTTCGCGATCTTTCCCACCGAGCCGCAGTACTGCGCAGCCACCCCGACCGATGCAGTTCCTTGTTTGACCGCACTCGATTCATCGATCAACATCACCCCATCCTCTTCCCCCAAACTCTCACTGATCAATCCTTGATGGATCGCGATTACAGGTTCCGTTTCCCATTGGCTTTGCCCGACAAAGTATTGAAGACTGCGTACTTTCTCTTTCTGTCCGAGCGCCATCTGTTCAACGTTCTTACGTGCGGTATTACCCAGCAAGCCATGCAGATAGGTCACACTTTTCTTGATTTGCTCCACTCGCTGAAAGGCAGATTTGAACAGCTTCATATATTTCTTCGATTCATTCAAAAAAAGTTTGACTTCTTTCGTGGACAGGTTACACGCTTAGGTCAGCGGGGCGCTGGGCAGGTTTCAACTTGCACTCCTGTAGCGTGTTTCTTAGTTTGACTCGACAGTGTATTTCGACTGGTTTCGATTACAATTTCTCTCGGCATGGTGTTCTTCCTCTCCTTTTCACTCGACAGTGATTGGAGAAAGATACCATGCCTTTTAACTCAAGTTACCCTGTCTTTTACCTTCAACCTTGCGCTGTAATATTATATATCCAGTAAATTCAGTTCCCTCAAAAGTTTTCGGCATCCACGCACGCGGAATATCAAGCGCTGCCAACACTTCATCTGACCAATCGCGCGCTTTCAAATCAAACAACACCGTGCCCGCACCATCGGCTTTATCCATGGCGTACTCGCCAGTTAATTTATAACGGATGTAATCCTTTGGCAGCAAAACATGTTTTGCCTTTGCATAAATTTCAGGCTCGTTTTCTTTTACCCATAAAATTTTCGGCGCGGTGAAACCAGTCAGCGCAACATTACCTGTGATCTGAATAAATTTTTCTTTTCCAATTCGCTTATGAATCTCATCACACTGACTCTGCGTACGCTGATCATTCCATAGGATGGCTGGACGCAAAACATTTCCTGCCTCATCGAGCAATACAAGCCCATGCATTTGTCCCGTCAATCCGATTGCAGCGACTCTTTTCCCGCTGATGCCTGCCTTTTCCAAAACGGACTTAATACTCGCTGATACCGCTTCCCACCACTCCAGCGGATTCTGCTCCGACCACAGCGGCTTCGGCGTCTGCAATGTATGCGGCGATGAGGCAACCGCGATCACTTCGCCGTTATCATCAATGATCAACGCCTTGCTCGAGGTTGTGGATGTGTCAATACCGAGAAAATACATGGCAGTTCTCCGTATTAGGTTTTTTTTCTGACACCTGAAATACTATTTCACACCCAACAACAATTCAACAGTCAATTGATCGAGCCGTTCATATTTCAAGCCACGCCCAGCAATAGCGGAACGGTCAAAGACTTGTGCTTTCAGAGCAATGGCTTTCTCGGAAGAATATTTGCCAAAGTATTGATCCATCGAGCCATCGTCAGCGTTGATCTCAGCCACGAGGGATTGAATCTCTTTATCCGCGTTCCATTGCGCGGCTTTTTCCTTCAAGATCAAATAAGTGCGCATACAACCACGCGCAAAATCTTTTACGCCTTCATAATCTTCAGTGCGATAAGCGTGCGCATCGAAGTGACGGCTGGAACCGTATTTGTTGTCTTCCAGCAACTTCACGAGGAAGAATGCGCTCTTGAGATTGACTGCGCCAAAGCGGAAATCCTGATCGTAGCGACCAAAGGCTTGATCGTTCAAGTCAATGTGGAAGAGTTTGCCTGCCTCCATTGCCTGCGCCACGCCATGGACAAAGTTAAGTCCCGCCATGCTTTCGTGCGCCACTTCGGGATTCACACCCACCATTTCTGGATGGTCAAGCGTATTGATGAACGCCAGCATGTGACCCGTTGTGGAGTTGTAAATATCGCCGCGCGGTTCGTTGGGTTTGGCTTCGAGCGCAAATTTCAAATCATATTTTTTATCGAGGGCATATTCGCAGAGAAAGTTCATGGCCTCGCGTGAACGCTTGATGGCTGTGATTGGGTCTTTGGTGGCATCGGACTCTGTGCCTTCACGCCCGCCCCAGAAGACATAAGTCGTTGCGCCGAATTCAACGCCCAGATCAATCGCGTTCATTGTTTTCTGCAGGGCATAGGCGCGGACTTTTGAGTCATTCGACGTGAACGCGCCATCCTTGAAGATGGCTTCGCTAAACAAATTGGTGGTCGCCATCGGCACAACAACGCCGGTATCTGACAGCGCTTTTCGAAAATCCTTCTTGATGGCATCTGCTTCGGCAAGTGTGGCGTCAATTGGGATTAAGTCATTATCATGGAAGTTGACTCCGTATGCGCCCACTTCGCCCAGCAGGCGTACCAGCTCAGCCGGTGTTTTTTGTTCACGAACAGGCCCGCCAAATGGATCGCGGCCGATATTGCCAACGGTCCACAGGCCGAAGGTGAATTTGTTTTCCGGCTTGGGCGAATAATCAGACATTGGATTGCTCCTGCTTAAAGAAAGATGGGTTGTGACTTATGAATCACCGGAATGGATTTTATAATCCCTTGTTCAAATGATAGTACAGATCGTTCCAACGCAGTTTATCGCGGAATTCCTGCACGCGGGTATTTTCGTCGATCAACAGGAATTCAATGCCTGCCATGTCGGAAAAATCCTGTAGGTGTTCGGCAGTCAGTGAATAACTAAAACTTGTGTGATGTGTGCCGCCCGCATAAATCCAGGTTGCGGCGGCAACTTTTAGATTTGGACGCGGCACCCATAAAGCACGGGCTACAGGCAATTTTGGAAGCGGTTCGTCGGTTGGGACAACATCCACGACATTGGCAACCATGCGGAAGCGTTGTCCCATGTCCATCATGGAGGCGCCAATTGCAGGGCCAGTGGTTGCGTCGAATACCAATCGGACGGGATCAGCTTTCCCCCCGATCGAGAGCGGATGAATTTCCAGTTTCGGTTTGCCCGCTGCGATCGATTCGCAAATTTCAAGCATGTGCGAACCCAAAACTTTATCGCCTGAAGCGCTGAAGTGATAAGTGTAATCTTCCATGAAACTGACACCGCCCTTTAGGCCTTCGTTCATGACCTTCATCGCGCGCACGAGGGCGGACGTTTTCCAATCGCCTTCCGCGCCAAAGCCGTAGCCATCGCGCATTAAACGTTGCACAGCCAGACCAGGCAATTGTTCGAGTCCATGCAGGTCTTGAAACGTGGTGGTAAACGCTTTGAAATTTCCATCTTTTAGGAAGTTACGCAAACCAAGTTCGATCTTTGCGGCTTCGCGCAAGGAAGCATGTTTTTCTCCACCAGGCAGTAACGCGGGCGCTACATCATATTCATCCAGATATTGCTGAACCATCTTTTGGATGTCTGCATCGGTGGACTGGTTCATTACCTCGACCAAATCTCCCACCCCGTAGCCATTCACAGAATAACCAAGTTGAATCTGCGCCTCGACCTTGTCGCCTTCGGTTACGGCTACGTCACGCATGTTATCGCCAAAGCGGGCAACCTTTCCACCCTGCCAATCGGCCCACGCGGATGCGGCGCGAGTCCACACGCCGAGCTGTACCTGTGTTTCATCATCCTGCCAGTGACCGACAACCACTTTGCGCTCGATGCGCAAACGACTGCCGATGAAACCAAATTCACGATCCCCATGCGCGGACTGGTTGAGATTCATGAAATCCATATCAATCGTTGACCAGGGAATCTCGCGGCCATATTGAGTATGCAAATGTGCGAACGGTTTCTTGAGCAGGGTCAAGCCCGCAATCCACATCTTGGCGGGGGAGAAGGTGTGCATCCAGGTGATGAGACCGATGCAGCTTTTGGATGAATTGGCTTCCAGGCACAAATCACGAATTGCATCGGGGGTGGTGAGGACAGGTTTGAAAACAACTTTCACTGGCATGTGCTTTGACGCGTCGAACGCCGCCGCAATCTCGCGTGAATGTTCCGCCACGGTTTCAAGTGTTTTGGGACCATACAAATGCTGACTTCCCGTTACGAACCAAACTTCATATTGTTTCAGATCGATCATAATTTCATCTCCTTGTGGTTTTCTCTTCGTCATTGCGAGGAGGGCACTTGCCCTTCCCGACGACACTTGCGCCGCGCGTGATTTGCTAAGCAAATCATGCAGGTGAGCAATCTCATCATCGTATTGGGGATTGCTTCGTCGGAAGTGCGCCGCCTCGCAATGACGGACAATTTTATTTACTGTCCATACACATTCGTATATCGGGCATGTAATTTATCGACATCTTCCTGCGGAATCACATCGGGTGTGCCAAGTTGCATTGCCATCCAAACCGTGGCAGCCACATCTTCTGTCATCACCGCAGCTTTGACCGCAGCAGTCGCATTTTTGCCAATGGTGAACACACCATGATTCTTGAGCAGAACCGCTGGCGATTTCCCAATGCTATCCACTACGACTTTGCCAATCGCTTCGTCACCGATCAACGCAAATCCGCCGCAGGGGATCGGCCCGCCAAATTCATCCGCGATGGCAGTCAGCACGCAGGGAATTTCCTTCCCAACCGCCGCAAACGCGGTTGCATAGCGCGAATGAGTATGCACCACGCCAAATACATCAGGACGATGCTTGTAGATATATAAATGGCTGTACACATCTGACGACGGTTTGAAATCACCCTCGACAACTTTGCCCTCAATATCCACAACCACCATGTGTTCAGGCTGCATGTCTTCGTAGCGGATTCCGCTGGCTTTGATAACGATCAGGCCTGTCTCCGCATCGCGCGCACTGACATTGCCGCCTGTCCACATCACTAAATTATTTTTCGGCAACTCCAAATGCAAATCAACCAATTCTTTTTTAAGTTTTTTGAGCATGTTTTCTCCAAAACAACCGTACTGCGACATTTATGTCGCTTTACTTTGGCAGGGCGACATAAATGTTGCGCTACTACTTTCTCGCCTCTGCCTTGATATTCTTCAACCGTTTCATTACATCATTCGCGCCGCGCCCGAAGTAATCGTGCAGGATGACATATTCCGCGTAAATCTTTTCATACATCTTTTGATTTTCTGGATTAGGAAGATAGACTTCATCTTTCAGATGAGCCATGACCCTGGCCGCGTCGTAAATTGAATCGTATCCGCCCAAGCCTTTGCCTGCCGCTACCGCCCCGAACATAGCCGACCCTAAAGCGGGAGTCTGCTTCGAAGCGCTGACCTTGATCGGCAGTCCGATCACATCCGCGTAGATTTGCATGAGCAGTTTGTTCTTCTCTGGCAAGCCGCCGCACGCCACCAATTCGTGGATCGGCACGCCGTTCTTTTGGAAAGTCTCAATAATGATTCGTTTGCCGTATGCTGTGGCTTCGATCAAGGCGCGATAAATTTCTTCGGGCTTGGTCGCCAATGTCATGCCGAGCATCATGCCTGTCAAATCCACATCGACTAAAACAGAACGATTGCCATTCCACCAATCCAATGCAAGCAATCCGCTTTCACCCACCTTGAGTTGAGAGGCTTTCTCTTCGAGCAGTTGATGAATATCCATGCCGCGTTCGTCGGCTTCGATCCCATATTCGTATGGCACGCAATTTTCCACGAACCATGCGAAATGATCACCCACACAGGATTGACCCGCTTCATAACCGAAGAAGCCGGGGATGATCCCATCTTCCACATATCCGCACATGCCAGGGACAATGTGTTCTTCGGTGCCGAGCACCATGTCACAGGTGGATGTGCCCATGATCATGACCATGCGCCCAGGTTCTGTCACAGTCGCAGCAGGGACAGCCACATGCGCATCCACGTTTGCGATTGCCACGGCAATGCCTGCTTTGAGTCCTGTCCATCCCGCGGCTCGTTCACTTAATCCGCCAGCTTTTTGGCCGACGGGAATGATATCGGTGGACATCTTCTCTTCGATCACAGAACCAAGTTTCGGGTTGAGAGAAGCGAAGAATTCCGTCGATGGAAATCCATTTTCTTTGGACCATAATGCCTTATAGCCAGCCGTGCAGCTATTGCGAGTCTCTTTTCCAGTAAGCTGCCACACGACCCAATCCGCCGCCTCGAGCAGACGATCCGCCGCGTTGTAAATCTCAGGCGCTTCATTGACGATCTGCAAGGCCTTCGAGAAAAACCATTCGGATGAAATTTTTCCGCCGTAACGGTCGAGCCAATCTTCGCCCATCCTGCGCGCGTTCGCGTTGATCATATCGGCTTCGTATTGCGCCGCGTGATGTTTCCAAAGTTTCACCCACGCGTGCGGATGATTTCGATACTCAGGCAGATCGCACAGCGGCGTTCCATCGGCTTTCGTGGGCAGCATGGTGCAAGCCGTGAAATCAATTCCAAGCCCGATCACATCATCAGGGTTCACGCCCGACTCTTTGAGCACGGCGGGAATTGTGATCTTGAAGACGCGCACATAATCCTGCGGATCTTGCAGCGCCCAATCAAGCTCGAGCTTGATTGCCGTACCAGGAATTTTTTCGTCGATCACGCCATGCGAATACGGATAAACGGCGGTCGCAATTTCCTTGCCGTTCGCCACATCCACCAGCACTGCGCGCCCCGACTCCGAACCAAAATCCACACCAATTGTATATCTCGACATTTTGACCTCACAAGTTAATAATGACTTTCAAACCATCGCGCCGCTCTGCAACTCGAAACGCCTCAACAGATTGTTCAAGTGAAAAGCGGTGCGTGACAATCGAACGAACATCCACCAAGCCTTTTGAAACCAATTCAATCGCGCGCGGATACGTGAGCTTCATGCGCCGCACAAGTTTTATCGTCAACCCTTTTCGCCGCGCAGTCGACGCAGAAAACGAAGTCTTATCATCATCTGGAATACCGACCAGAATTACTTTTCCGCCAGGGATAACAGCGGCGACAGACGCGTCGACAGTTTCCTGCGCCCCAGCCGCTTCAAACGCGACATCCACACCTCGCCCCTGGGTCGCCGCTCGCATCTCACTTAACTGTGAGTTGTCTGCGGTTACGAAAACATGATCCGCCCCGAAAGCTTTTGCCGCCTCCGCGCGGTGAGGAAGTTTATCCGTCGCAATAATATTTGCCGCACCCGAAAGTTTTGCCAGTTGAATGATGAGCAAGCCAATCGGCCCGCAGCCAAAGACGCCAACTGTCATGCCTGCTTTGAGTTTTCCCAAATCAACAGAATGGATTGCCACGCCTAATGGTTCAAGCATGGCTGCATCTTCAAAAGAAAGGGAATCGGGAACGGGGAATAGGCTTCTTTCATTCCACGCCATGTATTCGCGCATCGCACCGTCATGTTTGCCATGCCCTGCAAAGATCATGTGTGAACAAAAGTTTGGATTTCCCTGCTCACAGAATTCACAATGTCCGCAGGAAATCGCGGGGTCAATCGTCACGCGCTGACCATCTTCTGTTTCCCCTGCAAATTCATGTCCTAAAATCAGCGGACGTTCCAGCTTTGCGTCGCCGATCTCACCTTGAGAGAACCAATGCAAATCCGAGCCGCATACGCCCACAGACTTAACGCGGATGAGTTTCTCTCCTTCCCCCGCCACGGGGATGGGTTCTTCATGTATTTGTAAATCACCGGTCCCATGCAAGCGAACAGATTTCATTTATTGTTTTTCCAGAATAGCAGGTCGTTTAATGATTTGGTTACCGACTTGCACATCAATAGTTGGCCAATCTGCGATTTCGGTAATAATTTCGTTTTTATGTTCGCCAACCAAAATTGTATCTTCCGATTTTGTGCCGGTAATAGATGGGTTCCAGGCAAATGCCTGACCCATAAAAATAGGCTGAGTCGATGCGGGCGTAGCCGTGAACTCGCGCGGCGCATACCCTGCCGAGCCGCCCTGATGATGAAGCTGCCATTCATCAGCAAAGCCCACAGAAGCATAGGTCTCTTGTGCTTTACGAAAGACATCTCCCATTGTGTGACCGGGGCGTGTTGCGGCGATCATCTCCGCATCGATTCGGGCAACCGCTTCCGCCTTGCGGCGAATTTCATCAGGCAAAGCGCCAAAATGAACCAATCGAGTAATTGAGCAGATCAATCCGCCTTTACGCCCGCATAGAATCAGCATGGCATATTTTTGAAGCTGTTTGGATGTTGGGAGCGGATGACGATATAAAAAGATTCTCTCATCCGTGGCAATCAAAATGACAGTTGCTTGTACACCTTTGCACTCAACAGCGTGCGCAAGGTTCGCGCCAATTTCATACTCCGTCATTCCGGGGCGCACGGCATCTATCGCTTGTTTCATTCCTTGCGCGCATATCTTTCCCAATTCTTTATAGCGCTCACCTTCTTCGGAAGTTAACTCAGAGCGGAGGGAGGCTATCTCGCCTGACAAATCTGTTGCGTTGGGAAAGTTCGTATCTGCACCCAATTTCATGCCTTTGGTTAATTCTGAAACCATATCCTTTTGTTCATGCCAGGGTGCGGCTTGAATTTCCCAACCTTGTTTGGCAAGTCCTTCTTCCTGCATCAACCGATTCGCTTCAATATTGTTGGTAATTACATAATGGTTTGCGGGTGTGATCAACAGCGATGCCACGCCGAACAAGTCCGCGCGATTGATAAAAGAATCCGCGCCGCAGGTTGCCCAGGCAAAGTTACCGGTCTGCCGAAGCAGGAGCGCGTCCAGCTTAAATTGCTTAAGCAGTTTGTTCATGCGCTCTACTTTAATGGTGAATTCTGTTTCATTAGTCATTATGTTTGACTCCTAGCCAGTTATGTTATCGATAACATAATATCAAAAATACTAACCAGAGTCAAAACTAAAATATAAGCCTCATGATAGTATATGTATTTGCGATTTGAATCCCTTTTTTTAGGAAGGAGTCGATTTTTTTGTGCAACCGACATTAAGGAACGGGGTTGGACTTTGATACTTTGAGTGAACATCGGGAATTAGCCATGATCTTTGGCCTATATTGCAAAGCCTCTTCGAGATACAGGAAATGGATTCACTAGCGTGCCGTCAACTCATCATACTTCCTGCGGACTTCCCGAATGTCATCCCACATTAACGCTTTAGGCGACCCCGGCGCTTTGGATTGATTTCTCAACAAATAGGAAGGATGAAAGATCGGCATGATCCAATGGTTCTGTTTTTGAGTCCATTGTCCGCGCAGGCTGGTGATACCGGTCTTTCCAAGGATTGATTGGCAGGCCACGTTTCCAGTTAGCAATACGATATATGGATCGATCAGGCGGATGATCTCAAGGACAAACGGGCGGTAATATTCGATCTCCTGATCATTGGGTTTGCGGAATGACTTGCCATCGTCACCGGGCGGCAGGCGGAATACGGAGTTGGTGATATACACATCTTTTTCTGTGTCAAAATTTCCAGCTTGCAGAATCTTATCGAGCAGTTGACCGGCACGACCCACGAATGGTTTGCCTTGAATATTTTCCTGCGGCCCGGGCGCTTCTCCAACGATCAACAATTTGGCGTTCGGGTTGCCGCGGCTGATCACAACGTTCGTGCCTGCCCCGGCAAGCGGATCAGCCTTCATTCCCCTGATCGCAATGAGAACATCTTCGAGGGAAGAATATTGATTCGGTGCGCTGAACAAATCTGATTGAAACATAACCGTTCCTTGCGGTAAAAAATTAACTTTATCTTATCATGAACTTCGAATGATAGTTCAATGCGACTGCCGGATATGGAGACTGGGTCTGATCCGGTGGGGGAGTAATAAACACGAGAAAATGTTGACTCTTAAGACAACTCTCAATATAATATGAAAACGCTTTCAAACCCACGGTCATGATAAAAAAAATAGCATTCCTACAATTGTAGATGTGGCAAAACGCGCTCAGGTTTCCATAGCCACGGTGAGCCGCGTGCTCAGGGAGAAGGAAGTCCGCTTGTATGGTGACGCCAAGCGTCGGACGAGACGTCTCGTGCTGGCG
>JBBSCM010000124.1:0-10918 GCA_038250295.1 Anaerolineales bacterium | reverse complement strand
TTGGAGCAGTTTTAGGTTTTTAACCACAAAGGGCACAAAAGTTTAAGGCTCTTTCCTTCGTGACCCTTTGTGACACTTCGTGGTAAAAAGGTGAATTATGAAATTACCTATTTCGTGGCTAAAAGATTTTATTGATCTAGACGGTTTGACTATCGAAGACATTGCCCGCAAACTGACTCTCGCTGGTCTCGAAGTGGACGAGATTCTCTATGCGGGCTTGCCCATGCCGACTTATGGCGCTGGCGAGAAACACGAATTCAAGACCAACGGCATCGCATGGGATAAAGAGAAAATCGTCGTGGCTGAAATTCGTGAAGTGAAAGCGCACCCCAATGCGGATAAATTGACTCTGCTCGACCTGTTCGACGGCCAACAGGAGCAGGTTGTGCTAACCGGCGCGCCGAATATCTTTCATTTGAAAGGCACGGGCAAGCTGCCCAAGCCGCTCAAGGTTGCTTATGCCAAGGAAGGCGCGACCATCTACGATGGCCACGCGGATGGACTCGTGTTGACCACGCTCAAACGCGCGAAAATCCGCGGCGTGGATTCCTATTCGATGGTCTGCTCTGAAAAAGAATTGGGGATCACCGAAGAACATGAAGGCATCATCCTGCTCGATGACGATGCACCGGTGGGGACGCCTCTTGCAGATTACATCGGCGATGCGGTTTTGGATATTTCCATTTTGCCGAATATGGCACGTAATGCAAACGTGATCGGTATCGCGCGTGAACTCGCCGCGTTGACTGGGCGGGAATTGCGTAAACAGGTAAACACGGAAACAGGCAAACACGCGCAAGCGGACAACGCAACACGCAACACGCAACACGATATCTCCGAACTTGTCGAAATCGAAATCACCGACCCTGAACTTAATCCGCGCTTCGTGGTGGGATTGATTCGCAATGTTGAGATCAAGCCAAGTCCATACCAAATTCAGCGTCGACTCAAACTTGCAGGTATACGCGCCATCAACAATATCGTGGATGCGACTAACTATGCCATGATCGAACTTGGCGAGCCGCTGCACGCCTTTGATTATGACGTACTCGTAAGTCGGGTTGCCAACCCGACCCACAAGATCAAAATCATCACCCGCACCGCGCAAGATGGCGAGGAACTCGTCACTCTTGATGGAGTTAAACGCAAACTCACCTCCATGAACGTGTTGGTGTGCGATGAAAAAGGATCGCTCTCTCTGGCAGGCGTGATGGGCGGTTCTGAATCCGAAGTGTATGATGCATCCACTGAAGTGCTCGATGCAAAAGGTATCGACACAAAACCTGGTGAAATGCCCCAGGGAAAAAGCACATCACGCGGAAAGAGCACAGTTAATGTTTTGCTCGAAGGCGCGGCGTGGAATTTCATCAATATCCGCCGCACAGCCAAACAGCACAACCTTCCATCTGAAGCGTCATTCCGCTTTTCACGCGGCGTTCACCCCGCAATTGCAGAAATTGGCGTAAAGCGCGGCTTGCAATACATGGCGGCATGGGCAAATGGAAACATCGCGCCCGGCCTCGTGGATGAGTATCCGCTCAAGCCAAAGGATTCAGTTGTTGAAGTCACATCCAAAGATGTAAAGCGGTTGCTTGGCATTGAACTCACGGTTGAAGAGATTTCTGCGCTTCTGCAAAAACTTGAATTCAAATGCGAAATTACCAGTAACAAATTACTAGTCACTGCTCCCCCTCATCGTATGGACATTGACGAAGGCGTTGTCGGTCTTGCGGATGTGCTTGAAGAAGTTGCGCGTTCGTACGGCTTCGACAAAATCCCAACCACCACCATGGCTGATGCTTTACCGCCACAGGCTGGCAATCCCGTTTATGAATGGGAGCAGCATCTGCGCGATCTGCTTGTCGCAATCGGCTTGCAGGAAGTCGTTACTTATCGTATGACATCACCCGAGCGTGAAAGTCGCGTGGCCGTGCATAATGAATATGTCCGCATCGCGAATCCGATCGCGCCTGAGCGCAGCGTTCTGCGTCAAAGCCTGCTTGCCTCCGTGCTTGAAGTTGTCGAAAAAAATTCCCGCGCCGAATCGATTGCGATGTTTGAAGTGGGTCCGATCTTTGAGCCGGTCAAAAATGACCTTCCCAACGAACCGCGCAAGCTTGCCATGGTGATGACGGGAGCCCGCATCGCATCCGCATGGGATGTGAAAGACTCGCCGGCCTTTGACTTCTACGACATGAAGGGACGCATCGAACTCCTTTTGGCCGGACTCCGTTTCACAGACATCCTCTACGCTGACCCTTCGATTACGCTCAGGGTGAATCTACACCCGGGCAAATCTGCCGAAGTGAAAGTGAATGGACAGGTTGTGGGCGTATTCGGTGAGCTGCATCCGCTGGCGAAGGAGAAGTATGAATTCGGTGACGCGCCCGTCATTGTGGCGGAGTTTGACCTCGAAAAACTGCGTGCCTTGGATCCGTCGTACGGGATTACACCGGTCTCCGAGTTCCCGCCCATGTACGAAGACATCGCCATCATCCTGGATGAATCAGTCGCCGCAGCCACCGTCGAAGCATTGATCAGGCAAACGGGTGGCAAGACCGTGACGGACGTCCGCTTGTTCGATGTCTATCGCGATGAAAAGATCGGCGTTGGCAAAAAGTCATTGGCATATAGTCTCACCTATCAGGCTGAGAAAACATTGACTGACGCCGAAGCCGCCGCGATCAGAAACAAGATCGTTAAACGGCTTGAAAATACAATTGGCGCGAAGTTGAGAAGTTAACAGCGAGAGCGGGATGCGAAAAAACTTGCATCCTGTTTTTATTCCATGTATACTGATACAAATCTAAATTGTCAGAGGAGATAAAAATATGAATAATAAAAATACCGGCATGATTGCCACTGTAGCAACAGCTTTGATTTGTGGTTGTTGTGGTTTATTTACTTGTATCATGGGCATTGGCACAGTCACGGGCAATGGAAATTTTACTCTGGGTAATACCACCCAGGCCATGCCGTCAACAGTTGGTTATGTATTTCTGTGCCTTTCAGTTATTATGATCATGATCCCCGTTGCAGTTGGCTTCTTCATGCTCCGCAAGAAACCCGAAGCAGACGCAGTCTCCAGCGACGAGCCGCTTCCACCTGTTTCGTAAACGTCTTTATCGCCTGTCTCATGATAAAGTAAACTTTTTGTCGGAAATTGCGAGTGAAAATTGAGTTTCTAGTTTACTAAATTATGCGATACTGTGTAAGTAAAACGCTCTCCGAGTATTATTTCTCGGAGAGCGTTTTCTATTACGAGCGTTTTTCAATTAACAATAATCGTCAAATTCATCGTGCAGAACTGGGCTTTTCCACTTGTAATTTTCCAGGTGGTGGTATAGGTACCGGGGTTGGCGGGCGCTTTCATGGCGACAATGATCTCAGTATTTCCGCCAGGCGGGACGGACCTTTCCAGGTCATAAATGGAAGCTTTGTGGAGCTTATCGCCGCTCACATAGCGATAGTCGGCATTGTCCGAATTCCAACCGTTTTTGCCTATATTGGTTACCTGCCAACGCGTCTCAAAATCCGCCTCTCTTGTGATTCCGGCATTATTTGCCGGGGTCTGCGAAAGAACCTGACAGGCAAAGTTTGCATCAGAACTTTCCGGCAAAGATGTGGCTGACGGCACTGTCGGCGTAGCCAGGAAGAAGACAAACGTGGGTGTAGGTGTTTCCGTAATTGTGCTGGTAGGTGACGGGGTAACCGTGGGCGTAAAAGTGGGAGGCAGCATTTGCGCGGTTTGCGTTGCAGCCGCGCCTGCTGTCTGCACGATCGATGTGTTGATCGAGTTTGGATCAGACGTGGGAATGACCGGTGCGGATGCAGGCACAAGCGCGGGCGCTGCACAAGCCAGCACGAATGCAGTTGTGATCAAAAAAGAGAATTTCCTGTAATTCCGCTGAAGCATATTTTCTTCCTTTGACAGGGCCTCTTTATTTGTCTGTGCCCGGAGGGTAGACCTTAATAGCAACATATGGAGTGCAGAAATGTGTCCCGTTGTTAAGGGACCATGTCATCGTGAATATTTTGCCGGCCTCTTTTGTTGTGACATTCACAGGCACATCCAC
The DNA here is from genome assembly GCA_038250295.1 of Anaerolineales bacterium. Lineage (GTDB taxonomy): Bacteria > Chloroflexota > Anaerolineae > Anaerolineales > Villigracilaceae > Villigracilis. The sequence continues at coordinate 6,842 of JBBSCM010000124.1, read as the reverse complement.
TTCGATCACTACAGTGATGCTTTTTCCAGGTTTAACCTGCTGCCCAATTGTGAAATCACCCGTTGGTGACATATCTGTGCCTCCCTTATATTCAAAGTCCCAGTTGGCCTCCCAGGTGACGGTACCGGTATTTTTGATCGTCCACGATTTATCAAAGTAATCGCCGGGTTTGAAATGGGCGCCATCATATGGTTTTTCTGCGAGGATGGCGCAGGAATAAGCCTTGGACGAGTTGCCTCCGCCGCCTCCTCCTCCGCCACCGCCTCCACCGCTAACGGATGTAACGGTTGGAACCACTGGAGTTAAGGTTGGGAATACAAGTGCTGTAGGCGTGCTAGTACTGATATCTACTACAATAGACGGAACAGGTGTTGGGGAAGCATTTTGCGCAACCGCAGTTAAAGTTAGTGATACAGCCTGGTCAATAGCAGCCTGTTGCGTGGCGATGGCCGCTACAACAGCTGTACTGATCTGATTCTGCGCTTCTTCAGGAGTCTGGCCGGGCAGACAAGCCGCCAACAACATAACCAGGATAGCCATAACCAGCAGTGATTTTTTCATTTTTTCTCCTTCTCAAACTTATTTTGAGACTCTAAAGGTTTTATGAATTCCCCAATAAGGGAAAGCTTTGGAGTCTTTCTTAATCATTTATTTAATTCTGTTTCACCCGAACCGATGCCGAGCGGCTTCCACTTGTTCTCGTCTTTCAAACGATGCTGAATACCGTCGCGGTTGTGCAGTTCATCGAATCCTTCGGGCTTGATGAACATTTGCTCGCCATCGAGCAACCCGGTGAGGCCGGTTTGACCGGGTTCAGGACGTTTGTTCTGGCAGAATTTACAAGTCTTCGGGTCATGTGACTTGTACTCGGTTGGCTCTTCGTAGGTTGTGACATAGCCTTCGTAGTTGCGCACGATGACCTTGTGGTCTGACATGCTCAGCATATAGTTCGGCATGACAGGAATCTTACCACCTCCGCCGGGCGCATCCACGATGAATTGCGGGACGGCGTACCCGGAGGTGTGTCCGCGCAGGCCTTCAATGATCTCGATACCTTTGGCAACCGGTGTGCGGAAATGCCCCGAACCTTCGACGAGGTCGCATTGATATAAATAATACGGGCGCACACGGATGCGAGTGAGCTTTTGAACCAGTTCGCGCTGCATGTGGACACAGTCATTTACGCCCGCGAGCAGAACGGATTGGTTGCCCAAAGGAATTCCCACACGGCTCATACGGTCACAAGCATCGGCGAGTTCCTTGGTGATCTCATTTGGATGGTTGACGTGAATATTCAGCCATAGCGGATGGAACCTGGCGAGCATATCACAAAGTTCTTGTGTGATGCGCATCGGCATAAAGACAGGCACACGCGAGCCAATGCGCACAATCTCAATATGGGGAATCTCGCGTAAACGAGTGAGCAGCTCTTCCAAAATTTTTGGCGCCAGCACAAGCGGGTCGCCGCCGGAGAGCAGCACGTCACGAACCTGTGGCGTGCGTTTGAGATAATCGATCTGCATCTCAAAATCTTTTCTATTAAAGGTTTGGCCGGGGTCGCCGACAATGCGCGAGCGTGTGCAGTAGCGGCAATATGAGGCGCACTGAGTCGTTACGAGCATGAGCACTCTGTCAGGATACCGGTGAACAAGCCCGGGCACGGGAGAGTGGCGGTCCTCCGCGAGTGAATCTTCCATCATGGAGGTGAATGCGTTCAGTTCCTCCGAGACGGGAATGATCTGCTTGCGGACGGGGTCATTCGGATCTTCCGGATCGATCAGCGAAATAAAATAAGGGGTCACATCCACACGGAACAAGCCCTGTGTTTGCAAAGCCTTGCGTTCGCTGTCTGTGATGGGTAAAACTTTTTCGATATCTTCCGCCGTGTTGAGGCGGTTGCTTAATTGCCAGCGCCAATCGTTCCATTTTTCATCTGGAACATCGGCGTAAATTGGCGCACGTTTTGAAACAATTGGGGTGGGCATTTTTCCTCCGAAAATATATATGGTTAAAGGTTGACGACGCGTGATCAGCGCGCAAGTGGAGGGTCGTGATCTGGACGAAAAAATCCTGCAAACTTCAAGAACATGTTACCGCTTTCTGCATAAAGCACAATTTTTTTGGAATAATTTACAAGTAAACTGATAATTCTGGTTTGGCTGCGCGTGTTCATGCGTGCGGCACTATGTAACATTGTAAAAGCAAACGGAATGCGGGTCAATGTGCCCATTTTAAAAGAGTACAATTAGGGCACGAAAAGGAGAGAGAATATGGCAATTGAAGGCAATCATGGCTTCTGGGGTGACCTGCACCGCCCCGATATTACTCCCGAGCAAGCTGATTTCAGTGTCATCGGGATTCCCTATGACGGCCTTGCCAGCGCTCGAAAAGGCGCGGCTCTTGCGCCTGAAAGATTGCGATACTGGTCACGCCATTTGACTCCTTTTAGTGAAGATAGGACTCGTCTCAAGGATTTAACCGTCTGCGATCTGGGTGACATCCCGATCACGAATCCTGAATCGGACACTTCGACATCGCTCAGTGCAGGCTTCAACAGGGTGCGCCAACGAGTGGCCACTCTGCCCAACATGCCGATCCTTTTAGGCGGCGACCATTCTGTGACGATTCCAATTCTTCAAGGTCAACGAGAGCGTTACAAAGATCAGCGGCTCGGCATATTATGGGTGGACGCACACCCTGATTTGTGCGACACCTTTGATGGTTCAAGACTCTCTCATGCATGTGTGCTGCGGCGCGGCATGGAGTTTGGAATCGAACCGCATGATGTTTGCATGGTGGGCTTGCGCTCGTGGGAAGACCAGGAAATCGACATCATCGAAAATGGCGGCGTGCATGTTTATACCGCTGCCGATGTAGCCGAACGCGGCATGAGAAAAATTTCTGATAGCGTCCGAAATATTCTCAACGATTGCGATGCAATTCATATCTCCCTCGATATTGACTGCCTCGACCCATCCTTTGCGCCCGGCACAGGCATCCCCGAGTTTGGCGGATTAACCTCGCGTGATGTTTTGAACCTGCTTAAATCCATGCAAGGCCTGCCTTTGGTTGGTTTGGACGTTGTTGAGATCGCGCCTGCGCTTGACCCTTCTGAAGCCACAGTCTTTGCAGGCTTGAAGATCATCATGGAATATATCGCCGTCATTGCGCGCGAAAAGCAGAAATAGACTCTTGCATAAGTATTTACTGGAGTTCGGAAGTTCTATTTCCGAACCGCAAAAGTAGAACTTTTGCACTCCAGAGCCATAATTTTCTGACTTGTGCAAGAGGTCAAATAAACAAAAGGATAATCTGATGGATCTCAACCTAGAGAACCTTGAAGTGGTACACAATGAAGCCGAGAATCGTTTTGAAGTTTGGCTTAACGGGCAGCTTTCAAAATTGGACTACAACCGTCACGGCAATACCATCGTGATGATGCACGTTGGAGTTTATCCCGAGCAGAGAGGACAGGGAATTGCGGGGAAACTAACACAGGTTGGTCTTGAATATGCAAAAGAAAAAGACTTGCGGGTAATTCCCATGTGTTCCTATGTCGCCGCATATATTCGCAGGCATCCCCAATATGTTGAATTAACCAAACCGCACACAAACGAATGAGTCAAAGAAACCACTTTCCAATTAACTGGGTTGGGCGGTTTTTTAACCCGCCAGTGCCTGTGCTTTCCACCCTGCGCGAGGCTTTCGCAAAAAGTCAATAAAAGGAGAAGTCATCTGTATGGATGACTTCTCCTTTTATTATAGAGTTTGTTTTTTTTCGCCAAGCAGGTCCAGTATAAATTTCACCGCCTGGGGAACAGCATCTGCGACGGGCGGTGACAACGCTTCGCTAAAATCATATGCATGTTTTGTAGAAATCCCAACCACCATAACATCGTCAGGCAATTTCGCACCCATAGACTTGCCCAACTCAATCGCATTTTGCAGGGATGTATCGTGAGTGCTGGTTGTATGAAAAGCGGAATAATTGGGCAGGTCACTTAACTTCAAAACCAATATCGAACCGACAGGCTCATCCAATGCAAAAGCATCGACCAGAATGGCTTTGTCATAATCAATGAGATGTTCCATCAAGCTGATGCCGCCCAGCGAAAGGCAATCCACATCCACTGGCGAATCAGGAGGTAGCTGCTTCTTCACTTCCTCTGCAACTTTCCAACCAACCCCGTCATCACTAAGAATGGGATTACCCAATCCAACGACTAATATTTTAGGTTTCTTCGCTTCCATCTGAATACCCATCCTGTTCCCGTTTAACAAAACTGTTTCAACACCTCAACGGGATTCCCGTCCGCATCCCGAATGGTGATCTCCAAAGGCATTTGACCCGGCAATGAGTGTGTTGCGCACCCAAAGCATGGATCGTAGGCGCGGAATGCCATCTCTACCCTGTTGAGCAGACCTTCATTTACAACTCCATCTTTGATAAGACTCTCCGCCGCTTTCTTCGTGGACATTTGGATCGGCGCGTAGTTGTTGGTGGTGCCAACGATGAGATTCACCTTGGTCACGAGTCCCCGCTCATCGGTCCAGTAATGATGCGTGAGCGTCCCGCGCGGCGCTTCGACGCTGCCGATCCCTTCCGTTGGAATTTGAGTCGGCTTGGTGTGAATATTCGTGGATGTAATTTCAGGATCGGTCACAAGCTCCACCCAGCGTTCGGCGGCATACAACAATTCAATGAGGCGCGCCCAATGCGTGGCGAGGCGTTGATGCACAGGCTTGCCGCCAAGCGTGGCATAAAAGCGTTCGTACTCTGCCTGCGCGCGCGGTGTTGCCATGCCATCGGATGCATTCAGGCGTGAAAGCGGCGTTGCCATGTACACGCCCGAGTCCGTGCCATCGACAAAACCTTTCCAGCCAACTTTTTTGAGATACGGAAATTTTAGATAGGTCCACGGTTCAACGTGCTCGGCGATGTGCTCGGCATAATCCTTCGGCGCATATTTGATGAACTCCTGTCCGTTCGGGTCGACCACGCGAATTTTGCCATCGTAGAAATTGATTTTGTTATTCTCATCGACCATGCCCATGTAATAGGTATGATGAGTGTATATATCACCGAGAATCAGGTCAACATAGGCTTTGTTTCCAAGCACAATGTCGTTGAAAAGTTTGAGGCTGAACTGTGCGAAGTCAATTGCCCAGCGTCCCATCTCTTCGATCTCTTTGCGCTGTTCCTCTGTAATGCCCTTGGTCATGCCGCCAGGGATGGAGGTACACGGATGCACCTTGCGCCCGCCGATCATCTCCACCACGGTATGCCCGTACTTGCGCATTTGAATCACTTTGCCGCCGATCTCCAACCCCACTTTGTGAATCACGCCCAGGATATTTCTTTCAGCAACAGGCGCGTCAGGTCCCATTACAAAATCAGGCCCGCCGAGCGCATAAAAATGAGTGGTGTGGTCGGTGCAATAAAATGCCATGTAAAGCAATTCGCGCAGAAGTTTTGCCGTGCGTGGAGGGTCAGCCTTGTAAACCATGTCACCAGCTTTGGATGCCGCCATGTGATGCGCTTCGGGACAGACCCCGCAAATGCGATTCGTGATCAGCGGCATCTCCTCGATCGGGCGTCCGACGCAGAATCTTTCAAATCCGCGCAGTTCGGGAATCTGAAAATAGGAATTGGCGACATTGCCTTGGTCGTCGAGGAAGATCTCGATCTTGCCGTGACCTTCGAGACGGGTGATGGGGTCAATGGTGATTCGTTGAGTCATGGGAACTCCTGTCGGTAGTTCATATTGCGTAATTGGTAATTGGTAATTGGTAATTATTTTTCCAGTGATGAGGCATCTTCATGCAAATCATTAATAAAGTGCGCGCGTGCTGACACCTCTTCCATTTTGAGGGAGGCATATTGCGAGGCTTCCTTCATCAATTTTTCAACGAGGTCGGCGGGCAGCTTTTTGAGGTCTTCATGGGAATAGCCCTTTTCTTGGAGATATTCTTTAATGAGGGCATTTTCCAAAAGCGCATTGGGATCTTCCATTGATTCCGTATTTTCGATTGGTTTGGCGTTCATGTCATTCTCCTTTCAAAGGATCGAACAAACTTCTTTCATCTCTCTTCTTTTCGTTTATCAGCACTAACTACTTTCCACTTTTCACTCTCCACGCTTCCCTATTCGCCTTAAGCAACGACCCCGCTAAATTAAACCGATACACCTGCCCAGTCGGGTCTGGGATTCCGTCAAGAATATGGTCGATCTCTTCAGGTGTGTTCGCGTCAATGACGGATGAAAAAGCGGTGATAAGGCGCGCTCCGTAATCCATCACACCCTCCGCGGGACCGTAACAACCGATACACTGCGCCCCCGCCTGCGGACAGCGCGCATTGCATCCACTGCGTGTGGCGGGGCCATTGCATGGAATCCCCTGTTCGAGCAGGCACAAAGTCGGGTCAACGGGAGCGATATCCTGAATGCGTTTGAATTCCTTGATAAATTTCACATTCCTTGCCCGCGGACATTCATCGCACACCGTGGAATCTCCACAGCCAATGACCGATCCTTTCGGCGGTAGTTCCGCTTCGCCTTTCACAACTTTGATGACCAGATCAATCACCGCCGCAATCTGATGACTTTCAGGCGGGCAGCCCGGCATAAAATAATCCACATCCACAACCTGTTCGAGCGGACGAACTATTCGTGAGAGAGTCGGGATATGCAATTCACCTTCGGGTACGTCATAACTTGTGCGCGGATAAATTGCATTCGGGTTATCCGTCGTGATTGTATTGAATGCCGTGTAAACAATGTCACCTACAGGGCTGAGATTCGCCAGCCCAGGAATGCAGCCTTCACAGGCGCATGACCCGAA
>JBBSCM010000123.1:0-10935 GCA_038250295.1 Anaerolineales bacterium | reverse complement strand
TCGCTGATGTTATACAGGTCACCGAGGAACTGTTCCACTTGCGCCACGGTGTTCGCGCGCAAAACATAAATGGGCAGTCCGCGATGCTCGGCATCCATTACAGTTTGTTCGCGGTTGCGATAATACGTCCGCAGGGTCACGAGCGCATCGGCCTCGTCCACATCGGCCACGACCACCGCAGGCACGCCGAGTCTCTTCGCCGCTTGCGAAAGTCTGTTGCGCGCCACACCATACGCAAACACGCGCACCGTTTGTAACGGCGATGTTAAGACGGGCTGAGTCTGCTTGGATGTAGGACTCTGCTCCTCGATAACGGGAACAGGCTGACGTCCGCGCCGAGGCGTTTTGACTACTTCCTTTGCCTCCCCCTTGGTCCCATCGACAAATCGCTCAGTGCGGCGCTTTGCAGCGGGTGCGGCTTTCTCGATCAGAATCTTCCCCTCAGCATCGCGCATGCGCACTTCGGGCGGCACGGGAACGCCGCGCAGAAGCGAATCCACCGAATCGGATATATCGAGATGGACTGCGAATCGATCACGGGTCTGGATTTCGATCACCACGTCAAAGGTTGGGGGAGAGCGTCTCTCGAGCACCGTTTTCTGGGTGCCGCGTCGACGGGCTTCCTCATCTGAAAGCGTGACGGCTTCGATGCCGCCGATCAGGTCGCTGAGCGTTGGGTTGAGCAAAAGATTATCAAGCGTCTGACCATGCGCTGTTCCGATGAGCTGCACACCGCGCTCGGCAATCGTACGCGCGGCTTGAGCCTCAAGTTCGCGCCCGATCTCATCGATGACGATAACTTCAGGATTATGATTTTCAACAGCTTCGATCATCACTTCATGCTGCATCATCGGCTGGCTGACTTGCATACGGCGCGCCTTGCCAACAGCCGGGTGCGGCACGTCGCCGTCACCGCCAATTTCATTGGACGTATCCACGATGACCACGCGTTTATTTTCAGCGAGGATGCGCGCGGCTTCACGCAGGAGGGTGGTCTTGCCAACGCCGGGACGCCCGAGGATCAAAACGGACTTGCCCGTTTCGATGATATCGTGAATAATATCCACGGTGCCGTATACGGCGCGGCCCACGCGGCAGGTGAGGCCGACAATGACGCCGAGGCGGTTGCGGATGCAGGAGATGCGGTGAAGCGTACGCTCCATGCCCGCGCGATTATCCGCATCGAAGGTGCCGATACGTTCGGTGATGTGATCGATGTCCGGGCGTGTGATCTCTTTCTCGAGCAGGGTTAATTCGTTTTCCACGAAACGTGCGGTTGGCACGCGGCCAAGGTCAATAACGATCTCGAGCAGTCTTTCACTGTTATTTGCTTTTTCCACCGCATGGCGGATATTAGAGGGAAGCACTTCAAGCAGGGCTTCCAGGTCGTCTGTAATTCGATGTTGGGTCATAGTTAAGGTACCAGAGTTATATGTTTACAAGTTTGCAGGTTGAAGATTTACAGGTTCAACACTTTAGGTTGAAACGTGAAAGGGTATACGCGCGCGCAAAAAACTACGCGGCTTGTTTTTGGGAGATGGGTTAGAGGGAAATGTTGAACATGGCGGAATACCTGCCTTGTTGAGAAAAGTCACGCGCCGGGCATTGGTCACGTGCAGGTCTATTATAGCAGTGTCCCCGTTAACGGAAAATTAAAGAGTTGTGTTAATTTCGTTGATTTGTCTGACGAATTAAGCCTGTAAATCAAGTCGAGAATTTCCCATCTGTTTTTCCCTTTAATGTAAAGGTTTTGATCTTGAGCTTATTTTGATCTGAGGTAGTTTTGCGCTGCCATGAGAAATTCACGTGCCTGGCCGATAATTTCCTGTACATCTTCCAGAATAAAATCAGAGGTTGCGCCATAATCGCCGGTAATTCTTTGGCTAAAGGTCGTAACCAGCCAGCGTTGATATTTTGGTTCAAACTCGCCTGTTTTGACAAAATGCTGTCCAAATGCGCCATGCACGCCGCCATGTTTGCTAAAGTACATATCTTTTTCGCCAAGCAGCGCACTCGCGATATAAAACATGGCGTAATAAACGCGACTTACTGCAAAATCAAAGTCGCCATCTGCCATGGTGTTTTCTGCATTATGAATGGCGCGCCTTGCTTTTTCCAGCAGCGCGATGGTCTCTTGTTTCAAATCAGTATGCCTTCTTTTTTTACATTGCGAAGCAGTGGGAATTTATCCGCTTTCCATTCACTTTCGCGCATGAAAAGCGGGCTGACCGTTATCTCAAAATCCAGGGAAAGATCGCCAATCAATTCACTAATACGGTGGATCTCGGCGGCGCGGCGTTGAAAGTCGTTCAACACCACAAGCACGTCCAGATCCGAACCTTCCTTGTTGTCGCCGCGCGCATAGGAACCATATAAATAGACGGCATCCAATTGCCCGCCATAAATACGGGTAAGTCCTGTTTTTAGTTCCTTGAGAAGTTTCTTGATTCTGAACGACATAATGAATCGACTGATGTTTTTATATTATAGCAGAATGTCTGTAACAGAAAATTAAAGAGTTGTGTTAATTTCGTTGACTTGTCAGACTACCTGTCGTATTCTTCTTATGCCAATTCTTGAGCACAAGACAAACCACAGGTAAATTTGGACTTAATCCAGAAATGCGGATACTTCTCCTGTTTGCAAGACTGATCAAAATAAAATAATTCTTGCCGTTGCGTGTTTGAGTGAAGCTCAGGTTGATGGATGCGATCTCATTTGCAGGGTATATCTTTCGATTGAAGAGGTAGCCAAGTACGATGGAGTTGCCTTCAATGGCTATGGCTTGCGGAGAAAAAAGCGGCATGCCAATGAAGATAAGCCCCATAATAAGAAAAATCACAAGTGGATAGAATAACTCGTTATTCTGAGTGTAGAGGAAAAAGCCAATACCGAGAAACAGGAGTCCAAGTACTGGGAGCATGATCGTGCCCATCCAGCTTCTGGACATCTCACGATATTCCTGCGGATTGAAAAGGTCGGGCCGTTTGACGCCGATCCACTCGACGACTTCAGGGTATCCGGGCAGCTGCGGACTGGGCGCAACCGTCACGTCACCATCGAAGTTATGCAGCTTGATCCGATTGCCTCTTCCAGATACGCGGTTGATCTCGCTCCACGTCAGTGTTTTTGTGCCGAGTAGATTCTTTGTGGAAATCTCATCGTTTGAAATAATGGTCTGGGCTGTGGCCGTAAACACGAGATATAGAAAAAGGAAGGCAAACATCAGCGCGAAGGGAATCATCACGAGCAGATTTGAAAAATTATTGTCCCCGGCGGCGAAGAAGACCGCACCAAAAAGAACAACAAACATAACAAGTAGAAGTACAAATACAAATGGGGAATTCTTATAAACACGAGGTTCATTCATGGCTTATCCTTTTCCTAATGTCTTTGCGAGGAGGGTTCTTGCTCTTCCCGACGAAGCAATCTCATGTTATTAGAAGACTGCTTCGGCAAAACCAAGAGCGCCTTGCAGCGACATATCTATCTCAATCATATTTCAGATTTGACCTTTGTCAAAGGCCCGCTGATTGTGATTATATATTAATTCAAGCTGCACCTCCCTCTATCCCTTCATCCCCTGTATAATTGAACGAGTAACCCCTATGTCCCTTTCAGACGAACCCATCATCCCTTCTGACCCAACTCCTCCGCCCGCGCAAGATCCGCGGCAGGATCCGCATGTGGATGCCACACGCGCCCGCCGCAGACGCGCAACACGCCGCGATAGTATTCCCAAAGATGCTGAAGGACAGGCCGCGCTCATCTCTGCGTTGTCACGCCGCGCCTATCCATCTTTTGAATTATTTGTTTTTTCACTGGCTTGCGGCGCAATTTTAGGCCTTGGCTTTTTACTTGATTCACAAGCCGTGCTTTTGCTTGGCATTCTCGTCACGCCCTTGATGATCCCGTGGGTGGGTTTCCTGCTTGCCATTCTGACAGGTTCGCCGCGTTTTCTTTTTGAAACGGTCATGGCATTGCTGATCAGCGCGGTATTGGTGTTTCTCGGCGGTTTGCTGACAGGGTTGGTGGTACGTTTTATACCTGAATACACTCTTTACAATGTTTATACCCATTCACGTTTATGGATTCCCGAATTGGCTGTGATCGTTCTCGGCGCGGTCACATTGGTGGCATCCTTTGTACGTTCGGAAAGCAAGCCGTTTCTTCCAAGCGTTATCATTGCGTACGCATTCTTTTTACCCATTAACGCGGCCGGCTTCGGCCTCGGCTCTGGTTTGAAGGGCATTTGGCCCGAAGCCATTCTTGTCTTTGCGGCACATTTTGCGTTGGTCGGTGTATTTGGTTTATTGACCCTCTTTGTGCTGAGACTCCGCCCTTCGCTTGGAGGAGCCATCTTCAGCGGGATCGCACTCGTGCTCTTCGCTGGGACTCTGTTCATTTTGATGCGACCAGGCCCACAGTCGACGATTGATGCGGGCGCTTCATCAGCCCCTACGACGCAGACGAGTCCGCTTCCTACTTTAACCTTGAACCTGCCGGCAACAACTATAAGCAGTCCACGCCCTTTGAGTACGTTCACACCCGCTCCAACAAAAGTTGACCTGACCGAGACGGTTGCAGTGGCGTTATCTCAAGCGGCAAGAACGCCAAGCCCTGTGCCGCTTACGTTTGACGTCACATTGCCTCCAAGTCAGACCCCAACTGCCACCTTGACCTTTGAAGTGACGCCCGTATTCGGAAAGATCGATGCGGAGGAAGGCGGCGGCGCGAACCTTCGTCAGGCGCCGAACGGAAAATATTTAATGACGTTGGGCAACGGCATGATCGTGGAAATCTACCCGGACTTCCGTCAGGTAAATAATGTTACATGGATCCATGTCTTTGTCACACGCAATGGGGAACGCATCGAAGGCTGGCTTCTGGAAACGACCGTAAACTACGCCACACCCGAGCCGAATTTCGAGCCGTCTTCCACACCGACAGTTGGTGTAACTCCTGCTCCGTAATAAAAATAAATCCTCGCTGAGCGGAGTGAGGACATTCTGAGCGAAGTCGAAGGATCGTCCGAACGCAGTCGACACTTGCACCTGGCGCAAGTGCAGGTGAGCGCGGGTAACCTGAAAAATTTAAATTACTGATGCAATGCTGTCCTTCGACTGCGGGCTTCGGCCAACACTCGACCCTCCGCTCACATGGTCCCGATGCACTTTCGGGAGGACGAATATAACTCACTGGAGAATCTACATGCCCATTCATTTTGGTACCGACGGCTGGCGCGCCGTTATTTCAGATAGTTTTACATTCGATAATCTTCGCATTGTCACACAAGCCATCGCCGACGCAGTCGCTTCCGATTATTGGGACACATCCCCTCAGGATGCGTCCGCGAACGGCGGCATTGCCCCCGATAAAAAGAAAATCGTGGTTGGCTTCGATACACGCTTTCTTTCCGACCGTTTTGCAGGGGAGGTGGCGCGTGTGCTGGCCGCAAACGGATTCAGCGTCCTGCTGGCACAAGCGGATTCGCCCACGCCCGTAATTTCCTTTGCGGTGAAACATCACAATGCCATCGCGGGAGTCATGATCACGGCTTCGCATAATGCGCCGCGTTATAACGGATTGAAACTCAAGGGTGCTTTCGGCGGCTCGGCGTTACCCGAACAATGCCGCCGTGTGGAATTATTTATTACCAATAACGAGGAGCAGGCGCGCGGCCCCAACTTGATGGATTTCAAAAAAGCTCGTGATGCGGGGCTGATCCAAAAGTTTAATCCACTGCCTGTATATTTTGAACACTTGCACAAGTTGATCAACACAGATATCATCGCGGATAATCCCCAGCGCTTTGTGGTGGACGCGATGTACGGCTCAGGCCGCGGCGTGATCAAATCCTTTTTGCAGGGGACAGGCTGTGAGATCGCAGAGATCCGCGGGGAGTTGAACCCAGGCTTCGGCGGCGTGCATCCCGAACCAATTGCCAAGTATTTGGGTCCGCTCTCAAGCGCGGTCAGTTCTGGCATGGGAAACTTTGGCGTTGTCACAGACGGCGACGCCGACCGTATCGGTGCAATGGACGAGCGCGGAAATTTCGTCGACCCGCATAAGATCATGGCATTGTCATTAAAGTATCTGGTCGAAAAACGCGGTTGGACAGGCGCAGTGGTGCGAACAGTTTCCACCACGCGCATGATTGATCGTTTGGCGAAGCGTTATGGTTTGCCACTCTATGAAACCCCTGTTGGCTTTAATCACATCGCAGATTACATGATGAAGGAAGATGTGCTGATCGGCGGCGAAGAATCAGGCGGCATTTCATTCAAGGGACACATCCCCGAAGGCGACGGTCCCATTATGGGATTGCTGTTGGTGGAAATGATCGCCGAAGCGAAAAAGCCTCTCGTGGAAATGGTAAATGACCTGCTTGAAGATGTTGGCCCCGTTTTTTATGAGCGCGTGGATTTGCGCCTGAGCCGCCCCATCGCCAAAGCCGAGATGACCGAATTTCTCACACAGAAAGCGCCCAAAGAAATCGGCGGACAAAAAGTGGAGGAGATCAGTCAACGTGATGGCGTGAAATACATCATGGCTGATGACTCGTGGCTGCTCATTCGTCCCTCAGGCACAGAACCTGTCCTGCGCGTGTATGTGGAAGGCAGGACACATGCAATGGTGAAAGCTTTGATGGAATATGGGAAGACAGTTGCTGAAAGCGCGGCGTAGTTTAGGTTTTTCCTAAAAAATGAGCCTATAATTTGTACTTTAAGGAGAAAAACATGATTCATTTACATGAAAAAGGAACTAACAAACCATTAGGCAGCATCAGTGAAGTTCAACTTCAGTTCTTAGTTGACCACCTTGAAGAAGAATGGTCGGAAGATCACGATTACGCGATCACATCCATGTTGCTTGATTCTTTTGAAGGTGAAGGTGCTGATCCAGAGTTGGTATCTTTGCTTAGGAATGCACTGGGTGGGCAGGGTGAAATCGAAATTGTCTGGAGCAAATAATTTAGTAATTCAATAATCTAAAAATCATACAGTATGTCCATTCTTTGCAAAGCATAACGATTTGCACTAAGTTTTGGTTATTGCTATTAAATATGCGGAAGGCAGGACGCAGATGATGGTGAAGGCCTTGATGGAATATGGGAAGACAGTCGCTGAAAGCGCGGCGTAGTACGCGCTAAGTTTGTTATAAGGAATCGTTCCGCATAAATCATAGTTGGGTGTTTATATCGAATTGGATACTGAATTAATTTTCATATATTTTGAAAATATCAAATCAAAAACGGGACAGCCAATTGGCTGTCCCGTTGGTTTATAGTGCTGAGAAATTCAACTTGTTCAATGAGTACCCTTCCCAAGCAGAGTCCATACCCACCCGGCCAAGGTCAATGCGAACTGTTGGCCATCCCTTGCAAGGGATTATCGTTTTGAACAAAGCAAAATTGGAACTTGCAAGTTGTACGGCTATGCCGTATAATCAATTATGGAATTCATAGAAGCCACTGCCTTTACAAAGTATCTTTATGATTATCTATCTGAAGATGAATATATAGGTCTGCAAAGTTTTTTGCTCCAGTATCCAGAATCAGGCAAGGTTGTACGTGGCTCTGGCGGTGTCCGAAAAGTCCGCTGGGCGATGTCTGGTAAAGGTAAAAGTGGCGGCGTGCGAATCATTTACTACTTCAAGAAACAGGATGATGAAATCTGGCTTTTGACCATTTACAGCAAGAATGAAGTAGAAAATATTCCCGCTCATGTTCTGCGTGAAATCGCAAAGGAAATTAAAAATGTCTAAACGTGACATTGGTCAGGAAATTCTCAATAGTATTCGTGATGTGAAGGCTTACAAGGCTGGCACAAAGATTTTGCGTGTTCACGCCTTGAAAGAGCCAGCGCCTCCGAAAATAATTCGCTCTAAATTGAAATTATCACAATCGGCTTTTGCGGGTTTGATGGGTGTAAGTTTGCGAACCATCCAAGATTGGGAACAAGGGAGGCGTAAGCCAAGCGGCCCCGCCGTTGCTTTGTTGCGAATTGCAGAGCAAAAGCCAGAAGTGTTTATGCAATTGATGTAAGCAGCAGTAAAGTTCGTCATGTATTTTGAAAATATCAAATCAAAAACGGGACAGCCAATTGGCTGTCCCGTTGGTTTATAGTGCTGAGAAATAGGCAAAACCCATATTGGGTCCGTGTGGTTTCGAATAAAATGGGGCCGATCTACGTACATATAATAACAAAGGCAATAAATGGAAAGGAATATCGCACGGTGGTCATCGTTTTCGAAATAAATGAAGCAGAGATAGTCATCAAGGCGCAGGGCGGCGACCGAAACGCGTTCAACGAGTTGGTGCGCATCCATGCCCAGGGTGTCTTGAACGTAATCTTCCGCATGTGCGGCAATATGCAGCTCGCGGAGGACGCCGCACAGGAGGCCTTTATCCGCGCCTGGCTGCACCTCGGTTCCTTCCGTGTAGACCGCGAAGCCTCTCTGCGCAACTGGCTGTACCGCATCGCGCTCAATACTGCCACCGATATGCTGCGCAAGGAGAAGCGCATCCTGCCCGGGCAGCTGGATGATTTTTATCTCCCAGACCCGCGGCTCAGCCCGGAAGGAGTCTACCTACAGAGCGAACAAACCGCTCTGGTGCAGGCAGCCATCTCGTCTCTGCCGGACGCCAGCCGGGCGGTGCTGGTGCTGAAAGAGTATGGAGAACTCTCCTATCGTGAGATTGCCGAGGCGCTTGATATTCCGATCGGCACCGTTATGTCTCGATTGAATTATGCGCGTCGTTTATTGAAGGAAAAATTGGAGGCACAGATGATCGTGTTGAAGGAGGCTGAACATGTCTAACCACGTAACAGAATGGTTGAATGCTTATCTGGATGATGAACTGAAAGGCGGGCGGCTTCATCAGGTGCAGTCACATCTGGCCGAATGCCAGGAATGCCAGGCAGAGTTAAAGTCGCTGCAGAGTCTTTCGAGCTTACTGCGCGATGGGCCTGTGCCTGAATTTATATCTTCGGAACGGTTCGTGGCTCAGGTCAGCCTGCGCCTTCCTCACAAACAGCCCGTGTTAAAGAAACGCAGCGCGCTGGAGGTGGGATGGTGGCTGATACCGGTCGGACTCCTGATCCTTTGGGTTTTCATCAACACATCGGCATTGGTCAGCAGGGTGGCAGCAACCGCGAATGAATTTGGCTTGCTACGCGCTGCACCGGCCTGGCTGGTAGTGGATTCATCTCAGGGAGCCTCGTGGTCTGAAACGCTTGGGGAATTCGGCCTCCTCAACGGAAACAGCCTGGAATGGGCAGAGTTCACAGAAACATTTACAAGAAATAAACTGCCTTTGATCATCTGGCAGGCATCGATAGCCATGTTGTATTTGAGTTGGATCGCGATCTTGTGGGCGCGGCATACACCTCCGCAGCAAGGCCAATTCCTAAAAAGCTGAATCAGTCCCACAGTCAAAAACGAACGAATCGAAAGAAGGAGAAAAAATGGACCCCATCAAAATTTTAAAACGCGCCTGGCACATCCTGTGGAGCTATCGTGCTCTCTGGGTCTTCGGGTTGATCCTCGCCCTGGCAGGAGCAGGCTCGCAGGGAAATGGCTCGAACAACAGTTCCAATTCACAAACGAACTCATCGAACAACCAGCAGCCATCCTCTGAAGATATACGTCAGTTCTTTAACGACGCTCCCCAGGAAATGCAAAAGCTCCTCGATCAAGGTTTGAGCGAGGCTGGAATTCCCAAAAATGATCTATCCATCATTATTGGGATTGCGGTCGTCTTCGCAGTATTGATGATCGCCCTGGGAATTATTATTGCCATTGCCCGCTATGTTGCGGAGACCGCTGTTATTCGCATGGTGGATGAGTATGAAAATACCGGCTCCAAGATGACCATCCGTCAGGGTTTCCGCATTGGCTGGTCGCGGACATCATGGCGCCTGTTCCTGATCAACCTGCTGGTAAACCTGCCGCTCATTCTAGCCATGATATTGCTCCTTGCGGTTGGGGTTGGAGTCTTGGTGACCTTATCACAGGGCAATGAACAGCCTGCCATGTTTGCCATTGTTGTTTCGGTCGTCATCCTGTTTCTGGTGCTCTTTGTCGTGGCTATTATCAGCATCTTCCTCGGGTTGCTGCGGAACTTCTTCTGGCGGGCTAGTGCGCTTGAGAATATGGGCGTACGCGAATCTCTGCAACGGGGTTTCCAAATGGTACGCGGCAATTGGAAGAATGTCGGGATCATGTGGCTGGTGATGATCGGGCTGGGCATTGTTTGGGCGATTGTATCTGTGATCGCCTTCGTCGTGACCTTGCCGCTGGTTTTGGTCACAGGTGTGATCGGGGCGCTGGTTGCGATCATCCCTGCCCTGCTCGCGGGCGGACTCACGAGCATATTCCTGCAAGGATGGTTAGCGTGGATCGTTGGCGCGGTCTTCGCGCTGCCCCTGTTCTTTGTGGTTGCCTTCTCTCCCTGGCTTCTGCTTGGCAGTTGGCAGACGGTCTTCACCTCCACCGTGTGGACGCTGGTCTATCGTGAATTGAAAGCCCTGCCTGCGCTGACCCCGCAGGGTGGAGATGCACTTTCTGAAGCTGCAACAAGTTAATATATTGCTGCCTCATCATATCCGCATCTAAAATTGTTCTCTTTCCTTTCAAGGAGAACAATTTTAATAAATACGCGAGACAATAATTTTTATCAAATAGCGTTGATCAAAAGGAAATATAAATTATGAAAGCGATTGTATACACGGAATATGGATTACCGGATGTTCTGCAACTTAAAGAGGTTGCCAAACCTGCCCAAAAGGACAATGAAATTTTGATCAAAATCCACGCTGCATCCGTGACTTATGGAGATTTGCTTGCTCGAAACTTCAAAGCAGTCACATCAAAAACATTCAACATGCCTGGTATCTTCCTGTTCCCAGCGCGCATGGTATTTGGTTTCTC
>JBBSCM010000122.1:0-10994 GCA_038250295.1 Anaerolineales bacterium | reverse complement strand
TGGTGCATGGGCCGGGCTGCCCCGTGTGCGTGACTCCGCTTGAATTGATCGATAAGGCTTTGGCGATTGCATCGCAGCCGAACGTAATTTTCTGTTCATATGGTGACATGCTGCGCGTTCCCGGTTCTGGTCGCGACCTGTTTTCAGTGAAGGCTCAAGGCGGGGATGTGCGCGTGGTTTATTCGCCATTGGACGCAGTGGCGATTGCTGAGAAGAACTCCGACAAGCAGGTTGTATTTTTTGCAATCGGTTTTGAGACCACCGCACCACCGAACGTGATGAGCGTGTTGCAAGCGCAAAGACTCGGACTCGCAAATTATTCAGTATTGGTTTCGCATGTGCGTGTGCCGCCTGCCATGAAGGCAATTTTAAGTTCCCCTGATAATCGCGTGCAGGGATTTTTATTGGCAGGCCATGTCAATGCGGTGATGGGATATCACGAATATCCTCCACTGTTGGAAGAGTTCCAAATCCCAATGGCTGTGACAGGCTTTGAGCCGCTCGACATCGTGCAGGGAATTTTGGCAACTGTTCAATTGCTGGAGGCAGGCAAGATCGAAATTGCCAATGCATATTCCCGTGCTGTAACCTTTGAGGGATTAGTACCGGCACAAGACGCCATTCATCAAGTCTTCATGGAATGTGACCGAACCTGGCGCGGCATTGGCCTGATCCCCATGAGCGGCTGGTGTCTGCGGCCAGAATTTGACCAGTTCAACGCTGAGAAGCGTTTCGATGTAAGTGATATCCACACGAAAGAATCTTCGTTGTGCATCGCAGGTAAAATTTTGCAGGGATTGAAAAAACCGCATGATTGCCCTGCTTTTGGCAAAGAATGCACGACTGAAAATCCACTGGGCGCGACGATGGTGTCGTCCGAAGGGGCGTGCGCGGCGTATTATAAGTATGGAAGGTAATTGGAGTCCGCAAGTTCTACTTGCGGACAGTGTAAACTAATCGAAAGGCAAGTCCAGAAGTAGAACTTCTGGACTCCACTAGGCACACAAAATGGATATTTACAAGCCACACTTAAATACTCCACCGCACTGGTTTGTTTCCAACGCCATTTATATTGTTACAGGCGCTATACTTTATAAAAAGCCCCTTTTGGATTCTAATGCCAAGCTTGCCAACTTTTGCGAAACACTTCTCGAACGGGCGAATATTTTAGGGTGGTCAATGCAAGCTTGGTTTGTCATGTCAAACCATTATCACTTCATTGCTCAGAGTCCAGAAAATGCACTTTCGCTGAAAGCATTAATTCAAGGAATTCATTCAATAAGTGCAAAATTCGTAAACCAAATTGACGGCACTCCAGGTCGAAGAGTCTGGTACAACTATTGGGATACGTGCATTCAGACCGAGCAATCCTATTATGCGAGACTGAACTATGTGATTAGGAATCCTGTAAAACATGGGCTCGTGCAAAACCCAGAAGATTATCCATTTTCAAGTTACAAATATTTTATTGAGAATTCGGAAGCAGAATTTCAAAAAATAGTTTTTTCCTGTGCTGATGATGCACAAGTGGAAGATGATTATTAGCAATTGGAGTCCGCAAGTTCTACTTGCGAGTTGCTCAAAATATCCCCCGAAGTAGAACTTCGGAACTCCAGAAGGTAAATTATGACTGACGAAACGATCAACATCGAAGGTGCAGTCTGTGCGCCCCCATTAACTCATAACGAACAGATCGTAATGGGACATGGCGCGGGCGGACGGATGAGTCACCAGTTGATTCAAAAAGCGTTTATATCCGCGTTTGATAACGCTGCTTTACGCGCAGGTGATGATGCGGCGCGGCTTGAATCAAACTTACATGCAAATCTAGCCGTCAGCACTGACGCACATGTGGTCTTTCCGCTGTTCTTCCCTGGCGGGAATATTGGCAAATTGGCAGTCTGCGGAACGGTCAACGATGTGGCTATGCTGGGCGCGAAGCCGCTTTATTTGACAGCGGGGTTCATTCTTGAAGAGGGTCTGCCGATGGAAACTCTTCAGCGCGTGGTGGCATCAATGAAAGCCGCCGCTGACGAAGCAGGTGTGCAAATCGTTGCTGGTGATACAAAGGTTGTACAAAAGGGCAAAGCGGATGGGATGTATATCACAACGGCTGGGGTCGGCGTGATACATACAGATGCAATCATCAACGGGGCAAATGCCAAAGTTGGCGATGCAATTATCCTGTCTGGCTCGATCGGCGATCACGGTATCGCAGTATTGGGAGCACGCGGCGAGCTGGGATTTCAGTCCACGATTCAAAGCGATGTGGCGCCGCTCAATCATTTGATCGAGGCGATGCTCAATGTGAGCAACAACATTCATGTTTTACGCGACCCCACACGGGGCGGATTAGCAACCACACTCAATGAAATCGCGACTCAATCCAACGTCGGCATTTTGCTGAACGAAGAAACGATCCCTGTCCACCTCGAAGTTGCTGCGGCTTGCGAAATGCTTGGATTCGACCCGTTATATATCGCCAATGAGGGCAAGCTGGCGGCAATGGTTGCGCGTGAAGATGCAGAGTCTGTACTGAAAGCGATGCGTTCAACAAGATACGGCGAAGGCGCGGTTATGATTGGAGAAGTCACCGCTGACCCACGCGGACGCGTATTACTCAAGACAGCGCTTGGCAGCACACGAATCGTGGATATGCTGGCCGGTGAAATGCTGCCAAGAATTTGCTGATTTTCATCCTATTAAAATAGAAGGGAAAATAACAGATCAAAAGAGACAACCGTATTATGCGTGTGTCTCTTTAATATATTACCCAGACGTTGCAATCATCCGCATTTTGCCCTCCACTGGTAAAATCGCCTTCATGTCTTTACATAAAACTGTTTGTATTCTTCTCCTGACCGCTCTGCTTGCTTCCTGTGCGCCATCCACGGTTACGCCGATCATCCTTCCAACTTACGATCCTTTTTTGCCAATCCCATTGGATCCCGCAAATTCTGATGTTGCAGTAACCAGCCCGCCTTTGGAACCCACTGCCACACGCCCACCGACACCGACGCGCGTTCCGTTTGTCATCTCGCCCACAGCCACAATCCCGGCAGATGAAATCCCAAGCAGCCCCACTCCGGATGACGCGCGCATCCTTCCAACGCCAAGACAGGATGCAGATCAATATGTGGTCCAACCCGGAGATACACTGGGAATTATCGCCCAGAGATATGGCATCAGTATTGACACATTAATGCAGGCGAATAACATCACAAACGCCGACCTGCTCGAGGTTGGCACAACGTTAAACGTCCCTGCGCCCAATCCCGGTGACACAGGACCATCCTTCAAAGTCATTCCTGATTCGGAGCTGGTGTACGGCCCGATGAGTGTGTATTTCGATATCAATGGGTTCATCCAGGGCCAAAACGGATACCTTGCCAGCTACACACAGGACGTGAACGGGATCCTGTTATCTGGCGATGAAATTGTTCAACTTGTTTCACGCAACTATTCGGTTAATCCGCGCTTGCTATTGGCGCTGCTTGAATTTCAAAGCGGCTGGATAACAAATCCTGGGCCATTTAATACATCCTACCCCATGGGCTTGCCGGACGAATATCACTACGGCTTATATCGTCAACTTACATGGGCAGCGGATACATTGAATCGCGGTTATTACCTTTCAAAAGCAAACGCAATTTCAACCATTGTGCTGAACGACGGGACCGTTGCGCCTATCGACCCCACCATTAACGCCGGTACAGTGGCAGTGCAATATTTCTTTGCGCAGCTTGACGATCAATCCATATGGACACAGGACATCAGCGGCACAGGCATGTTTCTCACCTATTATGTCTTCTTCGGAAACCCATTTGGTTTTGCAATTGATCCGCTGGTTCCGCCATTCATCTCGCAGCCAGCAATGAGTCTTCCGTTTAATAAAGGCGAAACCTGGTATTTTACCGGCGGTCCGCATGGCGGCTGGGACTCAGGCTCCGCATGGGCAGCGCTTGATTTCGCCCCGCCCGGTGAAAGCGGAAACTGTTTCACCAGTCCGTACTGGGTTACAGCCATGGCGGATGGGCTTGTAACTCGCGCTTCAAATGGCGCGTTGATCCAGGATCTTGATAATGACGGTTATGAACAAACAGGCTGGGTGATCCTGTATATGCACATCGCAGAAGAGCAGCGGACTGAGGCGGGCGAATATCTTTTTGCCGGCGAACGAGTGGGTCATGCTTCCTGTGAGGGCGGCGTTTCAAATGCAACCCATGTGCATGTCGCCCGCAAATACAATGGCGAATGGATTCCCGCCGACAGCTCAATCCCCTTCAACCTGGATGGCTGGGTTTCCAGCGGAGACGGCGCTGAATATAACGGTTTTCTAAAAAAGTACGGATTCCCAACCGTTGAGGCATGGGATAGCGTAAATGAACTCAATCAGATCACTCGTTAATTCATCCAGACTTAATCTAGGCGGATATAATTCAACCCTATGTATCGCCCTTTCGCAATCCTCATCGCCATATCTCTGACCTTATCAGCCTGCGGATCATCACCCTCAATTTGGGGAATTCCACAAACCCCCACAGCGGATATAACAAATTCCTTCCCGCCTCCTTTTGACCCGTTTGCTGTTCAGGACGACCCGATCATTTTTCCCACCTCAACCACTTCACCCCAGATCGAAACCGAGGCATTCTATACGCCAACCCCCACACCCAATGGCGCATTTCCCGTCATAGCAGCGACATACACTCCATCGTACGACTCGGCGCCTTTTCTTTACTACGCTCAAAGCGGAGATATGCTGTCTGCCGTAGCAAACCGTTTTGGCGTGGGGGAATCCGAAATAACATCAGATGCGGATTTAACCAAAACAACCCTGATAGACCCCGGCACCTTGCTTGTCATTCCAAATCGTATCACAGAGGCAACCACACCGAATATTCAGATCATGCCGGACGCCGAGATCATCTTCTCGGTCACTGCCGCAGGTTTCGATGTGGAGGAGTATACAAAAAAGGCCGGGGGATATTTAAGCAAATTCAAAGACTATCTCGGCTCTACCGGTTCAATAGCCGGCTATGATGCCATTGACCGCCTCGCAATCGAAAACTCGGTCAATCCCCGCCTGATCCTCGGTCTGCTTGAATATGAAGGCCGCTGGGTACGAGGTCAACCTGTGGATATTTTACATACTGAGTATCCGATGGGCTTCAATGATTTTCACTTTAAAGGCATGACCGTGCAAATGGTGTGGGCCATCAACACAATGTCCATCGCATACTATGGATGGCGGGCGGGAACGATCACTCATCTTGAGTTTTCTGATGGATCCTCCCTGCGGATCGACCCCCGCCTGAACGCGGGCACAGTTGCAATTCAATATCTGTTCGCGCAAGTGCATAGCCAGTCTCAATGGGCGCAGATCATCAACCCGGATTCTGGATTCCCTGCCATGTACAAGGAAATGTTTGGCGATGCATGGGCGCGCGCAGACGCTGTCAACCCGATCTTTCCGGCGGCTTTGAATCAACCTCCGCTTGTGCTTCCTTTCGAGCCTAACACCAAATGGAGCTTTACAGGCGGCCCGCATAATGGCTGGGGACAGTTGAATCCAAGGATCTATGGACGGTCGCATAGCGTATTCGCAGCAATAGATTTTGGTCCCGCCAGCAGCCGCAGCGGCTGTGATGTCTCCCCGGCATGGGTTGTCGCTGCTGCTCCCGGGCTTGTCGTCCGCTCCGGAAACGGTGCGGTTATGGTTGACCTGGACGGCGATGGGTATGAACAAACCGGCTGGAATCTTTTATATATGCATATAGCTTCAAAAAACCGCGTAGCTGTGGGAACCTGGCTGGAAGCGGATGACCGTATTGGTCATCCATCCTGTGAAGGCGGCGTTTCAACAGGTACACACCTGCACTTTGCAAGAAAATATAACGGGGAATGGGTCACTGCCGATGGACCGATACCCTTCATTCTAAGCGGTTGGCGTGTTGTTGCCGGAGAAATAGCATATAAAGGTGAGCTGATCCGTGATGATAAAGTCATTATTGCTGACCCGGTCGGTCAAGCCTGGTCTAATATTATCCGCGAAGAAGATGAATAAAAAAAAGAAGGCATTTCGAAATCCATGTACAGTGTCTCTAATCACTGTATTGTTTATTACATCCTGCAATGCGGCTCCAAATATAAACCCTGAACTTTCATCCGGCCAACCTGCCGATGCAGCGCTGCCCGCAGATGTGGGAACTCCGTTGCCAACGCGAACCACCTACAAACCAGGCGAATTAGTGGATTACACAGCTCAAACCGGAGATACACTCCCCGCCCTTGCAATGCGGTTCAACACCACTGTGGATGAAATCCTGCAAGCCAATCCTCAGATTCCGCGTGATGCAACCACCATGCCGCCGGGTATGCCGATGAAGATCCCCATCTACTATCTTGCTTTGTGGGCAAGTCCCTTTGAGATCATTCCTGACCATGCGTTTGTAAATGGTCCCACCGTGATCGGTTTCAACACGGCCGCCTTCGTTGCATCACAACCTGGTTGGTTAAAAGATTATCGCTCTTACTCCAGTGTAGGCTGGCTTTCCGGTCCGGAAATGGTTGATTATGTTGCAACCAACTATAGTATCAATCCGCGCCTCTTGCTTGCAATCCTGGAATATCAGGGCGGAGCACTTACACAATCTGCGCCGCCCGTCAAAAAAAATGTATTAGGATTTACTCGCCGCTTCTGGGAATCACCATACCTTCAGCTTGTGGTTGCCGCCAATACTTTAAATAATGGATACTATGGCTGGCGCGCCGGCAACCTGCTTGAATTTGAAGACACCGACAACATCCTGATCAGACCCGACCCATGGCAAAACGCCGCTTCCGTTGCCATGCAATATTATTTTTCAAGAGTTTATGTGGGGGATAAGTATTCGGTCGCAACCGGGCCTGAAGGCCTGCTTCAGACATACGAGACGTTTTTTGGAGACCCGTGGAGCGATTCGTTCACCCTCATCCCCGGCAGTTTACAGCAACCGACATTTCTTCTTCCTTTTCCAAATAATCAAAGCTGGTCTTACACTGGCGGACCTCACACTGGCTGGGGCACCGGTGAGCCTTTAGCCGCAATAGACTTTGCACCGCCTTCTGAGAAGTCTGGTTGTGTGACCGCAGGCAGGGATAATTTTGCCACAGCCATGGCTGACGGTTTGGTGGTTCGCTCAGGCATTGACGGCATCGCGCTTGACCTGGACAAAGATGGCGATGAACGCACCGGCTGGGTGGTCTTTTACCTGCATCTTTCAAATGACCAACGCGCCCCTTTAGGCGCCGAATTGAAAGCTGGGGAAATGGTCGGTTATCCATCCTGCGCGGGCGGGCACGCCACTGGCACGCATGTTCACATTGCCCGGAAATACAACGGAGAATGGATCGTCGCCGACAGCGCAATTGCGTTCAATATGAATGGGTGGGTTACACACAATGGCAGCCGCGCGTATTTAGGGACACTTATCAAAGGCAATTCCACAGTGATCGCATGTGATTGCTCGAATACTTACAGTTCCATTAGTTCATCGTATCCATAAGAATGGAAATTAATAGTAAAAGCAGGAGTGACATGTGTACTCATGCCATTCCTGCTTTTTAATTGCGGCAATTACATTTTATTCATCAACAGATTTTGAGATATATGCGCCTTGTTTCAGCAAAGTTTTCCCATCCTCATCAAATATCTTATAAATCATCTTGATTGGGAAAGCCTTGCTCAACATCGCGTGGACTGGGCAATATTTCTCCACCGAAAGCTCAATTGCACGAAGCAATGCGGCTTCCTCTACATTTTTACCTGTCACCAGATATTCGATAATGGCATTCGAAAATATTTTAGGATGTTCCTTTTCCCGCCCTGCATGAACCTTTACCTGAAAAGCGCTAACCTCCTGCTTCTTCTTTAGCAGGATGGAGATCACATCCATCCCGGTACAGCCAGCCAGTCCCATTGCAATAAACTCCATCGGGCGGCCAGCGCTATTATTACCGCCCACCGCCTCTTCGGCATCCATTGTCTGCATAAAGCCAGAATCAGCAACACCTTCAAACGCCATCCCATCTTTCCAAGCCAAAGTCACTTCCATGGTTTACTCCATAATCACATCAGGCACATATTTTTCAAGATTCTTTTTTGAAATACCACCGATCCACATCAGGCGGACTGTTCCACTTCGGTCTATCACATACGAACTTGGCAGGTTCATGGTGTTGAATACACGTTGAGCCTGATAATTCTCATCAAGCCAGACGGGAAAGGTTAATCCAAACTCTCGCACAAATGGCTCCACGACTTCAAGCGTTTCCTCCTGATCAATGGCGATCAATACAAAACCGTCAGCCTTATATTCTTCATAAAAATTTTGTAATGAAGGCATCTCCTCCTTGCAGGGAGGGCACCATGTAGCCCACAGGTTGACCAGCACCACACTTCCAAGATAATCGGTCAGCGATACGCTTTTTCCTGCAAGGTCGACCAGGGTTAGTTGCGGGGCGGGATAATTTACTTGAACAGGAACAGTTGAAAAGTCCTGTACTGAATCGCTGGGCTTGTCCATCAGCATGAACATCATGATGCCGATTGAAACGAGTCCGGTTCCGATCATTAACGTGGCATAAAAACGCGAGGGAGAAGGCTGGGCAGTAGCATTCATGTTATCTATCCAATAATAATCGCCTGCGCGAGGCGTGATGATACTGAAGGTGTCAGCATCAATAAAATTACATATTTCACAAAGTATAACCCATGAAAAGTTCACAACACAAAGAAGGGAACAATGTCATTGAGTTTAGGATGTTTGGTACTGGAAAGTTGTTTAGACGTTGATTAGTATGCATTATAAATGCTGGAGATATTGCCTTTCATCCCGCTCTTTCAGGAACTTGAGCCTGCTCAAATAGAACTCCTTAAACCTTTATTTGAGCAATTTATCTCCGTGCCGGGTACTTTGATCTTCAAACAAGGCGACCCGACAACTTATTTGTATCTCCTTATAAAAGGCAAGGTTGCAATTCAGTATAAGCCTTACGACGGTCCGCCCATTAAATTAACCCGCTTACATACGGGTGACGTGTTTGGCTGGTCGGCGGTGATCGGAAGCCCGAACTACACCTCGAGTATACTAAGCGAAACACGAATCGAATGTGTAAGAATGAAAGGTGTTGACCTGCGGGGCTTGATCCGGGAACATCCCGAGACAGGCGCAGTCTTCATAGATCGTCTTGCAAGTGTGGTTTCAGCCCGCTGGAAGAATGCGCACGCACAAGTTCAGTCACTACTGAATTCCGATATAGAAAAATAGAAAGGAGTCGTCCCATGGTTTCCAAGGAAACGGTCAGCCAGGAAGATCAATTACGCGGGTTGCTGGATAGATTAAGCGCGTATGTCGAGCAATTTCATGGCGGCACAGTGGAGTTTGTTTCATTTGACGGCAGGGATTTGAAAGTGCGGCTGGGGGGCGCATGCCTTAATTGTCCCCTCCTGCCTTCAACCCTGCACGGTTGGGTGGCAGGGACGGTGCATCAATTCTTTCCAAAGATCAACGTAATTGAAGGAAAATAACACTTGCTGAGGGCAGGTATGTAAATCAAACATCCCCGTAAATTACGGGGATGTTTGATTTTTAGTAACGTTTTTATATTATGCTCTGTGGGTGAAATATCTAAAGAGTATGAAGCCGCCAGCCCCGATCATCACAATCGCCCAAAGATAATTTGCAAATTCCAAAAGCGATGCGATTCCCAACAAGCCCATGATGCCCAGACCAAGGGCAGGCCAGTAAGCCCAGCGCATCCCGGTCAAAAGAGCTACAAGTAAAAATGTGATTGCGAGGCCGAAAAAGAAAAAGCCAGCTGTTTGAAATTCGCCAAATCGCTCGGCGGCAATCGTGACGCCCGCAAGAGTAGTCAATACGCCCGCTGGGATTAAAGCCCACCATCGCTCGGAACGCTCGGTAAGGAATACGATCAAGAACGCAAGCCCGATGCCGCCAAGAAAGATCGCACCTCCGAAATCTTCATAACGCTGGGATGCAACGATCATCACAGCCAGGGCTGTCAACACACAAGCGGGAATAATGGCCCACCATCTTTCGATTCGGCTCGTGAAATACACATACCAAAACGAAAGCCCGATTCCGCCAAGGAAGAGCGCGCCTCCAAAATCTTCCAGCGATTCAGGGAGCAGAATCAGCGCGCCAAGCGCAACCAGTGTGAAGCCAGGGAATGCGCTCCACCAATGCCCACCAAAAAGGAGTGTGAGGAACACCAGCCCGGCAGCAAGGAACAAACCTCCCCAAAAAATATCGGGGGCATTTCTGAGATAGCCCATGGTCTGCATCAGGGCAAGGACGCCGCCCGTCAGAAGTAAAAATCCAAATACAATCCTCGGATCAAATCGTTTCATTTCGAACTCCTATTATTGTCGGACTACCGACCTACGTCACCTTGATGGAAGCCGCGCCTGCATCAATGGTCATGTCTACCGAATTTGCTGCGGTATCAAAATCGGGTGATTGATAAATATTGCCATTCCGAGGAAAACGAGATGGGTCTATCTTCAAATCTACTGCGCCGAGGGATGCGCGGATTCGAGCGGAGAGTCCCTCGGGCACGATCACTTCCAATGAGGCCGCACCAAGATCGAGGTCCGCACGGAAGCGGCCGCGCGCGGGCAAGGTCAAACGCGTATCGCTCGCACCCGTTTCCAATTTCAAATCAGTGATATTCATGTCGCGTAGATCAAGCATGGAATTATTCGCGCCAAGATTTAAAGTCAGCGCAGTTGGGATGTCGGCATTTAGCGCAACATCCCAGTCAATTTGATGACGCGGGCCGAAGAAAGAAAAATCCAGAAAATCTTTTGCGGGTCTCATGCGGACCTCGAGCCTGTCTCCGTTTCGAGTGGCTTTGTGTTCCAACCCGCCCGTAAAAGAGCCATGCGCCAATTCCTTGGCATTTGCGCCGCCGTGAATTTTCAACTCGCC
>JBBSCM010000121.1:0-11021 GCA_038250295.1 Anaerolineales bacterium | reverse complement strand
TAGCCATGATGCGCAAACTTGAAAACAGTTTCGCGATACCACTCATCCCAGCCGGGCATGTGATGTGCCAACACCATGGCAGGGAAGGGACCTTGTCCCAGCGGACGCGCAAAATAAGCATTGATCTGATCACCGTTTGCGCCGGTCATGGTAACTGTTTCTGCGTGTACGCCCTCATACATATCGGTTTGATACATTTTGCTCTCCTTTTATTCTCCCAAATTATACCTGCCCCGTACTTGACGTGACCGCCTCCTGCCGATATAATCAGCCCGCTTCATCAGAAACCATCGAAATTGATCAGACGGGCGAGCGCCCGTCTGATGGTTGTAAAAGGAGAACGTATCACATGACCCCACATCCCAAGCGCAAGCATTCCAAAGGCCGCCGTGACCGCCGCCGCGCGCACGACGCACTGGTTCCACTCAATACAGTCGCATGCTCCAATTGCGGAGCCAAACGCCTGCCTCACACCGTTTGCTCGAGCTGCGGTTTCTACAATGGCCGTGAAGTGATTCAGGTCAAGAAAGAAAAGAAAGCCAGCGCGTAGGAATTATTTATATCGCCCTGCAAAACGAGCCGTGACTATCACGGCTCGTTTGTGTTTTTATAACTACATATCCCGTTGGTTGAGTAGCGCAGCATATCGAGACCAACCAACACTTCGGAGTCTTCATGAAACTTAACTTAGAAACCACAGCATTTATTTTTCCCGGCCAAGGCTCGCAAACCGTGGGCATGGGCAAAGACCTTGCCGATCAATTCCCAATCGCAAAACAAACTTTCGAAGAAGCCGATTCCATTCTCGGTTTCGAACTCTCCAAATTGATGATGGAAGGCGCGGCGGATGAACTCAACGACACGCTCAACACCCAGCCTGCTTTATTTGTTCACTCATTGGCGTCCTATCGCGCCTTCTCGGATCGTTATCCAAGCCTGAAACCTGCTGCACTGGCCGGGCATTCCCTTGGCGAATTATCTGCTCTGGCCGCATCTGGAGCATTATCCTTTGAAGACGGCCTGCGCCTCGTCCGCAAACGCGCTGAGTTGATGAAACATGCCGGCGGACTCGCTCCCGGTGGAATGGCCGCCATTCTCGGCGTGGATGTTCCAACGTTAGACAAAGTTTGCGCTGAAGCAAGCACCTCAGAGGAGCTTGTACAAGTTGCAAATGATAATTGCCCCGGTCAAGTGGTTATTTCAGGGGCGAAAGCTGCGGTGGAACGCGCCATGGTTGGAGCAAAATCCGCAGGCGCCAAACGTGCGCTGCCGTTGGCGGTGTCCATTGCCGCTCACTCAACTCTCATGGCATCCATTCAACAGGAATGGAACGATGCAGTAAACTCAGCGAATTTTTCAGGATTACAATTGCCAGTTGTTGGCAATGTTCACGCCCTACCATTAGCGGACGAAAATGCTGCCCGCGCGGATATCATTTCCCAGATGCAATCCCGCGTCCGTTGGACTGAGTCGGTGCAGTATATGGTTTCACAAGGAGTCAATACTTTTGTGGAGGTGGGAACAGGCACGGTCCTGGGCGGTCTGGTCAAGCGTATTGCAGATGGGATGACTATTTTGCCATTGGGCCATCCGCAGGATTTTGCGGCGTTGGAGTAATCGACGCGGCAATATATGGAATGCGGACTTTAGTCCGCTGTAAAAACAAAATGCGGACTTCAGTCCGCCGTAAGAGCATAATGCGGACTAAAGTCCGCGCTCCGAAAAACGAATACAAAAATATGAAAAAGATTATCGTCCTACTTATCCTTGCCTCTTTTTTAGTCACATCCTGTGAGCCTGTGGATATGCCGC
The DNA here is from genome assembly GCA_038250295.1 of Anaerolineales bacterium. Classification (GTDB taxonomy): domain Bacteria; phylum Chloroflexota; class Anaerolineae; order Anaerolineales; family Villigracilaceae; genus Villigracilis. The sequence continues at coordinate 9,209 of JBBSCM010000121.1, read as the reverse complement.
CGGCGGTCACTCAGATTTCTTTCTTCGCGTCTGAAACACCTGCGCCGTTTATCGTCCCCGTTACGGATACGCCAGTTATTATTGCCCTCGCAACCGAAACGCCTCCGTTTATTGTTCCAGTGACTGAAACGCCCGCAGTAGTCCCAACGACAAAGTGGTGGGAAGTGTATTTCACGGATCCGCTTACGATCAATAATCCTGATGTGATCGCGGGTTCAATTGAAGAAAAATTAATCCAATTTATTGACAACGCGCAGACAAGTATTCACATCGCCTCGTTTGAGTTCAATCTCACGCCTGTAGCCGAGGCGCTGATCGCCGCAAAGAATCGCGGTGTAGACGTGAAATGGATCACCGACGATGAAAATGGTTTGGAGTACGACATCCAGCCCGGGCGTGGGCAATTTGCCCTTTTAACGGGAGCAGGCATAGAGGTCAAGGACGATGCGGGGCGGTCTGCTTTGATGCATAATAAATTCTGGATCTTCGATCAGCAAATTACATGGACGGGGTCGACCAACATCACGGTCAACGGGATATTTAAGCAAAATAATAATGTGCTGGTTATCCGTTCGCCTGAAGTTGCTTTTATTTTCGAGCGTGAATTTCAGGAAATGTGGAATGGGCAATTGGGACCGCGTGCGCCATCCACATTGAATAATCAATGGGCTATTTTGGAAGGCACGCCTTTGCAAGTTTTATTCTCCTCCGAAGATCATGCGGTCAGCAATCTGATCGCTTTGGTCAACGACGCGAAAGTGAGCATTCGTTTTCTGGCTTTTAGTTTTACAGACTATCCGCTGGCGCAGGCGATGATAGACCGTTCCAAAACAGGTGTGGATGTAAAAGGAGTGTTCGAAACATTTGGCAGCAACGGCACGCGCTCCGAATTGAGAACATTTTGGTGCGCCGGCGTGCCCGCCCGACAGGATGGCAACGGAAGTTTTCTGCACGATAAGATCATCATTATTGATAATAGTATCGTGGTGACTGGATCGTTGAATTATTCGTCGAACGCAGATGAGTCAAACGAAGAAAACGTGGTTATTTTGGATAATGCCGAGATCGCCGCGCTATATTTGCAGGAATTTGAGAAATTATGGAATCAGGCGAATGATGTGGAAGCTGGTACCTTCACGTGCGAATGAGCCTCATTACATTTGTTATAAGAAAATGAGTACCTTTATTTGCGGGACACTCCAAACGTGTAGAGTATAATGACCGCATGAATGCCTTGTCTGACAATTCGATTGTCAGCGCCGCTTTCTTTGCGGTTATGGAAGTGTATCTGGTTGGCGCAGTCTGCCTGACCAGATTTTTGATTTATCCATATACGAGACCCTAACTCGAACAAGCCGAAACCAAAAAGGCTTGAGCCACGGAGACACAGAGAAATTAAAACTCCGCGCCTCTGTGTCTCCGTGGTTAGCGAAAATTCTTGTTTTTTGTGCAAGCATTTAACTTCTAAAGTACTAAAGGCTTTCAAAACCTTTAGGGTCTTTCAGATTAAGGAGTAGTATGAGACTTAGTAAACTTGCCAGTGACATCGCTGAATCCCCAACCTTAGCTTTGAATGAGGAAGCGCGGATATTACGTGAGCGCGGTGAGGCCGTGATCAATTTGGGGATTGGTGAACCCAAAAATAAAACACCTATTGCCGCCATTCTGGCATCGGGCGCCAAGCTGACCAGCGGGGAGGTGAAATATACGCCTCCTGACGGCTTGCCTTCCATGAAGAAGGCGGTTATCCGTTACACGGAGGAAAATTACAACCGACTGATTGCGCCTGAAAATGTGCTTATCACCAACGGCGCGAAACAATCTCTTTACAATATCTTCTATTCCATTTTGAACCCACAGGATGAAGTGATCGTCATCGCGCCTTACTGGGTCTCCTACCCCGAGATGATCAAGATGTGCCTCGGGATTCCCGTGATCGTCACGCCTGAAGATGGGACATTCACTCCTCGTTTTGAAGATATTGAGCGTGCGGTCACTTCGTCCACGCGCGCGATCATCGTCAACAGCCCGAATAATCCATCCGGCGCAATCTATCCACCGGAGTTAATTGAAAAGATCGTGGAGTTGTGCGAACGCAAAGGTATCTTCATGATCTGCGATGATATCTATCATAAACTTACCTTTGACCGTAACGTCGCACCGCCTGCTTATTCATTTACAAAAAATGATATTGAAAACTCGCACATCCTTGTTGTCAATGGGGTGGCAAAGCTGTATGGCATGACGGGTTTCCGAGTCGGCTGGGTGGTCGCGCCGCGTGCTCTCATAAAGGTGATGACAAATGTTCTTGCACAGACGACCTCCTGTGTTTCGCCTGTTGCTCAAGCCGCTGCGGAAGGGGCATTGAACGGCTTGCAGTCAGTAGTGGAGGCGCTGCGGCTGCATATCCAAAATAACCGCGATGTGGTCTTGCAGGAATTAAAGACTTTCAACGGGGCGCGTCTGATCGAGCCAAAAGGGACATTCTATGCCTTGATTGACTTGCGCGCCTTCAATGGGAACTCCATTGAGTTATCCAAATTTTTGTTGAAGAAAGCATTGGTGGTCACGGTGCCCGGCAAGGAATTCGGCATGGACGGACACATCCGCATTTCGTTTGCCGGTTCGGTAAAAGACATTACCGAAGGAATCGCGCGGATCAAATGGGCATTGGATTTAACTTCGCCCAATGAAATCTACATCGGTGATAAGAAGATGATCCGGGATTGGATGTAACTTTCTATATGTCGTTGCGAGGAGCGCTCTGGTTCTTCGCGACGAAGCAATCCCCGTTTAAATGAATGAGGCTCTTGATGAGTGATGTCGGCAGAACAGGAGATTGTTTCGTCGGGGAAAGCACCCTCCTCGCAACGACATGGAAACGAGAATAAATATTATGAATAACATACTCAACATAAAAACCCCCGCCGAATCCATTGCGCAGATGCGCAAGGCGGATTTTAATTTATCGAATCAAGGTGTGATCAATTTGCGCCTGGCATACTGGAATTTGACGACCGAAGCTCTGGTGGAAGAGGCGATATTTCGCAATGAGGGTGCGCTTGTTTTGGGCGGGCCATTTGTAGCGAATACAGGCAAGCACACGGCCCGCAGCGCAAACGACAAATTTGTCGTACGCCACACAGACTCTGAAAACAATATTTGGTGGGGTGTTTATAACCGTCCCTTTGCGGCTGATAAGTTTGAGGTGCTGTATGATCGCATGTTGGGATTTATGCAGGGCAAGGATGTCTTTGTGCAGGATGTCTACGGCGGGGCGGATGAAGCCTTTCGTCTGCCCGTGCGCATTGTGACCGAGCTTGCGTGGCATAGTCATTTTGTTCGTAACATGTTCATCCTGCCGCAGTCGCTCGAAGAATACAAACGTTTTGTTCCTGAGTTTACGATCATGGCTATGCCATCTTTCAAAGGTGCGCCTGCCGTGGATAGCACCGCGAGTGATACGTTTATCTGCCTTTCATTTGAAAAGAAACTTGCCATCATCGGCAATACGGCTTATGCAGGCGAGATCAAAAAATCGGTCTTTACAATTCTCAACTACCTCCTGCCGTTGGAAGGTGTGCTGTCCATGCACTGTTCAGCGAACGTGAATCCAAATGACGCAGATGATGTAGCCTTATTTTTTGGATTAAGTGGAACAGGAAAAACCACGTTGTCGGCTGACCCTACGCGCCGCCTCATTGGGGATGACGAACATGGGTGGAGCGACGATGGCGTTTTCAACTTTGAAGGTGGATGCTACGCAAAAGTCATTGGCCTGTCTGAATCTGCTGAACCTGAGATTTACGCCACAACCAAACGCTTCGGCACAATTCTGGAGAACGTCCCGTTTGACCCTATTACACGCCTCATTGATCTGGACGATGACTCTCTGACGGAGAACACGCGCGCTTCCTATCCGCTTGAATTCATTAACAACGCCGTGCCTGAAAAGAAAGCCGGGCATCCGAAAAACGTGATCCTGCTCACTTGTGATGCAAGTGGAGTCATGCCGCCGATAGCGAGGTTAACGCCAAATCAGGCTTTGTATCAATTCATTTCAGGATACACCTCCAAGATTGCCGGCACAGAAGTTGGACTCGGCAAGGAACCAGAGATCACCTTCAGCGCCTGCTTTGGCGGGCCATTTATGGTGCATCACCCGTATAAATATGCCGAGTTGCTCAAGAATAAAATTCAACGCTATGGCGTCACTTGCTGGCTGGTCAACACGGGCTGGGTTGGCGGGCCTTATGGTGTGGGCAAGCGCATTTCCATTAAATACACGCGCGCCTTGTTGAACGCCGCACTCAATGGAAAACTGGACACAGTCAAATTTACGACAGACCCCATCTTTGGGTTTGAGGTCCCAACTCAATGCCCCGATGTGCCAGATGAAGTTTTGAATCCCGCAACATCATGGGGAGATAAAAAAGAATACGATAGAAAATATAAAGACCTGGCAATGAGATTTAAACAAAACTTTGGCAAGTTCGAAGACGGCACACCACAGGACGTCATTGACGCAGGCCCAAAGGTATAGATAAAAACCTCCATTGATATAAAAAGACCCTTGCGATTTCCTGCAAGGGTCTTTTTATATTATTCGTACAGCGGGGTTGTAATTGGTGAAATATACTTCGATGTTTTCGTTCGCATGGCGCGTACAAATTCGCGTTTTTCCACGCGCTGCGCATCGATCTTGCGCTGGACGTGTGGAGCAAAGAATCCTGCATAACGCTTCTGAAGTTCTGGCTTTTGCCAGTCATTGCCGCCGACTTTGCCGCGGCAATTCACGCTTCCACATCCGCAATTAAATTCATCGTATGGCATGGTATCGCTCATGGCGTAATCAAAGCAAACTTCTTCGCCAATTTTAATATCTCGCATTGCAACGAGTCCGATCTGACCCGACAGGCCCGCATTCGGATTGCACGAGTGATTGACATAATCTCCTTCCCCGATCGGCCTGGGCACAAGGAAGTGACGATCCTCCACTTGAATACACAGACTCTGTTCGAGCTCGGGAAGGTGGATAAAGGCGTCCCATTCATAAACGACGCCCCCGAAAACGGCTGCGAGCTCACCCTTGTGGATGTACTCCAACGAATAGATTCCGTTTCCATTGCCATCGGCCTTCGGGCGGCCTTCCAACTTAGAAGACAGATAGGAACTTGGTTGTTTGGACATTCATATAACTTCCTTTTCTATGGATTAAAGATGAACAGCGCCTCCCCCGGTGGACGAGCCGGGAAAAACGCCATTGATGAATCAATAATACATTAAATACCCTGCATGTAAAGGTTTTAAGTCGTATTAATAGTTTTATTTTTGTTAATGATTTGTTATCGCAAATCCCCTCTCACATTATAAAAATTTTTTTCAAATAGGTTTGACTGCAAAATCGTTATAGCTGTTTTTGGAGGAGTAAAAACGTGTCAGACTTTGCCCAAAGCTGACTCCGTTCCTTGGAAATTTCTTTAGCTTTGTTTTTTTCACTGCACCCACTGCGGACCCCACTCCGGCTCCGGGCGATTGGTAAGCTGCACTTGATTGCCGCCATTGGCGCGCATAATATATAGATCAGCCTGGCCATCGTTACGAAGCGAGTTGAATACGATGTATTGGCCATCGGGCGAATACGATGCGCCGGCGTTATTCCCGCCGTCTGTGATCTGAGTCGCGCTTCCCGTTTCTGAGTCCAGCCTGAAAATATCCTTATCGCCAAATGGCCCCGCGTAGATCAAAATGGAGTTGCCGTCCGGCGACCAATCCACGCTTCCGCCGATTCCCTGCAGTCCCTGTGAGATGCGGACATGATTTTTCCCATTCGCATCCATCGTAAAGATCTCATACTCTTGCGGGATTCCAATTGACATTGCGTATGCGACCTTTTCCCCATCAGGCGACCATGCCACTGCGACAATCGTATCGGGACCCGCGTAGACTTGTCGCGGATTCAGGCCATCAGCATTTACCATCCAAATGGAGGTGGGACCATCCGATGCGCGATTGGCGAAGACGATGCGGCGACCATCGGGTGAATAATCCGGCGAGACCACATTGCCCACATTTTGAGTGATTTGAGATATTTCCTTTTGACCGAATAACAAAAGATAAAGGTCAAACGGCCCGCCGCGGTTGGATGAGAATAACAATGAAGAACCGTCCGGAGTGAAGGCCGGATAATAATTGCTGGCTTCCATGTCTGTAAGTTGTGCGTAGTCAGTGCCATCGCGGTTGACCATGCACAACTGGTTATAGTCACCGATGGTGCAGGTGAAGGCAATGCGGCCGCCATGTTCGTCCGTTGGCCGGGGAGATGCGGTCACAGTGGGAATGGGAGTGATATCTACAGCAAAGGGAGTAAATTGTATGGGCGTGGGAATGGCGATGGGCGCAGGTTTCACAAACCAAAATAATGAGATAAGACCGGCGATCAACACAAATATAAAAATTGGAACAATGCCAATGCGCGCGTTATTTCTTTTTGTGCGGGCGTTGGTGAGTGTGGCGAGACGGTCCTCCAGAGGCGGAAGATCCTGGGTGAGAAGGCCTGGCTTGGGCGGCGGCAGGAAATTCCAGCCGCCAAGAATAGCTGAGGTAACCGGAGCAGGCTTCGGGCCGGCATGAAGCGATATTTCATCTACAGAAATATGTGCTGCGAGGGCAAGCGCTGAAAGCAGCTCTGTCGTGGTTTTGAGTCGATCCTCTGGTTTTTTGCGAAGCGACCACAACAACATGCGCGAAAAATGGTCGGGAATTTCCTTGTTGAGCGAAATGGGCGCGGGCGGCGTAAGATCAATGTGTGTTTTGCGAATCGTTTCGACTGCCTTTGGCGCGGACTTGCCGTTGATCCACAGGCTTGTGGTCAACTCGTAAAGCAGAACAGCAAGCGCGTAGATGTCTGCTGCGGTGCTGAGAGGTTGGGCAGTGAATTGCTCGGGCGCAAAATACAAGCGCGGATATTTGCCAAGTCCGCGCGTAACCTTTTCACCGATGCGGCGGGCTGTCCCAATTCCACTGACGTATATGTCCCCGCGTTTATTGATGTGAATTAGTTCGGGCGCAAGGTTGAGATGTAGATAATTCTGTTTGTGCAGAGCTTCGAGTGCGCTGCAGATGGCTTTGGCATAAACGAGAGATTCATCCACACTAATGGGCGCGGCATGGAGTACATCGCGCAGGGATGGGCCATCGATCCAGTCTTCGAGCAGGAAGGCAAGTGTGGGAGTTTGATATAAGCCCAGATATGAAACTATATTGGGTTGTGAAATTGCGCGGAGTTTATTTGATTCGACTTCGAGTTCTTTGAGGGCTTCGGCACTATCTGAGATCGTTTTTGGGAGCAGGGTGAGCGCGAGGGGTTTGTTATTGCGCGAGTCGGTTGCGCGATATAGCTCACCCGCTGGTGCAAGCGTGATGAATTCTTCAATGAGATACTGGTTGAGGAGTGTTTGGCCTGAAGATAATAATGGCATTGGGGGTTTTAGTTTTCGCCCTCCCGAAAGATCATCGGGACGATGTGAGCGGAACAAGTGCCTGTCGAGTGTAGTCTAAGGACAGCGTTAAGCGAAAGTCATTATAAAAAATAACCATCCTGCCATTCTGTCCTTCGACTACGTCGCCAAAAGCATGCGGCTCCGCTCAGGACGGATTTCCTACAAAGCCCACGCCAGCATGAGCCCGAAGATCGCGATGATTAACCCGATATGCAGAAACAAATTGCTTGTGGCGAGAATGTTTCCCGGTATAACGAACTGGATGATCAGATTGCAGACGATTAAAAATAAGCCCACGATAGGCAGAAAGCCCTTTCGATGCGCCAGAAACTCCGACATGAAATCCAGAAATTTTGACATTATGCCTCCTCCATGTTCTCTTCAATTTCATCATGTTCATGCTCGGGTTGATTATTGTTTACATGCCAGGGGGAAAACTGAGCCAAAAGCCGGCCGGGAATTTTCCCCTGCATGACCATGCCGCCGCGCTCATGTTCCACGCGTTCGACCTGGCCCAACTCGTGAAAGAGTGAGATCAGTGCGCCCTGCTTATAGGGCAGGCGCACGTGAATGGGTGTGTAGGATTCGAATAGTTCTTCTCTTATTAAATGCAGCAAATCCTTCATGCCCGTCCCTTCGAGGGCAGATATGGAAACTGCTTTTGGAAAACTCTTTAGAATTTCTCGGGCATTCTCCGGGTGGAGCAGGAGGTCTGCTTTGTTAAGCGCGGTGACCATTGGGATGTGCCCGGCGTCGATTTCTTCCAAGGTGTCTTGCACCGCCTGGAATTGATTGAGCGCATTGGGATGGGAGATATCGACAACATGCAGGAGCAAATCAGCTTCTGCGATCTCCTCCAAAGTAGCATGGAAGGCCGCAACCAGTGCAGTGGGAAGTTTCTGAATAAAGCCGACCGTATCGGTGATCAACGCCAATTCGTCGCCGGGCAATTGCACACGGCGCGTGGTGGGGTCGAGTGTGGCAAATAATTGATTGGCAACATACACTTCTGACTTTGCCAGCCGATTAAGTAATGTGGATTTGCCTGCGTTCGTGTAACCAACCAACGCAACGATCGGAAGACGCGAGCGTTTGCGCTGTGCGCGATAGCGGGTCCGATGGGCTTCCACTTTTTCAAGCTCGTGCTTGATGTGGGTAATGCGCTTGCGGATGGCGCGTTTGTCCACTTCGAGCTGGGTTTCGCCGGGGCCGCGCAAGCCAACGCCGCCAGTGGAGCCGGCGCGTCCGCCGCCACCGCCAGCCTGTCTTTCGAGGTGGGTCCATGCGCGGGTCAGGCGCGGCAGGTTGTATTCATATTGTGCGAGTTCAACCTGCAACATGCCCTCACTGGTGTGAGCGTGCTGGGCAAAGATATCAAGGATCAGCGCAGTGCGGTCCAGCACGCGGATGTTGATCAGCGCTTTTTCCAATTCGCGTTGATGGCGCGGGGAGAGTTCATCATCAAAGATGACTACATCTGCAAGCGTTTCCTCGGCGAGCGCTTTGAGTTCCTCCACTTTGCCGGGGCCAATATAGGTAACTACATGCGGGCGGTCCAGTCTTTGCGTGAGTTCGCCGACAACATCCACGCCGGCGGTATCCGCGAGCAGGGCAAGCTCCGCAAGTGAATCTTCAAGCGCAAGGAGATGATTGTTTCCATGGATTTGCACGCCAACGAGAAAAGCGCGTTCACGAGGGGGTGTTGTT
>JBBSCM010000120.1:0-11023 GCA_038250295.1 Anaerolineales bacterium | reverse complement strand
GTGGCGAATGTAGGCGAAGAGGGTCTTGGTGATTTGCGCGGGATGCGCGCCGTAGTGGATCGTTTTAAAAAGGACCCTTCGACAGGCTCACATCGTCCTGATGTTCTTTCGGGAGGACATAGCGTGATCGGTTATTTAATTTTGGAAGGTCTTGCTCTTGGGCATGTCTATCACCGCGCCATTGGCGTGCGGCGTTATCGCATTACCGCCAAAACTGCGGGTGGACATTCGTGGTCCGATTATGGCCAGCCCTCGGCGGTGCATGAGCTGGCATCGCTCGTTACACAGTTGACGGCGATGCGCCTGCCGCGTGAACCCCGCACCACCATGAATGTCGGCACGTTTGGCGGCGGCACTGGGATTAATGTGCTTACATCCGAAGCCAAATGTGAATTGGATCTGCGCTCGGAAGACCCGAAAGTGCTTGCGAAATTGACTCTCCAGGTGGAAGAATTATTGAAAGATGCAGATCGCGAAGGCGTGAAAATAATGGCAGAGATCATCGGCGAGCGGCCTGCAGGGGAAATGGCGGCTGATCATCCGCTGGTGGAACTAGCTCTGACGTGTACACGCGAACAGGGTTTGAATGCAATTCTCACGGCAGGCTCCACAGATGCGAACATTCCATTGAGTCGAAATATTCCCGCAGTTGTCATGGGAATTACAACAGGCGGCGGCGCGCATACTCTGAACGAGTATATCAATACTGAACCCATTGCAAAAGGGATGGATGGGGTGATAAGTTTTGTGGAGAGGGTGGGTAACACCAGCAATTAAAAACTTCCGAAGTCACCCTCACCGCGGAAGCCTGCTCTCCAATCTCTAATCCCCAATCTCTACTCTCTGCTCTCTCACTTCAATCCCAATACTTCAAATACCTCCAGTGGCTGCGTTTTGCCTTTCACGCTCATGTCTGTGTGAGGTTTGGCTTCCACTTGATTTTTAACCCGGTCATAAGCGGCCCTGCTGATGAGGATCTGGTTTTTGGCGGAGTTTTCTTGAATGCGTTTGGCCGTATTCACACTGTCGCTGATGGCGGTATATTCCAGTCGTTTCTCGGTCCCGATCAAACCCAGTACTGCATCGCCATAGTGAATGCCTGCGCCGAAGGCGAGGTGCGCTTCCGCGGGCAGTTCCTTATATAACATCTCCACTGATTCGCGAATGGCCAATGCGGTTTTTACCGCGCGCAGGGTATGGTCAGGCTGCGGTACGGGGGCATTGAACCAGGCCATGATGGCATCCCCCATGAACTTGTCGATCGTGCCTTCCTGGGCGAGTACGGCTTCTGCCATTGCCGCGAGATATCGGTTTAAAATTTTCACCAGTTTTTCTGGAGAAACTTTTTCACTGAAACTTGTAAAACCGCGAATATCCGCAAATAACACGGTGATGTCCACGCGTTTACCGCCGAGTTGCAAGCTGTTCGGGTCAAGTTGTTCGATGACGGCCGGGGAGACCATGCGCTCAAAGAGTCGACGCTGCGCTTCCAACTTCTTTCGTTCTGTGAGGTCGTCGAGGACAATTGCGACGCCCTGGGTTTTTTGCCCCGAATCTTTGAGCGGAGAGAAGTTTAAGCGCCAGTCCACGTTGCCGCGTTTTGGCAGGTTGTGACTGACTTCAAGATATACACTCGGCTTGTCGGTTGTGTGTACCTCCAGCAGATGTGGTGCGATCTCCTTCGAAACAGAAGCAAGCACTTCGTCGAGGTGATGACCGACGATCTCAAGTTGGGCCTGTCCCAGAATATTTTGCGCGGCCCGGTTGGCGAGCGTCACCTGATTTTGGACATTTGCAGTGATCACGCCGCTGGCAATGGATGCGAAAACGGATTCCATCAGATTTTTTAGCCCGGTCACTTCTTCGAGCGTGTGTTTGAGAGATGAGAACAGGCGGGCGTTCTCAATGGCTACTGCGGCCTGGTTTGCGAAGGCGTTCAAAAGTTCTTTTTCAGATTCGGCGAAGATACCTGTTCGAATACGGTTATCGGCGTAGATCACGCCAATAAGATCATTTTTAACTTTGAGGGGAACGCACAAGATGGAACGCAGGTTGAATGCCACAATGCTTTCCTGCCCGACAAAACGTTTATCTTCCTGCGCATTGGTGGTGACAATGGGCTCGCCCGTTTCAATAACGCGCCCCACAACAGAACGGCTGACGGTCAACTCGGAGGCATTGATCGATTCCATTTCCCAGTTGCGCCCCATGCGGATCACCATTTCACCTCTGTCGTCGCGTAACATAAGGAAGCCGCGTTCAGCTTTGGTGAGGCGCACAATATTGTCCATCACGATTCGAAGCACTTCATCGAGTTCAAGTGACGAGTTGATCACCTGTCCCACATCGGCAAGCGCAAGCATGTTGCTGTGCTCTTTTTGGAAGGCTTCGATCCTCCCACCAATTTGCGCAAGCGTTGTTTCCAGGTTCTGAAGATCATCAATCGTATTTTTGGGGAACTTAAGCTTGGTCGCATCCAGCTCATTGCGAATCTTTCCCGCCTGCTGGCTGAGTGCGATCAGTTGGTCGTGAACAGTTGTGGGGATGGTGTTTTCATTCATAGGCATTATCTTAATTGATTATAACGGTAATCTAGAAACTGCAAGGTTTCTTTTATGCGGTGCTGCCCTGTTTTTAGCAGGATAATAATTGCTGAGCGGCGGGCGGATGTCACGTTTCCGGTACGGGGTGTATACATAGTAATTTGATACGCATCCAAAAGTTTTAAAGTTTGATCTTTGGCAGAAGGCAGGCGCTCGATCAGGGTTTTTGCGCGCTCATGAGATGTGACATGTACTGGTTGCGGGCAGCCAAGCCAAAATAAACTGAGGTTGATGGCCTGGAATGTACGCTCAATAGGAGAGAGTTTGGTCCAGCGCAGCCAGCGGTCCAGCCAGGGCGGCGGAATGTTTCCACTGCGGGCATATCTACCCGCCAAGTATACTGGCAAACGTTCGCCAGGGGTGTAACGGCGAATCATGAAAAGACTAAAAACCAATGCGAATATGGCGAGCAAATAGATTAGATATTTTCCATACAGGCTTTCTGAATTTATCTTGGATGAGACGCTGGCTCCATCCGGTAATAAAGGCTGCTCTGGTTGAAGGGTTGCCAATGGGAATGGTAAGTTTTCTGCGAGGGCAGGGTTAGGCGCTTCGCTGGGGGCATTGTTTTTTGTTTCAGGACGACTTATAGGTGCCTGGTTGCCTGTCGGTTCAAATTCAACCCACCCGATGCCGGGAAAATATACCTCCGGCCATGCGTGAGCATTGTCATACGTAACGACATATCTTTCCTGAATTTCGTCAAAGGTGCCTTCTGCAAATCCAACCGCCATGCGTGCCGGGATGCCAATGGAGCGCAGCATAAGCGTTTCAGCGCTGGCATAATACATGCAAAAACCTTTTTTATAATCGAACAGGACCCATAAAACAGGATCTTTGTTTTCGGGGGGGGTGCTAGTAATCGCCTTATCATATTGAATGGTTTGCCTTAGATAAATGGTAATGGCCTGTGTTTTATCATAGACAGTATCATAAGGCGCGGTAATTTGTATTGCAAGATCGCGCAATTGAGGCGCAATATTTTCCGGGACTTGCAAATATTTTTCCTTGACCCAGCCCGGATATTCTGTTCCTGTTGCGCGTAATTCTTCGATTGAGGGATCAGCGATCAAAGCCCGCACCGTATACTTGTTTCCGCTCGAAAGGCTTGGCACTGCGAACCAGGCTGTTATATCTTTTATGCCTGCCGAAATAGGGGTTGATTGAAAACTACTCTCACGGCTGACCCATACGGTTTCTGCGGGCGCATATAACAGACTTTCAGTTTGAAAATTATTGGTAAAAGTAAATTCCATTTCATTGCGGGCATCCGGGTATTCAAGGGATATATCGTCTGTCTGCGGAGAAAAATCTGCGCTTGAATTTGATACATTTGTCCAATGTCCGTTGATATAGAGGTCGTAATCCCTGCCCTTCCAATAATTGCGCACAGGGGTAAAGTCAGTTTGTTTTACCTCGACATAAAATACCGGGTTATCGCCTGTCGCTGCTTGCTGACCGAGAGAAAGTTCGCTGGCATAAAAATCTCCGCTCTTGTTCGTGGTTCCATAGGGAGAATCCAATGCAATGACCGCATCCGAGAGTCTCTCAAGAATGGGCGTTGAAAAGCTGTGCCATGCCTTCGCTGCGGGTTTAATATTGGTGATCCAGCCCGGCATAGACCATGCAATAAATACGGTAAGGGCGGCTACTACCAGCGCCCCTCGCTCCAGGTCATTCGTGCTTTCCGTCGTAAGCAGGAAATTCGTTTTCGTCCAAAAAAAATGATTTACGAGAAAATACATCCTCCCCAGTAACAATAAAGCAACAAAGATGTATACTGCCAAACCCCAAATGCGATTTGGTTCTACCGGGTCGAAAGCCTGAATAATCAACATTGCAAGGCCGGCGGGCAAAATTGTATTTATAAAATCTTTATGCCGGGTTAACCAGTATCCGGCACAAAGCCCAATGGCCCAATACCCCAGCGTAACAAGCGAAGTAAAAAATAATTGATCGTAAACAGGCTGGCCTTTGATAAACTGTCCTAATGAAGTAAATAAACGGGTAAATAAGGTTGCAATGTCCGTCCATACCCAGTCTGTTCTTTCCATTGCATTGAGGAGTTGAAACGGGAGCAGTATGAGTGTATATCCAATAGACAGGCGCACCACTGTCTTACGCGAAAAATAACTGTACCCCAGCGCAAGCCCCAAAATAACCCCGGCCAGGCCCGTTGTTTGTGTGAAATAAAGAAAAGGAACCCACTCTGTGATAACCAGCCGAGTGCTGGATATCTCCACAAGCGCGATGACGAGAAACATAGCGCGCCAATCCCCGAGTCGTTCCTTTGAGGAATGTTGCGAAATATGGCTGAACGCCGGTGATTGTTCCATGCTTTGAGTGTACAATGAAGGCAGCCTATTCGTCAATCGTAAAATAGAATAAAAGCATACTGGAGGACTATATGCAGACCCTTATTGAGTATGGTATTGCCTTTATTATCGCCCTTCAATCCACCGGGGATTGGTTAATCACTCCCATGCGCCTCTTTAGCTTCCTCGGTAACGAAGAATTCTTTTTCCTCGTGTTGCCGCTGATCTATTGGTGTATTGACCCTGCGCTGGGGTTGCGTGTGGGGTTTATTCTTTTGACAAGCAATGTGGTCAATTATGTTGGCAAGCTGTTGTTCATTGGCCCGCGCCCATACTGGGTGAGTTCACATGTGCGTGCGCTTTGGACGACGGAAACGACCTTCGGTATCCCTTCCGGGCATGCGCAACATGCCATGAGTGTGTGGGGAATGATCGCGGCATACGCAAAACGGACATGGGTATGGGTTGCGGCCATTGCGCTCATTTTCTTTATTGGTTTCTCACGCCTGTATCTCGCGGCGCATTTTCCCCATGATGTTGTCTTTGGCTGGTTCCTTGGGGCAGTGCTGTTGTGGGCCTTTACGCGCTTTTGGGAGCCGCTTAGCGCATGGGTGCGCACAAAAACTTTTAATCATCAGATTTTCATTGCATTTATTGTTGCAATGATATTTGTCGTGATAGGATTGGGTGTTGCGGCTTTTAGAAGCAGCTATCAAATTCCTGAAACCTGGATTAACAATGCGGTTCTCGCAAATGCCGATCTGCCTGCCCCCGTTGACCCAAGCAGCATTTTTACCTCAGCAGGGACTTTCTTCGGCCTCGCGATTGGTGCGGCGTGGATCATGTCCATTGGCGGGTATCAGGTTTCAGGTCCGATGGGGAAGCGCGCTCTTCGTTATATCATGGGTGTGATCGGTGTTCTCATCCTGTGGCGGGGATTGGGCGCGGTCCTGCCGGAGGGTGATGGTTTCATTTTTTATGCTTTGCGTTTTATCCGCTATACGCTTGTGGGTTGGTGGGTGTCTGGCGGCGCACTGTGGACTTTTATGCGAGTTAAGCTTGCGGAACGCGGCATTTCTTCAATCTGATATAATCGCCGGCGTTAATCGTACTAAATTAATAACCTGTCCAAAAACACTTTTGCCCAGAGCAAGGAGCTTAAATCAACCGCTGGTTTGAGGAGCTTTTACGCTCACGTTGCGTGAGTTAATCTTAATTTTGGATGGATTTTAAGGTTTTAGATGACGCTTGATAAAAATACACTCTTACATAATCGATATCGCATCATTGAAATTCTCGGTCAGGGCGGCATGGGATCTGTGTATCGCGCCATAGATGAAAACCTTGGTGTGGAAATCGCTCTAAAGGAAAATCTTTTTACAACAGACGAATACGCGCGCCAATTCCGCCTGGAAGCCGTGATCCTGGCGAACCTTCGTCACCCAAATTTACCGCGTGTTTCTGATCATATCGTGTTGGGAGACCAGGGGCAGTATCTTGTCATGGATTTTATCGACGGGGAGGATTTGCGTTTTCGGATGGAACGGCTTGGCATGTTAACCGAGGATGATGCCATTCATATCGGCGCAGCCATCTGCGATGCCCTTATTTATTTACATTCACGCAAGCCTCCCATTTTGCATCGCGACATAAAACCTGGTAATGTAAAAATCACTCCGGATGGTCACATCTTTCTGGTGGATTTTGGACTGGCAAAGGTTTATCAAAGCGCAAGCCAGGCCACAACGACCGGTGCACGCGCCATGACGCCGGGTTATTCCCCTCCAGAACAATATGGCACGGCGCGTACAGACCCGCGCACTGATGTTTATTCATTGGGCGCAACTTTGTATGCCGCCCTGAGTGGTGTTATCCCGGAAGATGGCCTGGCGCGCGCAATGGACAATGCGCAGTTAACTCCGCTTCGGAAACGGAATACGAAAGTCTCGCGTCGCCTGGCGGCAGCCATTGAGAAGGCCATGGCTGTTGACCCCAGTGATCGTTTTCAGACCTCTGAGGAGTTTAAAAAATCATTGCTGGGGGTCAAATCCAAGACCCAGCAGATTGCGGGCACCTACATGGTTACACCGCCGCCGCCCGATTCATTCCCAGAGAGGGATATGGAAGAATCAGTCTCTTCAGTGAAAAACAACAACGATAATAATAAAAATAATATCAAGGCATTTGTGCCGCCTGTGCAGAAGCATGAGAATCAACCGTTTGTTTCGCCTCTCAAAAAACAAAAAGAACGCGAGCGCAAACGTCGCCATGCAATAATTCGCTTCTTGTTTTTAATCCTGTTCCTGCTTCTGGTAAGTATTCCGTTTCTTGCTCCCGGCATTATTCCTGAGAATATTCGTAATCTGATTCCTTCGAATCTGCGCGGCATGATTCCATTCCCTGTACCGACACACACTGCAACACCAACTGTCACGCCGTCTCCGCTTCCCACACAAACTCTTACAGCTACCTCAACGCCGATTCCACCCACTGCAACTGCAACCCGGACCCGCACACCCACCTTTACACCCACCCAGATAGTACTTCCCTCCGCAACGGCAACTGAAATAGTGATCCCAACAGTTACAGCAACGATCACCCCTTTGGTTCCTGCCGTAGTACCTGCCACTGTTGTGGTTGGCGGTGGAAGGGATCAAATCGCCTATGCCTCAAACCGTACAGGGATTCCACAGATCTATCTGGTTGATATTGCAAGCGACAGCGCGGTTCAGGTCACAGATATGCCTGAAGGCGCCTGCCAACCTTCCTGGTCCCCGGATGGTGTCAGGCTGGTATTTATCTCGCCATGCAAGGGTATGGATGACATTTATTACAACGCCGGCTTGTACATTATCAATGTCGACGGGAGCGGCCTGACCCCCATTGCGACCGTCCCCGGCGGAGATTTCGACCCAGCCTGGTCGCCGGATGGGGGATCCATTGCATTTACTTCATTGCGCGCCAAACAAATGGAAATATTCGTTGTGAACCTGGCCGACCTCTCTTCTCCAATTCAGATCACCACGGGGGCTCAAAAAGTTGAATCCCGCCAGCCGGTCTGGTCACCTGATGGATCACAAATTGCTTATACAGTTAAGCGGGTCGGGGTCTATCAAATATGGCTGATGGACGCGAATGGAGCCAACCTAATACAAATTGTTCGCAGTGGGATAACCTATACAGATTATCTTCCTGAGTGGTCACCGGATGGTGAATTGATCCTGTTCAATCAACGCTGCGCCACCAAATTCTGCAACCCTTACCTGATGAGCATCTCGGCCACAGATCGTACTGTACTTCAAGGCACACGGTTAAAGATCAATGTTATTACAATAGAGAATGCGGATTATTCCCGTGATGGCGCTTTCGTGGCTTATGAAGGCGGAGAATCCGGCGAAAATAATGATATCTTTTACATGGATATAAGCGGCGAAAACCGCACACGTGTCACCACCGACCCAGGCGACGATTTCCACCCCGCCTGGCGGCCCGTTCAAAGCGCCCCATAAAAACAATTTTGTTTGTTCGGAAAGAGGAAAGACTCGTATGAAGAAGTCTTTCCTCTTTCCTTTTTATAAACTCTTACACTCCTCTTATTGACGCCCTTCATTTCCACATGTTAGACTAGTCCTGTTATGCCCGAACTCACCGAAAGACAGCGAACGATTCTCCTGCTTCTCATCCGCGACTATATTGAGACGGCCCAACCGGTCGGCTCAAAGCGGCTGGTGGAACGCTTCCACCTTGACCTGAGTACTGCCACTGTCCGAAATGAAATGTCAGCGCTGACGGAGATGGGCTACCTAAGACAGCCTCACACCTCTGCGGGCCGCGTGCCAGCCGAGGAAGGCTATCGCATCTTTGTCGGGCAGTTGATGCAAAAAGCGGAATTACCCGCCTCGGTGCAAAATACGATTTCGCACCAATTCTTTCAGGCGCGCCCCGATGTGGAACAATGGATGACACTTGCCGCTTCCATTCTTGCCCATCAGTCACAGGGAGTCTCCCTGGTCACCGCGCCTCATGCCGAAACGATCCGCTTCAAGCATATCGAACTGATCTCCACACAAGGCCGACAGATCTTAATGGTCATAGTAATGGAAGGCGGCGAAGTCGATCAACAAATTTTGACATTAGCCGAACCTGTCAATCAAGACCGTCTTAGCCAGGCCGCTGCGCATCTCAATATACTTTTGGCTGGCCTTTCCGTGAATGCAATCGCCGCGCTTTCATCCCGCACAAACGCCCTTGAACAGGATATCATCACGCTTCTGGTACAGGATATGAAGCGCACATCAGAAAGCGGTTCTGGTGAAATCTATACGGATGGACTTACCAATGTTTTGAGTGAACCTGAGTTTGCAGAATCATCCGATGAGGCGCGCTGGGCGATGCGTTTATTTGAAGAAAGATCGACATTGCAGGACCTGCTTATGCGGGCATCCACAAATAGCAGTGTTGGCGGTCTGCAAGTATTGATCGGCGGCGAAGGCGGATGGGAGGAACTTCGTCAGTGTTCCATGGTGATCGCGAGATATGGCGCGCCCGGTCTGGCTACTGGGACGTTGGGCGTGCTGGGACCCATGCGAATGTCCTATGCGCGGACGATTCCCACAGTAAGATATGTTGCAGGATTACTAAGTAATTTGGTGAATGATAATATTTCGAATGAATAACTCTGGAGTCGGACAGCTTGCTGTCCGAATTAAAGCAGCCAGCTGCTTGACTCCAGAAAAAAACAAAATGAGAGTGGAAGCATGACAGACAAAAAGAAACACAAACACGAAGATGTATACGAGCCTCAACCCACAGCGGAGACAATGCCTGTTGATGGCGAGCAGGCCAATGTCGACGCGGAGCGGGAAGCGCTGCAGAGTCAATTGGCGGAAGCTGAAACCAAAGCGTCTGAATATAAAGATGGCTGGGCCAGGTCTCAGGCGGAGTTTCAGAATTATAAAAAGCGCATCGAACGCGATAATGAGTTGACCTACGCCAGCATGAAGGGCGACATCATCAAAAAGGTTTTACCCGCTTTGGATGACCTGGAACGCGCCTTGCAAAACCGCCCCGCTGACGACGCATGGGCAAGCGGCATTGAATTGATCGCGCGCAAATTGCAGAATATTTTGGAAAGCGAAGGCGTGAAGCGCATTGAAGCAAACGGCGCGGCCTTTGACCCGATTTTTCATGAGGCAATTACGCATGAGCCAAGCGATGATGTCCAAAGCGAACACGTGATCGCGGTGGTGCAAAATGGATACATGCTCGGGGAGCGTGTGATACGACCTGCCTTGGTAAGAGTAGCACAATAATATTACGTGTTGCGTGTTCCGTTATGTGGTTCACGCAATACGAAACACGCAACACGAAACAGGAGTTTTCATGGGCAAAATTATCGGAATAGATTTGGGCACAACAAACTCTGTCGCGGCGGTGATGAGCGGCGGTGAACCGGTTGTGATCCCATCTGCGGAAGGCGAAAGACTTGTCCCTTCCGTGGTGGCGGTGAACAAAAATCATGAACGTTTGGTGGGGCGGGTGGCGCGTAACCAGGCCATTACCAATCCGCAAAATACAATTTTTTCAGTGAAGCGTTTCATGGGACGCAAAGCCGATGACCCGCACGTGGAACATACAAAGAAGCGCGTTCCTTATGCGGTGAATGCCGCGCCAAATGGCGATGTGCGTGTGAGCCTCGATGAAAAAGACTATTCGCCCCCCGAGGTTTCGGCAATGATCCTTGCCAAGATGAAGGCGGATGCGGAAGCGTATCTCGGTGAGCCGGTAACGCAGGCTGTCATTACGGTGCCTGCTTATTTCAATGATGCGCAGCGCAATGCCACAAAGGATGCTGGCAAGATCGCCGGGCTTGAAGTTTTGCGCATCATCAATGAACCAACTGCTTCTTCTCTCGCATACGGACTTGATAAAAAGAAGAATGAAGTCATTGTTGTGTATGACCTTGGCGGCGGCACCTTCGATGTTTCTGTATTGGAAGTCGGTGATGGCGTATTTCAAGTGCGTTCCACGAGCGGAGATACCTTCCTGTGCGGCGACGATTTTGACCTGAGCGTTATGGATCAATTGATCGAAACGTACAAGAAG
>JBBSCM010000119.1:0-11204 GCA_038250295.1 Anaerolineales bacterium | reverse complement strand
TCGGCACCCTGCGCTGGCTGGCTGCTACCGCTCAGTCCCGCATGGACAACCTTTTGAGCGCGTTCTACACCGACAAAAAAGTCGATGGTGTGCTCTCCCCCTATGATGGTCTCAGCATCGGTATCCTCTCCTCCCTGAAGGGTGTTGGTTATTGCACACCCGAACAGCCATGCCCTGTTGTGACTGGTCAGGATGCAGAAGTTGCCTCCGTCAAGTCGATCATCGCCGGCGAACAAACCTATACCGTGTTCAAAGACACCCGCGTTCTTGCCAAGCAGGCCGCCAAGATGGCCGATCAGGCTCTGAAGGGTGAGACTGTTGAAATCAACGACACAACCACCTACGATAACCTCGTCAAGGTTGTGCCCTCCTATCTGCTGGTCCCGATCAGTATTGATATTAACAATTACCAGAAAGAATTGGTAGACAGCGGCTATATCAACGCTGACGATCTGAAGTAGGTCGTTTTACATGTGTGTGAGGGCAGAAATGCCCTCACACATTTCCTTTTCTTCATTGGAACGGCTCTTTTTGGCATTGTTCCATAAACCAGATATTGGTAAGCGTCCACCATGCTCAAAATAGTTTTTTATGCGGACAGCATTCTCTAATGTTGATTGAGCAAAATTTTAATGGGCTGTAATCTGATTTCGAGGGATTAATTTCCTTAAAAAACTTCATTTTGTATTAGAATTGCTCTTAAAGTAATTAAACTTCACATTATGTAAAACAAGGACGAGAAAACTATGTCTGATGTCATTTTGGAAATGCGCAATATCACAAAGACTTTCCCCGGTGTAAAAGCGCTAAATAATGTGAGTTTTAGTGTGACTCAAGGAGAGATCCATGCTCTGGTGGGAGAAAACGGAGCAGGGAAATCAACCCTGATGAATGTGTTAAGTGGAGTCTATCCATACGGTACATATGATGGGGAAATCTATTTTCAAGGCAAGGAATGCCGATTTCGAGATATCACCGAATCTGAAAAAGTTGGACTTGTCATCATCCATCAGGAACTTGCATTGATTCCTTTTCTTTCTGTAGCCGAAAACCTGTTTCTCGGCAACGAACGCGCTAAAAACGGTGTGATTGATTGGAATGAATCCATTTCCAAAACCGCAGAATTGCTGGATAGAGTGGGGTTGCACGAGTCACCTAATACATTGATCACAAACATGGGTGTCGGAAAACAACAGTTGGTTGAAATTGCCAAAGCATTGGCAAAAGAAGTTAAACTTCTCATTTTGGATGAGCCTACAGCCTCCCTAAATGAAACCGACAGCGAGAAACTGCTGGAGTTATTGCTCCAATTCAAAGCGCATGGTATTTCCTCGATTTTGATTTCTCATAAATTAAGCGAAGTCAACAAAGTGGCTGATTCCATTACGATCCTTCGCGATGGAGCCACGATCGAAACTTTGGATTGCCGGAAGGACACCATTACAGAAGACCGCATCATTCGCGGTATGGTGGGGCGTGACCTGACACACCGCTTCCCACCGCGTGAAAAGAATATTGGAGAAGTTATTTTTGAAGTGCGCGATTGGAATGTATATCATCCCCTCCATGAGGATCGAAAAGTAAGCACTAATGTGAATATTACCGTCCGTAAAGGCGAAGTTGTTGGACTTTCAGGGTTAATGGGGGCTGGCAGAACTGAATTGGCGATGAGCATTTTTGGACATGCTTACGGTACACGTATCAGCGGCACGGCTTATAAACATGGGAAGGAAATAGATATCAGCACCATCGATAAGGCCATTGCCAACGGAATCGCTTATGCCACTGAAGACCGCAAAGCGTATGGGCTGGTTCTGATCCAGGAAGTCAAAAATAACATCACTCTGGCGAATCTGGAAGAAATTTCCAGCCGTCAAGTGATCAATGAACCTCAAGAAATGAGAGTGACTGGTGAATATCGGGATAAACTTAATATTAAGTGTTCCAGTATTCGGCAACTGGCTCTTAATCTTTCTGGCGGTAATCAACAAAAAGTTGTGCTTAGCAAATGGTTATTTGCAAATCCGGAAATTCTGATCCTTGATGAACCCACGCGTGGCATTGATGTTGGGGCGAAATACGAGATTTACACCATTATTAATCGCCTGGCCGGTGAAGGAAAGGGGATCATCTTGATCTCATCAGAATTACCAGAGATTTTGGGGGTATGCGACCGTATTTATGTAATGCGTGATGGCAAGATTGTCGGTGAAATGCTGGCTAGCGAAGCGTCTCAGGAAAAAGTAATGAAATACATTATGACACAACAAGAGGTGATGGAACAATGAAAACTCTGACAGCTCTTTTCAAGAACAATATCCGCGATTACGGCATGTTAATTGCGCTTATCGCGGTCATGGTGTTCTTCCAGGTTCAAACCAAGGGCGTACTATTCAGGCCGGTGAATATAACTAATCTTGTTTTACAGAACAGTTATGTTGTTACTATGGCGCTGGGAATGTTGTTAATTATTGTCTCTGGCTGGATTGACTTATCCGTGGGTTCGGTTGTCGCGGTTGTTGGCGCGCTTGCGGGTGTGCTGATGGTCAGGTACGATATCAATTGGGTTGTGGTTGTTGCGATTTCCTTGTTGGTCGGTGCGGCGATTGGCGCCTTTCAGGGCTATTGGGTTGCGTATTTAAAAATCCCATCCTTCATTGTTACTTTAGCAGGCTTTTTGATGTTTCGAGGTTTGACAATAGCCCTGCTTCAGGGAGAGTCGGTAGGGCCTTTTCCGAGGGGATTTCAAAATATAAGTTCCGGGTTTATTCCAGATATTTTTAATGGCAAAGGGTTTCATATTACCACCATCCTGATCGGGATGATACTTTCATTTATATTAATATGGCTGGATATTCGTACCAGGAAAAACCAGCAAAAATATGGATTTGAAGTAACGCCATTCTATTTTTTTGTCATCAAAAATATTGGCATTACTGCAGCGGTCATGGGATTGTGTTATCTGATGGCTTCCTATAAAGGCCTTCCAAATGTACTCGTCCTCCTTTTTGCGCTGATTGCGGCTTATGCTTTTATGACCAGCCAGACGGTAATAGGACGCCGCATTTATGCAATGGGCGGCAATGTAAAAGCCGCCATGCTCTCGGGCGTCAATACGACACGCTTGTTATTTTATACATTTGTCAACATGGGTGTTCTGGCTGCCGTGGCAGGTTTGATCGTTGCGGCGCGTTTAAATAGCGCCACACCCAATGCTGGGGACGGTATGGAGTTGGACGTTATTGCTGCTTGTTTCATCGGTGGTGCATCGCCTACTGGCGGCGTTGGTAAAGTCATCGGCGCAGTGGTGGGCGCTTTCCTCATCGGCGTTTTGAATAATGGTATGTCCATTATGGGAGTCGGGATCGATTGGCAGAAGGTTGTTAAAGGCATTGTGTTGTTGCTTGCGGTTTTATTTGATGTCTACAATAAGAATAAGAACGCGTAATAAGCAATAAGCTTTACTTGAAACAAGATGACAGTCGCTTCGCAGGCGACTGTCATCTTTGAAAATATCGTCCAATCACTTATCGCCAAAGGATGCCCACATGGATGACACATTGAAGCAACTGCTTCAAGAAGAACAAGAACTTCAATTTACGAGCTTTAATGAAGCAGCAGCATGGAAAATTGGCTGTCAACTTGTTGAACGAGCCATGCGTGAAGGGCTTTCCATAACCATTGACATAACCCGGGGCGAACA
The DNA here is from genome assembly GCA_038250295.1 of Anaerolineales bacterium. Classification (GTDB taxonomy): domain Bacteria; phylum Chloroflexota; class Anaerolineae; order Anaerolineales; family Villigracilaceae; genus Villigracilis. Next base: position 7,501 of record JBBSCM010000119.1, on the reverse strand, counting down.
CCAACTTTTTCATGCCGGCATGCGCGGCACATCCGCCGATAATGACGAATGGATTAAACGAAAAGTCCGCCTTGTTAATCGGTTTGGTCATAGTTCATTTTATATGGGGCAGCTTTTAAAAAGCAAGGGCAAACGGCTGGAAGAAGCGTATTTATTATCTGAAATTGATTATGCGCCTCATGGCGGTTGTTTCCCTATTATCGTTAAAGGCACTGGGATGGTTGGCACAATAACAGTTTCAGGGCTTCCTCAGGAGGAAGATCATAAACTGGTGGTTCAAAACATTAGAGATTTTTTGGCGCAGGAGAAATAAGATGGACTTAAATCCAGTACTATCAATGCTCGGACGCAGACTTCGTTTGGCTGTCATTGGGGGCGGACCAGGATCTTTTATCGGCGCAATGCACCGGCAAGCGGCCAGGCTTGATGACCGTTATGAAATTGTGGCGGGAATTCTTTCTTCCAACATGGAGAAATCAAAAAAAGCCGGTCTTGAACTTGGACTGGCTTCCGATCGTTCATACACAAGCGTTCAGGAAATGCTGGAAACCGAGTCTGCCCGCCAGGATGGCGCGGATGTGATCGCCATCATGACGCCTAATGACAGTCATTTTGAATATGCCATGGCGGCGCTTGAACTCGACTTCGATGTGATCTGCGATAAGCCGATGACAAACACGCTTCAAGAGGCGGAAGCTCTTCATAAAAAAGTGAAAGAATCTGGTTTGGTATTTTGCCTCACTCACAATTACACGGGTTATCCTATGGTCCGCCAGGCGAAGGCAATGATTGCGGATGGACAGTTGGGCACACTCCGATTGATTCAAGTGGAATATGTTCAGGGCGGCAAAGCAGATGAAAGCAAGCCTGATCCGTCTGAGTCATGGCGGTTCGATCCTGTTCGCGGGGGTCCATCTTTGGTGATGGGCGATATCGGTTCGCACGCGCATAATCTTGTCCGCTTCGTTACCGGACTTGAAGTTGCGGAGGTCGCCGCTGAGATCGGAAACATCGTCCCTGGCAGGGCAGTGCATGATTATGGCGGCGCATTGCTGCGTTTCGATAATGGTGCGCGTGGAAGTTACTGGGTGACACAAGCCGCGGCAGGTGTGGAAAATTGTCTGCGCATTCGCGTCAGTGGGACCAAAGGCACGGTGGAATGGATGCAGGAATTTCCTCAGGCTTTAACGTTTAAACCTTTGGGAGCGCCGTCACAAAATAGGACGCCCAATGGGCCGGGGACTCTTCCATTAGCAAAGCACTCGTCACGAATTGTGGCGGGTCATCCCGAAGGATTCCACGAAGGCTTCGCTAATATTTATTCCGATGCCGCCGAAGCCATTGCCGCCAGAAGATCAGGAAATACCCCCAACCCATTAGCGCTTTACTTCCCGAACTCCTTCGATGGCTTGATGGGCTTGAGATTTGTTTTCAGCGCCATTGAATCAAGCAAAGCCAATGGCAAATGGACAAAGTGTTAGTTTATGGAATCCATCAGCAAGCTGACTGACTCCAGAGTTAAGGAATCCAAATGACTAAAACAATTTTAGTCACGGGCGCAACCGGCAAGGTGGGGAGTGTATTTATTAAGCGTCTGCTGGCAGAACCAAGATTTAATTCATTTACAGTACGGGCCTTATGCCATAACCGTGAATTGGAATCCCACGAACGGATACAAAATATTCACGGCTCCATTGAGCATCGTGAAGTTGTGGAAAAGGCAATGGACGGCGTGACCCACGTTGTCCATCTTGCTACTTGCAAAGAGACCCCCGATCAAATCATGGACGTGGCTGTGAAAGGTTTGTTCTGGATGCTTGAAACAGCTCGCACCAGCCCCACATTTCAGCAATTTATCTTAATAGGTGGCGATGCAGGTGTGGGACATTTTGTATATCCTCATCCAATCCCCGTTACCGAAACGCAAAAACATTCGCCATACCCTGGCTGCTACGCGCTTTCCAAAGTACTTGAAGAAGTGATGCTCGAACAATATTACATTCAATACGATCTCAATGGTTGTTGTCTGCGCGCGCCCTGGATCATGGAGAAGGATGATTTTAAATATCAACTCTCCTTCGGTGAAGATGTGTTTGGCGGACCGCGCTGGCGGGATTTGGTCGGCGTACAACAAGCGGATAACTATGTGCAGACACAAACCATCCCGATCATGCTTGACCCGCATAGGCGTCCTGTGAAACGCAATTTTGTCCATGTCGAAGATTTGGTGTCTGCGCTTTTGCTTGCCATTGATCATCCTCAGGCTGGGCAGCAATTGTTTAACATCAGCATGGATGAACCCGTGGATTATGGTGAGATGAGCCAATATCTAACATCAAGCCGCGGACTGCCGTCCGTGGAAATCAAAACTGAGTATCATTCCACCTGGCTGGACAATACAAAAGCGAAGTTGCTTCTGGGCTGGCGGCCCGCATATGATATGAATAAAATGATCGATTCAGCGTGGGATTATGTGCGCGCTCCGGACGACCCTCGAAATATTTGGTATCCGGGCTAGTTTCAAGCATGGCATGGCAATAATTTTTATCAGGAGAAAACATGACTGATCGAATCTTAAACTGGGGACTTCTTTCGACGGCCCGCATCAACCGTGCGCTGATCAAACCCATCAACGCTTCAAAGCGGACCCGCTTGCTGGCCGTTGCTTCGAGAAGCCAATCTTCCGCTGAGGCATATGCCCGTGAGTGGAACATTCCCCATGCACATGGGAGCTACGAAGCCTTACTCAACGACCCTGAAATTGATGTTATCTATAATTCACTGCCAAATCACCTTCACAAGGAATGGACGATCAAAGCCTTGCGCGCAGGCAAGCATGTCTTATGTGAAAAGCCGATCGCATTAACACTCGACGATCTGGATGCAATGTCTCAAGCAGCACAGGAAACAGGCAAAGTTTTGGCAGAGGCGTTTATGTACCGCCATCATGCGCAGACGCTGAAAGTAAAAAAGATCGTCGATGGCGGCGAGCTTGGGAAAATTCAACTTATAAAAGGTGCATTTACATACACAATTAGGAGCGAAGAAGATTATCGCAATTACGAAAATATGGGCGGGGGCAGCATCTGGGACGTGGGATGTTATCCCATTTCGTACGCGCGGACCATCGTCGGCGCTGAGCCTGTTGAAGTATTTGGCTGGCAGGTTGCGGGTCAGGGTGGAAGCGATGAGTCTTTCATCGGGCAAATGCGATTCAAAGATGGAATCCACATGCAGTTTGATAGCGGATTCAAATCCCCATCGCGGTCATATATTGAGATCGTGGGCACAGAAGCGGTTTTGCATATTCCCAGTCCATTTAAGCCCGGCCTCAAAAATGAAATCCACCTCAAACGTGAGGGCAAAACACAAACGATAAAAGTCGCTGGCAGCGAACTATATCTCGGCGAAGTGGAAGATATGTGCGATGCAATTTTGCAGGGTAAAACACCCCGTATCACTCTGGCGGATAGCCGCAAAAATACCGCCGTGATCCTGGCCTTGCTCGAATCGGCAAAAAGCGGAAAACTCGTTATTGTCTAGAGTATTCTCTGGGATTATAATTGCATCACTATATTCTAAAAACTGGAGGATACGATGGCAAGCGTTACATTTCAGAACGTGCATAAAAAATTTGGTGATCTAACGATCATCAAAAGCCTCGACATCGAGGTTCAGGACAAGGAATTTCTCGTTTTAGTTGGCCCGTCGGGTTGCGGTAAAACCACTGCCCTGCGCCTGCTCGCAGGGTTGGAAGAAATCACTGGTGGCGAAATTAAAATTGGCGACCGTCTTGTAAATGATGTGGCGCCAAAAGATCGTGATATTGCCATGGTATTCCAATCCTATGCTTTGTACCCGCATTTATCTGTGTATGACAATATGGCCTTTGGCCTCAAGCTTCGCAAAACGCCGAAGGAAGATATCAAACGCCGCGTAAGTGAAGCCGCGGATATTTTGGGTATCCAGGAACTGCTCCTGCGCAAACCGCGCCAACTTTCCGGCGGTCAACGCCAGCGCGTGGCTGTAGGACGCGCCATCGTGCGTGAGCCAAAAGTCTTTTTATTCGACGAACCGCTTTCCAACCTTGATGCGAAATTGCGCGTACAGATGCGCGCCGAGATCAGCAAACTTCACCAACGATTGCAGACCACGTTCATTTACGTAACGCACGATCAAACTGAAGCCATGACCATGGCAACCCGCATCGCCGTAATTAACAAAGGCGACCTGCAGCAACTGGATACCCCGCAAAATTTATACGACCATCCGAACAATTTATTTGTGGCTGGTTTCATTGGTTCCCCCGCCATGAATTTCTTCCCGGCCAAAATAGTGAAAGAGGGCAATAAATTCGCTGTGGACACAGAAGATTTTAAAGTGCAAATTCCCGATAATCTTGCAGGACCTTTCAAAGGCATGGATGGAAAGAAAGTGGTCTTTGGAATTCGCCCTGAGAATATCCATGACCCTGAATTTGCCCCCCATAATATTCACGGCGAAAAGGTTTCCTCCAAAGTGGATGTGACGGAATTGATGGGCAATGAAACCCTTTTGTACCTTGTGAGCGGCAAAAACACCTATGTTGGCCGTGTTGACCCACGCTCTCATTTGCGCGTTGGCAATCAGACAGAGTTCATCTTTGATATGGACAAGTTCCACATCTTTGACGCGGAGACAGAGCAGGCTGTTCGGTAACAAAATTAACAGAAGTTTAAATAAATACAGGTCGGTCTTAATGCACTGACCTGTATTTATTTAAGGGCGGATATTTTAAGGCGGGAGTTTGTTAAAACACTTGATTAATTGAAAATCCATGCTATTATTATCAAAAGCAAACCAGCACTTCATTGTCAAATAAGGCACAATAAGCATGTTTTATTGGATACCTGCCAATCAAAATATTAAGAATTTTAACAAACATTCCGCAGTAGATCTAATCCGCTTTGCCGCCACTGGCATTTCAAGGACAGATCTGGCGGATCAAATGGGTTTAACTCGCGCCGCAGTAACCTTAATCGTTAACGATCTGATTGAAAATGGGGTTATTTTAGAGGCAGAGAGCCGCGCCATTCCCAACGGACGCCCACCAGTAGTATTGGAAATCGATCCAAAACGCGGATTGGTTGCGGCGGTGGACATGGGTGCTACCCACGTAAATATTGCGATTGCAGATTTTTCCGCAAAAATCATCTATGAAAAATACTTCCCCTTTAATATAAAACTTGGTCCGCAGGTCTGTCTGGCAGAAGTCAATCGCAGCCTGCGTGAATTATTAAATAATTCCGGCATAAATATATCGCAGTTAATGGCTGTCGGCGTTGGCGTGCCTGGTCCTGTGATCACAGATGCCGGCACAGTGGTTTCCCCTCCAATCATGCCGGGCTGGGATGGGTATCCAATACGCGCATCGCTGGAAAAAGAATGGGGACTCCCTGTTTCACTAAATAATGATGCTGAACTTGGCGCATTGGGTGAATGGGCATATGGCGCAGGGCGCGGAGAAAAAAATCTAGCCTTCATCAAAGTGGGAAGCGGTATCGGGGCGGGATTGATGATCAACCAGCAGTTATACGGCGGAACCACAGGTTCAGCCGGCGAGATCGGCCACCTCACGATAGATGAGAATGGTCCTCTGTGCAGTTGTGGCAATCATGGATGCATGGAGGCTTTCGCAGGCGGCCAGGCCATTGCCAATCAAGCTAAAAAACTGGTTGAAAGCGGCAAACGAACGTTACTTTCCAACATTCCCATAGCGGACCTGACAGCACAAGATGTGGCCAAAGCGGCAGCCCGCGGCGATTTACCTTCACAGGAAATCATTATGCGCGCAGGCACATTTATTGGTATTGCCATTGCGGGCCTTGTAAATCTATTTAATCCCGGAGCAGTCATCATAGGGGGCGGAGTGGCACAAGCAGGCGACCTGTTGACAACGCCAATCCGCCAGGCTGTTCGGGAACGCTCGTTACGCGCTTCTGAACAAAGCGTTCACATTACAACGGCAATGCTTGGAAAACGTTCTTCCTTAATAGGTGCTACCGTGCAGGCAATTAATATTGCCATCCACGATGCAATTGAAAGAAAAAACCCTGCTTCCAAAGAAATACTTGCGGCTGAAATCAAACAAGCGGCCGCAACCACGTAAAGGAGGTGATAAAACATACATAAAACATACATACTAAAGCAAACGATTTGCCCATGATAAAATTGCCCAAAATAAATTAATAAACCATCTAAACGATCCTAGTAAGGAGAAGAGTAATGAAAAAGTTAAGTGTTTTGTTCAGCCTTTTGGTAATCGCCGGCATGATCCTCACGGCCTGCGGTGGTGGAGGCGGCGCCTCGTCCACAAAAGGTGAAGTGACATTCTGGCACGCCTACGGCACCGGCTCTGCTGAAGAAACCGCATTGGCTGCAATATTGGAAAAGGCCAAAACTGACCTGCCGAATATCACCATTAATGTGCTTCAGGTCCCATTCAATGACATCTTTACCAAGTACGAGACTGATGTTGCTGCCGGTGGCGGACCAGATATGTTCATCGCCCCGAATGACAACCTCGGCGCCGAAGTACGCGGTGGTTTGATCATGGATATCACCGAACTCGCTGCTGGAAAACTTGGCGATTACAGCGACCTTTCCAAAGGCGGCATGATGTACGATGGTAAGTTGTACGGCGTTCCTGAATCCTTGAAGGCCGTTGTTTTCTGGTACAACAAGGATATGATCGCCACTCCTCCCGCCACCACTGACGAGCTAAAGGCTCTCATGGAAGGCGGTACGCCGGTTTCCATTACCTATGGCTGTTACCATGAGTATGGTTTCTTCGGCGCTTTCGGCGGAAAGATCTTTGATGACAAATTTGCATTCGTAACAGATGACGCCAATCAAACCAAGGTTACCACCGCAGTCTCCTACGTCAATGATCTGTATCAGATCTCCAAGACCAATGGCTGGCCCAAGAGTGATGCCGATGGTCTCGCTCCCTTTACCGAAGGCACAGTTGCTGCCATTACCAATGGTAACTGGGCGATGGGTGATTATCGCAAAGCCCTCGGTGACAAACTCGGCGTAGCTCCACTGCCCGCTGGTCCGGAAGGCCCAGCCAACCCGCTTCTCGGTGTTGATGGCTACTACTTCAACCCAAATGGCGCCAACCCTGCAGCTGCTCTTGAAGTCGCCATGTACCTAACCAACGCTGCTGCCCAAACTGCCATGATGAACGATGCCGGCCACGTCCCTGCCAACACCACGGTTGAAGTCACTGACCCGCTAATTCAAGGCCTGCTCGATGCCTTTGCTACTACCTACGTCCGCCCGCAGGTGGAAGCCATGGGTAACTATTGGGGCAACTTCTGCGGAACCGACCAGGTCTTTGAAGCTGGCACCGCTCCCGCTGACTGGGTCAAGGCTGGTTTTGAAGGCGCTACCAAACCTAAATAAATTTAATATGTAGTATTTGCAAAATACAGGAGCGGGCGGGGAAATCCCGTCCGCT
>JBBSCM010000118.1:0-11212 GCA_038250295.1 Anaerolineales bacterium | reverse complement strand
CAGATGAAATACCACTTGATGTGTTGGCAAATGATGTTGAAAGGATCTCTGGTTCCGGCGCGGCATCTGCCAATTGAGCAATCCCGGCTTTCAGCCCATCATCATTCTTGACTCGGGCAGAATTTGTTTCATCCCAGATGAAATTTGTATTTGTGAAGAATACATCTTGAGAAAATCCATTCTGCATATCAATGGCAAACAAACGAAAGATATTTGGGTCATTATTCTGAATACTTAACAAAAATGGCTGAACCTCCAAAACCAATGTAGAGGCATCCCGATATTCCTGCTGGTCAATGCGCACTGTCAGCCAGCCTGCGGGCACAGTGATCTCATACCCTGCGCGTTCGTCTACAAAAAGTGTGGAGCCATCCTCCTGCACAGTGAGTGCGCTTCCAGATGGAATTATCTCAGCAGCAGGAGCGATCGTCGCGGTGGGTGTGGGAATAGTGGTAGGAACGAGTGTTGGCGTGGGAAAAGCCTGTTCGGTCAACGCGAGGGCGGCGGAAACTGTTTCAGCGACCATCGTTGACAGGATGCCAGAAGTGTCAGCTGTCGGCGCGGGCAAAGGAGCGGTGGGTTGGCTGGGAATGGCGCAAGCTAAAATAGTCAACAGCAAAAGTGAGGCTGCAAAAAAAATCGGTCGGTGTGTATTCTTCATGATAACCTTCCTGCACATGGAATGAAAAACTCTCCCGGCAATTATACGCCGGGAGAGCGGAATCAAGCTTGTTGATCAAATTTATCGATCCCGCGATTGTTTTCACCGACCCAATAATTTGACCGAAGCGCTCACAGATTGTACTTACGTTCCGTCCAGTTGAAATAAATCAAATTCAATAATTGAAAAAGCCTCCCGGCTATGATAGCCGGGAGGCTTGATTGAGCGTTATCTTTTTTATGCTGGAACCTGGCCCTTTACCAACATATCGGCAAAGTTCGTACCTTTTAATCTGCCTACCAGTTCTTCCTGCGCATCGCACCAGACGGGGCGCAGAGGGCAGTTTTCTTCAAATGAGCACGTCCCGCTGTCACCAACACATTCATTGAGTTTGATCGGACCATCAATTGCTTCGATGACTTCCAACAAGGTAATATCTTTTGCATCACGGGCGAGGGTCACGCCCCCGCGCGCGCCGCGTGATGTGTGCAGCAGCCCGGCGATGGATAATTGTGAAATGATCTTGGCCAGGAAGGATGGGGGAATTCGCTGTTCTTCAGCGATCACGCTTGTGGCAGTGCGTTGATCACCAGTACGGGAAAGGTGAAGCACAGCTCGAACAGCATAATCAGCTTGACGTGTAATTTGCATAATAACCTCTCTTGAAGCTTGAAACAGGCAATTTTTACCAACAATCACGATTTTATTGTGCAACGCATTACAAGGCAAGTGATGGAGGTCACAGATAAAATATGACCTTTTGCTCCGAATTTAGAGAATTATAAACTGCCTTAATCTCAGGCAATGAGAACGAATCCCGCCTAACTGGTATGTGGTTCCGATTAAAAAGCATTATCCACCCCGCACAGATCGTAAAAGAGACAGCCCCACGCCGCTTGTTGACGTGGGGCTGTCTCACCATAACCATATTTCTATTTTGTCAGCGTCACATTCCCGGCGCCGATCTCGATCACAAAGGTAAGTGTTGGACCTTCGCCTGCCTGTTCATACACTTTTCCACTCTGACTCCAACCCGAGCCGGCGCTGATATTCGATACGCCGCTATCCACGGTGACGATTGCATTCACGCCTTCAGGGACCACAATAATAATGTTGCTCAGCCCACTCTGAATTTTGATCGACGCATCGCGCTGCAACTCGCCTGAAAAATCAAGAGTGTAGTCGCCTGCTCCGGATGAAAAATCCATCAGGTTGAAATTGGCATTGGCGAGTCCGCTCATCTTCACATCCGATGCGCCTGTCTCATAGTGGAGCACCGACATCTCAGTCAGGTTGGGTTCTGAAAATGCAAGTTCAACTTCTGCAGCGCCATCTTTAATGGTGAGGTTGTTAAGTGCAAGACCGCCAAATTCAAATGTACCTTTATACGCTCCTGCTTCAATGTTCAAATCCATGCGAGTATTGCCCAGTTTAAGATCCCAAATATTCTTAAGATCCTTGAAAGTTGGGAATGAACTAACATCACCCATTTGGATCTGGACCGTGCCGCCATCAATATTGATATCGGGCTTGAATCCATCGTAATTGTACGTGGCTGTACCATCCACAAGTTGACTGGCACCCGGCGCCAATGTCATCTCACCTGCGCCAAACGACAGGCTTAAGCTCACATCTTTGGCATCGGGAGTTGGGACCGAGATTTTATCTGTAACATCGGGGCCGGGCGTGGGTACTTTAGGCAGGTCAATATTGAAACCGCAAGCCATGCTGGCCAATGCGAGCGCAAGAAATGCTGAAATAAGTTTTGTATTCATATTAAATTCTCCTTCTGGCAAGTATACGCTGTCAGAAGGAGAATGGTTGCAAAGAAATTCGGGGGTAATTCAAAAGGGTGTGTTTCATTTCAGTGGAAACCGTCCCGAAGGTTGGCACAAACGACCAAATTTTCTCGACAAAACCTTCGGGACGTTCTTTTTGTCAACTCATTTGAAACACACCCAATTCAAAAGCACACTGGTGGTCGAGTAGCCTTGAGCGCACTTCGCAAAGGGCGTACACTTGCACCGCGCTGCGCTTTGTGCAGCGCAGGTGTCAAGACCACATCTTCACTTGTAAATTTTTGTTTTCCTATAACGTGTTGGTTTCGATAGGGCGGACGAGCACCGCCTACTCAACCAGCAGGGTTTTTATATTATTCCTGTTTCTTCACTTGCGCAGACTCGGGCATTTTCAGCGCCGCGTTCAACGCCTGATCCAAAGACCGTACTTCGATGATCTCAATCCCTTTCGGATATGCCTCGCCCTGACGAATAGCCTTGGGAACAATGGCAACTTTGAACCCCAATTTTTGCGCCTCGCGTAAACGCGCCACCATTTGACCGGGCATCCGCAGCTCGCCAGCCAGACCAATCTCACCGATCAACACGGCTTCAGCGCGGACAGGCACATCCTTCCATGAAGAGGCAATCGCGGCAGCAATGGCGAGGTCCGCGGCAGGTTCGTCAATTTGAATGCCGCCCACCACATTGACAAAAACATCCTGCTCCGAAAGTTTTAATCCCACGCGGCGCGTCAAGACCGCCGAGATCAATAACAAACGATTAAAGTCAATGCCGTTGGGCGTACGGCGCGCATTCCCAAATTGAGTAGGAGACGTTAATCCTTGAATTTCAACAAGAATAGGACGAGTGCCTTCCATGGTTACGGCAATGGTCGAACCCGCCGCGTTGACCAAACGTTCCGCCAGAAATGCTTCGGATGGATTGGTTACTTCAACTAATCCGCCTTCACGCATTTCAAACACGCCCACTTCGGCAGTCGCACCGAAACGATTCTTTACGGAACGCAGCAAACGATAAGCTTGAAAACGATCTCCCTCAAGATACAGTACTGTATCCACAATATGTTCCAACACACGCGGACCTGCTATCGCGCCTTCCTTGGTCACATGCCCGATCAGGAATACAGACACGCCTGTGGATTTTGCCAATTCACGCAAGTGTGACGCGCACTCGCGCACCTGCGAAACCGAGCCCGCCGACGAATCCAATGCAGATAAATAAACTGTCTGGATCGAGTCAACAATCAACAGGTCAGGTTTGAGTTCGCTGACATGGTTCAGAATCACTTCGAGATTGGTTTCCGTCACCAATAAAAGATTCTTCGGTAAGGGCACAGCAGTTTCGTCTGAAGACTTTGACGAACGCAGATTGCGCTGTGCCCCTACATTTTGTAACAATCGCACCGCGCGCATCTTGATCTGCCGCTCAGACTCTTCGCCCGAAACATACAGCACGCGCTGCGTCTTCGCCATCTCCATCGCCATTTGCAGCATCAACGTTGATTTGCCAATGCCCGGGTCGCCGCCAATAAGAACAATGGAACCGAGCACAATGCCGCCGCCGAGGACGCGCGCAAACTCACCGATCGGCAAGTGGACTCGATCTTCCGCATCGCCCCCGACCTCGTCAATGGGACGCGGCTCCGAACGGCCGCTCAGCCCGCGGACATTTGCCGGCCCCTTGCTGACAGGTTCATCGTGGATGACTTCCTCCACCATGCTGCTAAACGATCCACACTGCGGGCATTTGCCCATATACGAAGCGGCCACGCGTCCACATTGTTGACAGACATAACGGGTATGTGTTTTTGCCATATCGATTCTCACAGTTAAAATATTTGAGCGACTCAATCAAGCCACTCAAAGTATAACAGAATTTATGTTCTGTTTTCAATTCGTGTTCCGTCATTGCGAGGGCGATGCATTTCGCCCGACACTTGCGCCGCACTGCGTTCCCTGGCACCGCCCGCCAAGGCAGGTGTGTTGCAGTGCAGGTGAGCAATCTCCAACATAATCAGAGATTGCTTCGTCGGGAAGAACACCCTCCTCGCAATGACGACAATGATTTTATTATTTCATCGCACTCGCTACTCTCACAAAATCTGCAAACAGACCATAAGCCGTTTCAACAGGACCGCCTTGCATATCGGGCTTTTCAGAGAGTGTGATCGAGTAATCAAGGATCACATCTGTTCTAAAGGTAAGGCCGGTGCTGGAGTCCATCATTCCATATAAAGGAGACGTGGAATCCACGAGTTGAGGGGCTACACTTGCAGTAACTTTATTCTCAACCTTTTCAGCAAAGCAGACTAATTTATAACGCTTGCCTTCTGTCTTTGCCCTCGCGATCATTTCGGGAGTCAGGCCGCGGATTCCCGTTGGGTCCACTTGCTGCGGCGTAAAAGGTGTATCCATTAACACGGTGATGAGCGCGGCAACTTTAATAGCCGCATCCCAGCCATCCACATCGTTTGTTGGGTCAGTCTCTGCCACGCCAACCGATTGACAGTATTTCACTGCATCGTCATATGATTCGCCGCGCTCCATGCGCGAGAGGATGATATTCGTGGTGGCGTTGAAGATGCCTTTGAATGAAGAAAGCTCTGCCAGAGGAAAGGATTCGCGAAATACAGAGAAAACAGGCGCGCCGCCTAGTACAGTCGATTCAAAACCAAAGTGTTTACCTTTGGATTTGGCAAGCGCGGTCAACTCACGATAACCATATACTACTGGACCCTTATTTGCGGTGATGGCATGCATGTTCAATTCAAATGCGTTGCGGATGTGTCCAATTGCAGGCTGGCCCGTCTCTGTGTTGACAGGGGAATTCTCGAACATCACATCTGCCTGGGAGTTGTTGATAACCGCCAGAGAGTCGGCAACTTTGAAAGTGGAAAGTGACGAGATCGATTTTCCACTTTCCACGAGTTCAAGCGCCTCTTGAATATCAAGTCCCTTTGGGTTCACGGCGAATCCATGTTTGCCAGTGGCGATGCCTGTAAACGAAAAAGTGATTTCGTATTGCTTCTTGAGCAAATCCTGCTTGCGGATCAATAACCGCGCGAGTGCGCGGGCAACGTTGCCAAAACCGATAAGTGCGAGTTTGTAGTGCATGGGGACTCCTTGAATATCTTCGCGCCCCCGAAGGGCTTGGGACAACGTGAGCGGAGGGACTGTGTTTTCCAGTCCCACAGCCGAAGCGCAGTAACATGCGGAAGAATAATTTTTATGAACCCTGTCCTTCGACTTCGCCGCTGGGTCTCGATACGAGCAGGAAAAACACCGCTCTACTCGACCACCAACGGCTCCGCTCAGGACGAAGCGTTTATATGGGTGGATATGGAAACGCGCGGCGATCACGCGGGGTGCGCGGAAATACTTTTGATATGCATAATCGTTCAGCACGGCGCTGGAGGGCGGTAATTTCGCGCGGGCTGAGACAAGACTCAAAGATGGCGGGCCAGCCCTCAGTTTGAGAAAGAGGCGCGAGCAATTCGCCTGGAATCGCCTGCCCGGCGAAATCCCATATCACGCTGCGGAGTTTGTCCTCTTCATGAAAACAAATGCCATGATCGATCACATATAGTTTGTGGATATCGTCTTCAAAAAAAACATGACTGCCCTTTCGATCCGCGTTGTTGATGAGCAGGTCAAAAAACATAACCGGCTTGAGCAGTTGTTTGTCTTCATCTGAAAAATTAAAGTAATGGTATTCGACATCATAATTAATATATTGTTGCAGCGAGCCGGGACCATGTGGGCCGTCTTCACGCAGCGTAGTAAAGGGCACAAAGTGAAAGCCAAGTTGTTCACTCAATAAATACGCGGCCACCTCGCGCTGAGCCAATGTGTTATCGGGAAAATCCCAAAGCGGTTGTTCGCCTTTGATGGGTTTATAGACAGCCTGATAAGTTTCACCTTCATGCTGGACATCCACAAAGAAAGTGTAGTTACTGCCAAGCATGAACTGGCCTTTGAGTTGGTATTCACCGAGTTCGAGGGCGGTTTGAATTTTAGTGATTTCTTTATTCATGGGAAAACGTAACAACGTTCAACGTTAATGCATATGCCCGTTCTTCTTCGGGCAGAAGTGACCTTCAGGCTCCATCGGCTGGCCGCATTGCGGACACATCGGACGGCCGCGATTCACCACATCGGCGCCCCAGCGCGCCAGTTTGCGCATCTGGCTTCGACTGGCCCAAAAGCGGATCTGCGCGGCGGAGTCGGGTTCATCTTCCTCGGTCAACAATTCCTTGGTGAACACAACCACGCGATCGCGTTCTTTATCGTACGCAAGTCCGATCTCGCCCGCGCGAAAGAGCGGGTCTACGGGCGGGTTGATGCGCATTTGATCTTCCCTGAATTCACTTGAAGCTTCTTCAAGGTCCGGGTTCTGCTGGCTGATCTGTGATAGGAATTGCTCCACGCCAATGGCAAGCGATTGCAACTGCGCCTTTTCGATCAACACCGTGATGGTGCGGTTGTCCTGATACGCCTGAAGATAAAAGACACGCTGACCGGGACTGCCGATGGCATCTGCTGTAATATGGTCACAAGGGTCTACATCGATCTCGAAACGGGGCATAAATGTTACCTTTATATCTGCAAGTGATGCAGACGAATAAATTTATTTGGGTGTGTTTAATTTCAGTTGAAACCGTCCCGAAGGTTGGCACAAACGACCAAATTTTCTCGACAAAACCTTCGGGACGTTCTTTTTGTCAACTCATTTGAAACATACCCAATTTATTTTTATTGATTACTTATCTTTGGGTAGTATACCAGATAGACCTCATGTATAATCCGCATATTCGCCAAAGGAGTGTGTCATGTACGATAAAGAAAAGCTGGATGAATTAAAAGGCTCATTGGATAAATGGGAACAGACATCCCTGAAAAAAGCGCTGGCGCAACTGCCTGAACGCGCCGATGAATTTATCACGACATCTTCCGAACCGATCAACAGACTTTATACACCGCAGGATATTGCAGAAATAGATTACGAATCTGATCTGGGACTTCCCGGTGAATACCCCTACACACGCGGAGTCCACCCGACGCTGCACCGCAGCAAACTCTGGACGATGAGGATGTTCGCGGGCTTCGGCACCGCGGAGGAAACGAACAAGCGCTTCAAATATTTGCTCGAGCAGGGTCAAACAGGATTGAGCATTGCCTTCGACCTGGCCACTTTGATGGGCTATGATACCGACCAGCCCGAAGCGCTCGGTGAGTTTGGCAAGTGCGGCGTAGCCATTTCTTCATTGAAAGATATGGAAATTTTGCTCGAAGGCATTCCGCTTGATAAAGTCTCCTCGAGCATGACCATCAACTCACCCGCATCGATCATCTGGGCCATGTATCTGGCCGCTGCCGAAAAACAAGGCGTGCGGCTGGATCAATTACGCGGCACCACCCAGAACGACATTCTCAAGGAATTCATCGCGCAGAAGGAATTCATCTACCCGCCCGAACCGTCCATGCGACTGGTTGTGGATACGATGGAATTCGGCGCGCAAAAAGTTCCGCAATGGAATACGATCTCGATCAGCGGCTACCACATCCGCGAGGCCGGCTCCACCGCCGCGCAGGAGCTGGCATTCACATTGGCAGACGGCCTCGAATATGTCCGTTGGGGCATCGCCCGCGGCATGGATATTGATGAATTCGCGCCTCGTCTTTCCTTCTTCTTTAACGCGCACAATGATTTCTTTGAAGAGATAGCGAAGTACCGCGCCGCGAGGCGCATTTGGGCGCGTGAGATGCGCGAGACTTTCAAGGCAAAAAATCCGCGCTCGTGGTTGTTACGCTTCCATACACAAACAGCGGGTGTTTCATTAACAGCGCAGCAGCCTGAAAACAATATTGTGCGGGTTGCGCTTCAAGCGCTTGCCGCAGTGTTGGGTGGTACACAGTCCCTGCATACCAACTCCATGGATGAAGCGCTGGCGTTACCTTCCGAGCACTCAGTCACAATTGCCCTGCGTACGCAGCAGATCATCGCCGAAGAATCAGGTGTGACGAATACAGTTGATCCGCTGGGCGGCAGTTTCTTCGTCGAAGCACAGACAGACCGAATGGAAAAGCAAACCTACGATTACTTCCGCAGGATCGAAGAACTGGGCGGCGTATTGCCAGCCATCGAAAAAGGATTCTTCCAGGGCGAGATCGCAGACGCCGCCTATCGTTATCAACGTGAGATCGATGCAGGCATCCGCAAGATCGTGGGAGTAAATGCCTACGCCGAAGATAAACCCTTTACCATTCCCATTCTAAAAATGGACCCGAATGGGTACACCCGCCAAATATCGCGGCTGAACGAAGTCCGCAAGACACGTGATAATGGAAGGGTCGGCCAAACATTGGACAAGCTGCGGATTGCCTGCCTGGGAACGGAGAATACGATGCCGTATATCATGGAGTGTGTCCATGCGTATGCGACTTTGGGCGAGATCGTCGGCGTGATGAAGGAAACTTTTGGCGAGTATGAAGAACTGGCCGTAATTTAGATCCGGACTTTCGCCTGACCAGTCTTAAGCGCTTTTAGCGCGCTGGCTACGCTAAAAACACAGCCGCTTCTTAAGCGGCTGTGTTTTTTTCCATTTCATCTGCTTTTTGTTTTTGCCGATCTTTTCTTGTTTTCAACAATCGCTCCACACGCGCATATCTTTCGCGTGAGAGCGGGTAGTTCCAGGCAACCACGATTGTCCCTGCAAGCATGATCGCGCCAAAAATCGAGGCCATCAGGCGGATCATCAGTAATGTGAATTCCGGCTGTATAAAGCGGGTCACCTCTTCAAGCGGGCGCTGATAGCCGGACCATCCCAATATTTGAAAGGTGATAAAACTAACCAGCGCGCCTGTCATTTTGCGAATAAGGGTGCGAATGCCGTAATAAATCCCCTCCTGCCGTTTATGCGTGAGAAGCTCATCCCATTCGATCACGTCGGGCAATATGGAATCGGGGATGATATAGGCCGCGGAAATGCCAATGCCTGCAAATGCCGCAATGAACAATAGATAAACAATTTGCCCGGGTTGAATGGTGAAAATGAGGGCCTGGATCATGATCCAAAAAGCCATGCCGAGGATATAGGCTGTGCGTTTATTATAGGTCTTTGAAAACCATAACCAAAAAGGCGCAAAGATAATGCAGACCAGCATTGCGATGCCAAAGAATGCCGATTCAATGGCAAGGTCCACGCCAAAGATGGGGACCTTTTGCAGCAGATCGCCTTGTGCCACCCAATACAGCAGGAAAAATGGAAAGACGATAATGATCATATCCACTGCAGACCAGTTGAACATATAAATGCCCACTGCATAGCGGAAGGGAATGTTTTTCCAGGCCACACGTAACGTTTCGCGAAATGGAAGGGGCGCTTCATCGTTGGATACATATTTTTCGCGAACAAACCAGCCGATCAGAAAGAGCGGAATCGCGCCCAATCCGCCGAAGACCGCGCCAGCCAGCATAAATCCCTGCTGTTGTGTGCCCCCGGATTCAAGCACTCCATCCACGATCATGGGGGCAGCGATCACAACCGCCATGGCTCCGATCAGTTGAAAGACCGTCCGAAAACTTGCAAGCGCTGTACGTTCATCATAATCAGCAGTTAGTTCAGGCGTCAGGGAATAATAGGGCACCGCCACCAGGGTGGTTAATGTATCTGAGATCATGAAGGCCAGGGTGACATAAATTAACAATGCCACCTGGTTATCCCAATTTGGCGCAGCCCACAAGATGATAAAACTCAATCCAAATGGAACGGCAAACCATAGCAGAAATGGGCGGCGGCGGCCCAGACTTGATTTCATGCGATCACTCAGGATGCCAACCATCGGGTCGTTGACGGCATCCCATATAAGGCCTGCCAATGCGCCGAAGGAGGCAAGGCGCGGATCCAGGCCAACTACATCAGTTAAATAGAGCGCAAAAAATAGTCCGCGCAGCCAGCCGATGCTGGCAATGCCCCAATCACCGGAACCGTATAAAAGTTTTAACCAAAAGGGAAGTTTTTTGTTATTAGATACCGACATAGTGTACGAGTAAACACTCAACAGGATTTCAAGATGCGTTTGAAAAGACAGTGTAGCATGAAATAAAAAAACTGGGCGAGGTCCATGGACCTCGCCCAGTTCACTTGGTAATCGCGCTTTATGGCGCAGGAACCACGCTGATCAAGACCGCGCGTACCATGCGGCGATTGTGATACTCTTCTATCTTGGCATTGTAATCTTCGCAGGTCACGAGCGTGATCCAGGCATATTCTTCATGTTTGAAAGCCGTGGAAATAGCGTTCGATGAGATCTTCCTGTTCTCCTGCACTTCGTAGACATAGATCTTCCCATAAGCATGGATGAGGATCCTGTCGCCCAACTGCATGCCCTTGATGTCCGAGAACGGACCGGCGTTCTTGTTCGCATCCTTCACATGTGCGGTGAGCACGGTATTGCCGTTAAAGGTTGGGTATGCAGAACCTTCAAGATAGCCAACACTGTCTTTCAGCCAGGTGAGGTCCCAATTGTTCCTGCCTAATGAAACGCCAACGATGGGATAGTTTATGCCGAGCGTCGGGATCTCGATGCGAATATCATCCATGGCCATGTAGGCTTTATCGGCAGGTTGAGCAGGCAGAATGGTGACCTTGTTCGGGTCAAAGCCTGTGACCGGGATCAGCAGTGGGGTTGTAGCGGCAGACGTTGCGCCGCCATTGTTATTATTACCACCGCCATTGTTGCCGCCATTG
>JBBSCM010000117.1:0-11326 GCA_038250295.1 Anaerolineales bacterium | reverse complement strand
GGCATCCTGTCAATCTTTGCAGGCGCACTGACGATGACGGGCTGGGAGCCTGGTTACTTCGTCCTCAACTGGCTTCCCGTTTATAACTTTATCCTGGGCACGCTGACAGTTTTCATCCCAGCCATCCTCATTTGGAGAAATAGCCAATACGCAATGCCTGCCGCCATCGCGACCTTCAGCATTCACGCCATCGTGACGCTGCTCCTGCTGACCGTTTTTCGACAGTCTCGTTAGCCCGCCCCTTGTAATAAGGAAATAAGACATGTCACAATATCAAGATAAGGCGTAAAATGTTTTTATCACCAATATTATTCCTTGTTTTCGAAACATGGTTAGATCAATAAACTGGATGTTTTCATGTGGAAAAAGAGAAAGCAAAAACCTACTGACGGCATAGAAATCATTGATAAATGCTTTGTTTGCTGCATTGCATTTATCGAGTATGCCGACGACACTTTGATGACTACGTATAGAAGCGAAAGGTTTGCTAGGAGTATCGAAAATTGGTAACAGTTCACGACTTTAATTAGAAACTGGTGTTAAGACAAGCATGGTAGCTAAAACGCAGATAGAAGAACTATCACGAGAAGAACTGATAACAGTGATTCAAGAGTTGATTAAGGAGAACCGCGTGTTAGCGGCAGAAATAGCGCGCTTGAAACAACCGCGCACGACCTCACAGAATTCGTCACAGCCGCCGTCGCGAGATTTCAAGAGCGAGAAAAAGAAACGAAAACGGAGCAAGAAAAAAGGAGCACAAGTTGGACATGAAAAGCAGGCGCGCCAATTGGTAGAAAAGCCAAACAAAGTAATAGACGTGTATGTGGATAAGTGCCAGAATTGCAGCCAAATAGAAACGGATTCATTATGATTGAAGCAAAAGCAATTGCTGAAAATGGTTTGCTCTCGCACGATATCATTCGCGCGACTCTTGAAAAAGGATTGGCACAACAATTTATTGGGAAAAAAGTGCTGGTTTTGATCCCCGATCATACACGTTCGTTGCCTTTGCCGTTTTTGTTCCGCGCGCTTGTGGATGTTCTGCGCGATACAAAGCAACTCGATTTCATGGTTGCGCTGGGGACTCATCCGCCGTTGAGTGCAGAGAGCATCAATAAACTCGTGGGAATCACCGCTGAAGAACGGATCACAACGTTCAAGCATGTCGGTTTATTGAATCACGAATGGGATACCCCATCCGCTTTGACCTCGTTGGGCGTGATCGAACAGGATGAAATCAAACAAATCGCTGGGGAGAATTGGCATTCGTCGTTGCCCAATGAAGTCAATATCCGCATCAACAAAGCCGCGCTTGAATATGATCACATCGTTATTCTCGGTCCGACATTCCCGCACGAAGTAGTCGGGTTTTCAGGCGGGGCGAAATATCTTTTCCCTGGCATCTCTGGCGCAGACATGATCAACGCCACCCATTGGCTCGGCGCGTTGGCAGGTGTTGTTGGCACAATTGGAATTAAGGATGCACCTGTCCGCGCAATGATCCATGCCGCGGCAACGCGGTTGAAGACATCAGTTACATTGATCGCGTTAACGGTCGAAGGTCACGAGTTGAGCGGCTTGTTTATCGGCGACTATCTGTCGGCTTGGAGTGAAGCAGCGGATCTGTCCGCGCAGCGTCACATCCGCTGGTGTGAGAAACCATTTCAGCGAGTCCTGTCCTGCGCGCCTCCGATGTATGATGAATTGTGGACGGGCGCGAAGGCAATGTATAAACTTGAACCAGCCGTTGCGTTGGGCGGAGAAGTTGTCATTTACGCGCCGCATTTGGATGTGGTCAGTCATGCGCATGGAAAATATATTTATGAAGTCGGTTATCACATCCTGCCGTATTTTTTGAACGATTGGGATCGATTCAAAAATATCTCGCTTGGTGTGCTGGCGCATAGCACGCATCTGCGCGGTTCAGGCATAATGAAAAATGGGATCGAAAAGCCGAATGTGCGCGTAACGATTGCAAGTAAAATATCCGCGGAAGATTGCGCGCGGCTCAATCTTGGTTATCTTGACCCTGCAAAGATCAATATTGATGAATGGAAAGATAAAGAGGATGAAGGCGTGTTGGTTGTGCCCAAGGCAGGCGAGATTCTGTATCGGATGAAAACGTGATGGCTTCAAATATAATTTTGTTTTTTAAAAATTACAGCAAGGTGCTTGGCTTACTGGTAACCATGCTAATCGGCGTATTATTGCCGCAGTTCCATGCGCTTTCGTTTTTGATTCAATACTTGTTGATGATCATGTTGTTCTTGGCATTTCTGGATATCGAGTTCAAACCTCAAGCATTTCAAAAAAATGTGCTGTGGGTTCTCATCGCGAATATAGCAGTGGCGTTTACCAGCTATGCGGTACTTGCGCCATTTGATAGTATGCTTGCATTGGCGGCATTTATAACCGCCATCGCACCGACTGCAATTGCGGCGCCCGTCATCATTGGTTTTATCAAAGGCGAAATTGAATATGTGGTTGCCGCAGTCTTGATTACCAATATTTCAAGCGCAGTAATCATCCCATTGGCGCTGCCCTTTTTGCTCGGCGCGGATGTTCAAATTTCAATTTGGGAAGTTTTACAACCCGTGTTGATCGTTATGTTCGTGCCGCTGATTCTTGCCCGCATCGTTTCGCATCTTTCATCAAATATACAGGATTATATTCGCAGGCGAAAATCATTTTCTTTTCCCATCTGGTTGTTAAATCTTTTGATCATCAGCGCCAATGCGTCGAATTTTCTTCGCAACGAAAATAGTGATTCCATCTCCACGCTGATAACCATCGCCCTGATCTCACTGGTGATTTGCATCGTCAACTTTAGCGTGGGCGCGCTGCTTGGTGGTCGCCAGCATTGGCAGGAAACCAGTCAATCGCTGGGGCAAAAGAATCTCTCTTTCGTCATCTGGATCGCGCTGACCTTCATCAATCCGCTCGTGGCGATGGGATCCATCTTCTACATTCTGTACCATCACTTGTATAACTCATGGTCTATCTATCAATTCGAGAAACGGCGCAGCACATGAAAACTCGTTTCTTGATCGTGATGGGCGTCTCTGGATGTGGCAAGACAAGCGTGGGTAAGTCTCTTGCCGAACATTTGGGATGGGACTTTTACGACGCCGACGATCTTCATCCGCCCGAGAATATCGCCAAAATGGCGCATGGGATTCCACTCAACGATTCAGACCGCGCCGCGTGGCTTGCTTCGCTTCACGATTTAATTTCATCCAGTCTGACGCAAAATCGTCCTGGTGTGCTGGCGTGTTCCGCGCTCAAGGAACGCTATCGCCAGCAATTGCTTGAAGGTAACGAAGATGTGCAAATCGTTTATCTCACAGGCAGTTATGACTTGATCTGGTCGCGCATGATCGCGCGCAAGGAACATTATATGAAACCGCACATGCTGCAGAGTCAGTTCGAAACGCTCGAAGAACCGACGAATGCCTTGATCATTAATATATCAATGTCGTTTGATGACACTGTGCGGGAGATATTGCAAAACATGGAGTAATATCTCAGCCCAAAGAGAGCCTATCGCCGGGCAGCCGATTTCATTCGCTTATACAATTGTCAACGTCCACAGCATGCACTTATGATAGACTTGCCATTAACCTTAACAAATCGCACCATCTTAGACTGACCCATTCTCAACTCTAAAGAGTCTTATCCACTATAGCATCATTTAAAGTAAAAAATATAGGCAAAATCGCCGGTGACGAAGTCGCCCAGCTTTACATTTGTGATGAGTACGCATCCCTGCCGCGCCCGCTCAAGGAACTAAAAGGATACGCACGCGTCAGCCTGGATCCAAATGAAACACGAACGGTCACCTTCCACTTGCCTGTCGACCAGCTTGCGTTCTATAATGAAGACTTGCAATTGATCATCGAGCCCGGAAAAATAATTATCATGGCCGGCAGTTCATCAGGTGATATCCGCCTGCGCGGAGAGTTCGAGATCACAGGCAAAGGCAGGATGGAAGTAAAGGACCGCGTGTTTACCTGCCCTGTTTCGATCGAGTAATATTCGGAGGGCTCATGTACTTCCTCGGCATCGACCACATCCAGCAAGGCATTGCTGATCGACGAAGGCGGCCAGGTGATTGCGGTCGCCTCGTCGCCGCACACGTTGCAGACGCCGCGTCTACTCTGGTCAGAGCAGGATCCGCACGAGTGGTGGGAGGCGGTCTCAGTGAGCATCAGGTCCGTTTTGGAAAAATCAGGTATCGGCGGGGAAAGGATCGCAGCGGTCGGTCTAACGGGTCAAATGCACGGGCTTGTCCTGTTGGATGAATCAGGAAATGTTTTACGTCCGGCGATCCTGTGGAATGACCAGCGCACACAGAGTCAATGCGATGAAATCCATCGGCGAATTGGAAAAGAAAAATTTATTCAGATCACGGGCAATGTCGCGCTGACGGGATTCACGGCTCCAAAGATTTTATGGGTGAAGGAAAATGAGCCTGAGGTGTTTGCGAAAGCGAAGCATGTCTTATTGCCGAAGGATTACATTCGTTATCGTTTGACGGGCGAATATGCAATGGACAAAGCCGATGGCGCGGGTACGGTGTTGTTCGATTTGAAATCGCGAGATTGGTCGCGTGAAGTGCTCGACGCATTGGAGATCGATCCGTCATGGATGCCGCACACATTTGAAGGGCCCGAGTTTACTGGGCATGTAATCGAGGAAGCCGCCTCAATTACTGGATTGAAAGTCGATACGCCCGTCGCGGCAGGTGGCAGCGACCAGGCCGCGCAAGCTGTTGGTGTGGGCGCGGTGGAGCCCGGGATTGCAGGGCTGACCGTGGGCACAAGCGGCGTCGTGTTTGCGACCACCTCATCGGCGTTGATCGAACCCGAGGGTCGCTTGCACGCGTTCTGTCATGCGGTGCCAGGCATGTGGCATTTCATGGGCGTGATGCTCTACGCCGCGGGAAGTTTGCAGTGGTATCGCGATACACTCGCGCCAAACATGAGTTTTGATGAATTGTTGAAGGAGGCTGAGTCCATTTCAGCGGGAAGTGAAGGATTGCAGTTCCTTCCATATTTAAGCGGGGAACGTACGCCTCATTCCGACCCTTTGGCACGCGGCGCGTTCATTGGGCTGACTCTGCGCCATGGCCGGGCTCATTTGACGCGTGCCGTGCTTGAAGGTGTATCGTTTGGTTTGAAGGATAGTTTCACATTAATCCAAAATGCAGGGCTGGGCGCGATCACACAAGTCCGCGCCTCGGGCGGCGGGACGAAAGGTGCGCTGTGGAGGCAGATCCTTGCCTCGGTGTTGGAAGTAGAACTGGTTACTGTGAATACAACTGAAGGCGCGGCCTATGCGGCGGCATTATTGGCAGGTGTGGGCGCGGGCGGGTGGGAAAATGTTCCATCGGCTTGTAAAACATCGGTTAAAACAACTGGAAGCACAATGCCTTATGATCGACAAATGGAGGTGTATCGTAAAGCGTATCCGCTTTATCAGAGGTTGTATCTCGCATTGAAATCCAGCTTTGGAAAGATGTAACTTGGCTGACTTTCATGGTGAACCCACTCGCGTTGATTCCAGATGAGGTTCGGCAATTGATTGCCAAAGACTGATGCGTTGGGCAATGAATAAAGTTCCCCACGCGAGACCTATCCTTTTATGGAACCAGCCACCAGGCCGCGCGCAAAAAAGCGGCCGAGGAAAATGAAAACCAGAAGTGTTGGCAAAGCAGCGATGAGCGCGCCAGCGAACTGTACATTCCACTCGACGCTGAAGCTGCCAGCAAGGTTGTTGAGAGCAACCGTGATGGGCTGGCTTGCCGGACTGTTGGTCACGACGACCGCGAACAGAAAGTCGTTCCAGATGTTCGAGAACTGCCCGATCATGGTGAGGACAAATGCAGGTCCAGAGAGGGGCAGCATAATGTGCGTAAAGATGTTAAAAAAATGTGCCCCGTCAATTTTCGCCGCTTCAATCATTTCATCCGGCAGCGACGCGTAATAGTTTCGGAAAATAAGGGTGCAAAACGGGAGGCCATAGACGATGTGTACAAAGACAAGGCCGGTGAGCGAGCCGTACAGTCCCATGAAATTCAACGTCCTCACCAGGGGAATCAAAATACTTTGATAGGGAATGAACATGCCGAACAGCATGAGTGCGAAAATGAGATCCGCCCCGCGAAATTTCCATTTGGAAAATACGTAGCCGTTGATGGCGCCCATCAATGAAGAGATGAGCGTGGCCGGTACAACCACAAGGAAGCTGTTAATAAAGTTTGGCCCCAATCCCGCCGCAATGGGACTGCCTTTCCAGGCATCCACAAAACTCTGAAGGCTCAAATTGCGTGGTAGTGCCCACATGTCATACAGGCTGACCTCGCCCTGGCTCTTGAGCCCGGTCAGTACAAGCAAAAAAATCGGGAGCAGGTAGGCCGCCGCAAAAATTACGGCAATCATGTAGAGCAGCAGTCGTCCCCAATTGATTCCGCGGTTGTTGCGGGTGACATGCGACGCGCTGTCAATCGATGTTGTTCTCAAGGTCATGCTCATCTATCGGTCTCTTCCAATCGCAAATTGTAGCGCAAGTAAGGGATGACGATTGCGGAAACAAATATAAGCATAACCACTGCGAGCACCGCGCCGTGTGCGAAGCGACCCGATCTAAAGGTCGTCTCGAACATATTAAAAGCGAGCGTGTCCGTGGAGAAGCCGGGGCCCTTGCCGGTCATGGCGACGGTGAGGTCATATAACCGGATGGCAACATTGAGCAAAATGAAGACTACTGTCAGTGTGACCGGCGTCAAAATGGGAATATAGATATGACGAACAACCTGCCACTGGGTTGCGCCATCCACAATTGCCGCTTCGCGCAATTCTGTTGGAATTGCGCGAATGCCTGCCAGATAGAGCACCATCACATTACCGGATAACAACCATGTAGTGGCGATCAAAATAGAAAAGGTGGCTACAGGGAGACCCCAATTGGCTGTCGTAAAGAAACCGAGATGCAAATCATTAAGGAATCCGCCCAGCATCGTATCAGGGTGGATATACCAGACTGTCGGGTCCGTCCACCAGCGTGGATGAATAAAGCCGAGTCCAATAGATTCAAACAGCTTGTTGACGCCGGTGGCGCCGAGCTGCTGCGTGCCGGGCGTAAACAGCCAGCGCCAGACCACACCTGTGACAATGGCTGAAACCGCATAGGGCATAAGATAGACGCTCTGGAAAAAATGTTCACCACGAAGGCGGCTGTCGACCAGCAGTGCCAGCCCAAATCCAAGCACAATATTGCAGATCAAAAAAAGCACGGTGAAGCCGATCAGATTGCGGATGTCAATATAAAACCGTTGAGAATCGATGCCGCCGCCCAATAAAATTCGTTGATAGTTGGCCAGACCAACGAACGTATAGTCGGGCCTGGCAGTCACCCATTTGGTAAACGAGACAAAGACCGTCCAACCGATGAAGCCGTAGACGAAGACCGCGATCGCAAGCACTGAGGGTGTCACCGCTAAAATTGCAGCCCAACGCTCCCATCCTTCCTGTTTATTAGTCATACTAAATCTCCAAAGTAAGTGTCACCGCTAAGATTGCAGCCCAACGCTCCCATCCTTGCTCTTCATACGTCAATCCTCCGTAAATCATTCAATTCGGACCATAAAAATGCGCCTTCAAAATGATGACGAGATTTCATTATAAGCTGTCTGTCCAGAGGAGCGTAGGGTGCCAAAATTACATTACAACGGTTTCCTGTCGGCGCAGACCACGACACTCCCGTCCAACCGGACAATTAAAAGTGAGGGGAGAGAAAACCTCTCCCCTCACTATCGTTAAGAAATAAACTTATTGGGGGAAGCCCGCGTCTTCTGCAGCCTGCACGAGATTCTGCACCGCGGAAGCGACATCGCCATCCGCTGCGAACTTGATGATGCTATCGCCCATCGCAGCAGCCCACGACGGATGCACTGCCTCGCTGGCCCAGGAGCTCAGTACGACAGTATCCGTTTTGAAATCAGCCGCTGACGATTGGAGATAAGCGTCAAACTTGCTGTAATCGCAGTCTGTGCGGGCGCAGATGGAGCCCTTGTTGATGTTAAAGACTTCCTGCGCCTCTTTCGTCGCGATCAACCGGATGAAGTTGAGCGCATTTTCCTTATTTGGCGCGTCCAGAGGCACTGCGAAACCATCCGAGACCATATCGAATGTGCCCTGGTTGCCGGGTGCAGGAACGCCTTCGTAATCGGCTTCGGTCTTGCCGGCTTTCTTGAATTCGCCGTCGGCCCAATCACCCATGATGCTGAAGGCAGCTTTGTCTTCGATCACCAATGCGACTGCCTGGTCCCATGAGAGCGCGTCACGATCGGTGTTCGTGTATGTCAACATCTTCTTTAAGGTCTCGAGCGCCTCGACAACCTTTGGATCGTTGAACGACAACTTGCCGGTCCACAGGTCATTGTAACCATCCGGGCCGAGCGTACCGATCAGCACAGTCTCGAAGATCACACGCGTTTCAAACCCATTCGCGCCGCCCGTAGCGAGGGGCACGATGCCTTTCGCCTGCAGGACGTCAGCAACTGCGAAAAATTCTTCAAAGGTTGTCGGCGTGGTCAAACCGTTATCTGCAAGAATTTTCTTGTTCACCCACAGCACGTTGCCGCGGTGGATATTGAGAGGCACAACGTAGGTATGCCCGTTGACAGTGAGCGCGCTCTTGAGAGTCTCCGGTAGAAAAGCACCCTGGGTCTCCTCCACCAGGTCTTCCAAGGGGGTCAGGTACGTTTCGGGATCGAACAAAAGCACTTCCTTGGCCACGTGCATTTGCATCACATCAAACGGATCGCCTCCCTGAAGCTTTGTGAGGGCCAGGGCATTAAAGTTCACGCCCGCGCCGCCTGCAGTGCCTGCGTGCACCAGATCCACGCCGGGATACTGCGTTCGATAGAGGTCATAGACACCGCTGATGCCGGCGTATTCACCACCCGAAGTCCAAAAGTTGCCGACGAGCAACTGGCCGCTATCAGGCACGGGACGCAGCTTTGCAAAATCGGGGTTCGTCACATCAAAATCGGCCATGAAGGCATCGACTTCGTCCTGGGTGGGAATGTAGATCTTGGAGCCGGGCTCGATAACGTCGGCATTTGTGATCTGAGTGAATGACGGATCGCTGTTGTGCTTGAGGTTGGTCAAACCGTAAATTGCCCAGGAATAATCCTTGTTTCCAAAGTTTTTGTCGGCAAGATCCGGCAGTGTGTCGCCCGCTGCAACGGTGTAAGCGGCGACTGCAGCCGACGCTTCTGTGGCAGCGTCCTCGGGTGTCGCATCTTTTGCCGGGGTCGCGGTACCGCCACCGCAAGCGCCGGACATAAGGGCGATCAGCACAAGTATGCTTAATAACTTGAACTTATTCATCTGATTTACTCTCCTCTTTAATAGTAATAGTATTTTGGATTCGCACTAAAAAACAAACTTAGAACAAGTGATAGGATGAGTTATCGTCGTCAAGCCGCCTCCTTTGTCAAGATGGTGCCTTTTCTCGAGTATAAAAACAAAAAATATAACCTATTGACGATTATTTGTCAATAGTATACAATAGTCATATGATGTCTTCTAAAGTCATATGATGATTTTTCACGCTGATGACAGTTCAACCTGCAATAATCCTTCATGGCAGTTCTCATGGATGCATTATTGAGGCAACCATTACCGGTAGATGAAGGGCTTCAGTCTACAAAGTTTAGGGAAGCTATCGTATGGAAATCCGGAGTAAGGCTTCCAGCCTTGCGTTCGCCGCGCGAATGCATATGCTAGAATTGAGAATCGCCGCTGCAATCATCAGATTTTCACGCCGATCGCCCCGGAACATTTGAAATACGCACCTTTTGTTTAATTGGAGATACTTTGGCTCAACCACGTTCAAAAACACCAGCTACGCAAAAAACAAATAAGACCGCCGTTCAGGGGAACCGCGTGCACCATAACATCTTTGAAGAGTTGCAGAAGCATATTCGCCAGGGAGACTGGCTGCCGGGTGATCGCATACCAAGCATTACCCAGTTGGCGAAAGAGATGCAGGTGGGTGCGGGGTCGATTCGCGAAGCGCTGCGTTCATTGCAATCCATTAATATGGTCAAGATCAAGCATGGGAGCGGCGTCTATATCACGGAAACGCATCCATCTGTTGAATTAATCGGCCCGTTGCAAAATACGGGTGACGGCTTACTTTTGGCTTTGGCTGAAACTCGTCGCATCCTGGAACCGGAGTTGGCCTTTCTGGCTGCCGAACGGGGCACTGATGAAGAGCTGATCGAGATCGAGGGACTGGTGACAAAAATGAAAGAGGAGTTTCAGCGTGGAAACAATTTTGTTGAATTTGATGTTTTATTCCATCGCCAAATTGCGCATGCTGCCCGCAACCCCGTCTTGTACCAAATGGTGGTAAGCGTTCGTGAGCTGTGGCTGGAGCTTCGTAAAGCCATTGTGCTGGATCCGAACACCGCAGTACGCTCTTTACGTTATCACACACTTATCGCGGAGGCGTTAAGATCACGCAATCCGTTGCAAGCCCGGTTATTAATGCAGGGTGAGATGAATTCGATGTTAGACGACGTCCTGGCTTCAGAAGCGATAAGAAAGTCGGTTCAAAAAATCAGAGGATTGTAGCCATGGACGGGAACGGCGAAATGACCTGGGTCGCGATCTGAGCCCGAATTCTGTTTATGAAGGATACATGCTATGGAATACCGAAGACTGGGGCTGTACTGGCTACTTCACTCATCCGTCCGGTTTTTAGGGTTTTAGAGAGGAATTTCGTCTATTGCAGGTTCCTTCTCTTCATATAAAAACCTCTCAAAGACCAGGAAAGTGCCTATACGCAGTGCTTTCCTTAAGATCTAGATAACACCCTGAGAAAGGGCTTTGTCCGTTATTTACAACAAAACTTGTGACATGAGTGGACAATTGTCTCGACTTTAACAATCCCCCCACAAATTGCTTGACAACCTCTACGACCCCGCGTAGAATTCGCCTGTCTTTACAGGAAAACGTCCTAATAAGACGCAAAATTCAACTTATCGCCAGTACGGAAAATAGTTACGCTTCGCGGTTTCGATCCCCGTCGGGACCGCAGAGTAGCATTTTGACAAAGTGGCAAAAATTCGACATTCCAGTTCATGGAATGTCGAATTTTTAGTTCTGCGGCAGGAATCGCGGGGGAGGCGGGTAGAGGCAGGGGTTTTGCAATAGACTCAATTGAGTGATGATAAACTCGGGGAAAGAAAACCAATCCAGGAACCATGCGCCAAGCGGCGAAGCTGAGAAAAGTCCCTACCTCTGCGGAGAAG
>JBBSCM010000116.1:0-11337 GCA_038250295.1 Anaerolineales bacterium | reverse complement strand
TAGCCGAGCAGGCCGAACGGCATGGTATCCATGTGTGCGTCGCGAGCCATATCTTTGAGGGTGGGCATCCGTTCGAGGCGCGGCACGGTGACGAGCATTTCAAAGAGCAGATTCAACTGGTAGGTTTCAGGGATCGCTGATTGCACAAATATCGTACTGACATCGGGGTCAATACCCACGGCGAGATAATCCAACACGGTTTCGCGGATGAATGTCGGAATCTCTTTGATGTATTGCGGCTCGGGTTTGGTCGTGAGCGTGTGCAGATCGGCAATGATGAAGAAGGATTCGTATTGATGCTGCAGGCGCACACGATTGGCAAGCGAGCCGACGTAGTGACCGAGATGCAGTCGTCCCGTTGGGCGGTCACCGGTGAGGAGGCGGGGTTTGGTTATCATAGATAGCTCCTTTTATTTCTATTCTTCTCTTCGTCCTGAGCGGAGCCGCCATGTTCGTCGGCGGCGCAGTCGAAGGACAGTGTTCAAGATATTTAATTCCTTATATCAAAGCGCCCTTCGACTGCGTTCCTCGTTACACTCGTCACTCCGCTCAGGACGAAGTTTTTATGAATTCGTCTCTGCCATTTCAATCGCCTTCAACATCGCAGAGGCTTTATTCACGGTCTCTTGATATTCAGTAGAAGGATCTGAATCTGCGACGATGCCTGCGCCTGCCTGCACACTGAATGTGTTACCACGCCCGACCATGGTGCGGATGGCGAGGCAGGTGTCCATGTTGCCGTCAAAGCCGAAGTAGCCGATCGTGCCTGCGTACGCGCCGCGCGCATCGGGTTCGAGTTCAGCGATGATCTCCAACGCGCGGACTTTCGGCGCGCCGCTGACTGTCCCTGCGGGGAAGGCGGCGCGTACCAGATCGAAGGCGGTGAGTTCGGGTCGCAGTTTACCTTCGACGTGCGAGACGATATGCATGACGTGTGAATATTTTTCAACGGTAAAAAAATCAGAAACTTTCACTGTTCCATATTCACACACGCGACCCAGGTCATTGCGGCCCAAGTCTACCAACATCACATGTTCGGCACGCTCCTTCGGATCGGCGAGCAGGTCTTTGGCAAGCGCTGCATCAGCGTCTGCATCTGCTCCTCGGGGCCTCGTCCCAGCGATCGGTCGGAGTGAAGCGGTTCGTCCCTCCAAACGCACGAACATCTCAGGCGACGATCCAACAATAAATAGCGGTTCATCGTCCACGCTGCCGAAATCAAAAAAGAACATGTACGGCGACGGGTTGAGGCGGCGCACGGCGCGATAGACATCAAACGGCTCGACATTCGTTTCGCGAGTGAAGCGCTGCGAAAGCACCACCTGAAAAATATCGCCCGCCGCAATGTGCTCCTTGGCGTCGCGCACCATGTCTTCAAAACGTCCCTGGGTCATGTTCGAGCGCGTCTTCGACGGTTTGACTTCACGCGGCTGCGTGGGCGGAAGCGGCTGATGAATGCGCGACTCGATCTCGTCAAGTTTGCGATTAGCGGATTCGACATCGCCATCGAGCACGTTCGCGATGAGCGACAGATTGCGACGAGCATGGTCGAACGCGATGACAGTATCCGCAAGGAGATAGATGCCATCGGGAGTGGGGCGTGTTTCGTGTTGCGTGCGGCGCGTCATTCTGGACCTCAGGGTTGGTTCAAAAAAACGGACGGATTCATACCCGAGATAGCCCACCAACCCACCGATGAAACGAGGCACACCAGATTGAGGAGTGAATTTGAAACGATTCATTTCTTCCTGAAGAAAATAGGTTGGGTCGCCATCATGGTGAGTGTTGCGTGTTCCGTTTGAGTCTTTGATTTCGATTTCATTCCCGCGGAGGATGTATTGCGCCCTGGGCTGGATGCCGATAAACGAATAGCGCGCGATCCGCTCCCCGCCTTCGACGGATTCCAATAAAAAGGATGGCGTCTCGCCGCGCAGTTTCATGTACACGCTGATGGGTGTCTCGAGGTCCGCAGAGATCTCACGGACGATGGTTTGGGTGGTGGTGGCTTCGAGTAGCATGAGTGGTGACTCCTTAATTTTGTTGATTGATTACTGACGATAGACCGCAGACAATAGACGATGCCTGATGGTCAATGGTCTGTCGTCCACGGCCTGAATTAAAAGCAGAATCCTCTCCGTCCGTTGGGACGAGAGAGGACTCCCGTGGTGCCACCCAGGTTAAAAGCTGTTCCTTAACAAAAAATCCCTGTTGTGATGCAACAGGGAAACCAGCTTCACTCTTGTAGTTAGCTAGTTGGATAGTTTTATCGTTTCGTAGTTCACTATCCTTCCAAGTAACTCTGCGTGATAACGGGTGCAGTTCCCGACTTAGGCTACTCGATGGTTTGACTATTCGACTACCGAACTATCAAACTGCTTTTGCCTTTACAACTCGGAGGGCCATTCGACTTCTGCGCTTTTGCCTCGCTTTCAGAACTTCTGCTTGGCTCTCTGGTAATCGCTTTGAAGTGTACTCGTCCTCGTCAGCGTTTTTATGTATGTTATTGGGCGGTATTCTATGACGGAGGGAGGGAAAAGTCAAGAGGAAAATTTATTTCCAACCACGTATGCCATTCGCAATTCGAATGTACTCAGCATGAGGGCGATCTGAAACGGCGGGTGGAAGAATGATGATTGGTCTTAAGTCTTGAGAAAATTTTACTAAACCATCAGACAATGTCTTTTTTTGCAACTCCGCGGCTTGATTACGGTTTATTTGGACAGAGTAATCATCCACAATAGTAACTAATGCTTGATCATAAGCTCTATGATGAAGCGCACAAAGAGCAAGTCCATTTCTAGTTTCATCCGTGCCATTTTCATGACTAACAGGAATAATATGAGCGGCGTCAACCAGTCTTAGTTGAACTCCACACATAGCACAATGAGAACTGTAAGCAGATAGAACTCGTCTGCTAAAACTTACATCTCGCAATTTTTTACTTACAGAAACAACAGTTATTTTACGAGCAACATTTTGAATTTGAATATCAGCCTCATTAACTTCTGGATTTTGGGCAACATCACTCAATACAGCCAGGTCTTTCGCCGATTGACCAAAATCATGCAAAGGTTCCAGACTCTGCAAATATTCAACAAAGAAATCAGGTCGAAAAGCAATCGCTACTTCTTTATTACCTTTATCGCAAGGCTCAAAACCATTCATGTATGCTTTTCGTAAAGCATCTTCTCTGATTTGCATTGAAGGTGATGATCCTAATTTTCCTAAATGCTTTCTCACGTCAAAACCAGCAAAGACTTCTGCTTCTTTCCACCAGCCGAGTACAAGTGTTCTTCCATCCTGCAAAGGCTCAAAGTGGTCAACGCCTGTAATTTGAATCCGATATTCATCTTTAGGTCGAGCTTTCCCACCGCCGTGAGTCAAGTGCCAAACATACACTCGAACACGATAGCTTTCAGTCTCGCGATAGATTTGCAAGTGAAATGGATGCTGGTCTATGTTTTCC
This sequence comes from Anaerolineales bacterium, assembly GCA_038250295.1. Classification (GTDB taxonomy): domain Bacteria; phylum Chloroflexota; class Anaerolineae; order Anaerolineales; family Villigracilaceae; genus Villigracilis. The sequence continues at coordinate 7,871 of JBBSCM010000116.1, read as the reverse complement.
AGATAAACAACATTCCATCCCGAATCATTTATTGCGCTTACTATTTTTTCGAGTAGGTCGTACTTGTTGTGTCGCGCCATAAGACTCCCTCACAGCAAAAAGATCATTAACTTCTTGAAAACGATAGACACTGCCTTGCAAGTATGTAGAATCAAGTTCAAAAGCAAGCCACTTACGCATCAAAAACTCCGCTGCCTGTCCTGTCGTATTAGAACCTGCAAACGGGTCTAATACAATATCACTCTTATCTGTTAGAAATTCTATAAAGAATTTTGGGAAATCGAGAGGAAATCTAGCAGGATGTGGTTTTATGCCTGCTTCAATACAACGCCGCATATAAGCGCTATTAGATTCTGTATTTGCAAGCGTCAACAAGTTAGGCGGAATTGCACCATTGTTATCTTTTTGGAACTTCGTGGAAATGTCATGTCCGCTGGGTCGCATTTTTGCCTTATACCCATTTTCTAAAAGATTCTTCATGCTGTCAGAATATGGTTTAAGAACGTTTCTGTTATTTGCTTTAGGATATTCAGTAACAGATAACCACCAAACGACATTAACAGAATCCTTCACGCGAATTCGGCGAATATTTACCCACTCAGCTGGAGCGGGAAGTCGCGAAGGATTGTAATGATAAAAATCTTGTGCAAGAAAAAAACCTAATTCTTTACACAATCTTACTAAAAGTTCAAATTGATAAATAGCACGGACGGGATAGCCTGGAAGATAGGCCCCACCTAAATCAAGAACAAAAGAGCCATCATCTTTGAGGATTCTCTTGAACTCTTTAGCGAATTGCAAAAACCACTCAACATATTCTTCCGCACTCTTATTTCCGTATTCTTTTTTACGTGTTAAAGCAAATGGAGGGGATGTCAAAATTAAGCTTATGCTTTTTTCAGGGATATTTTTAAGCAATTCTAAGCTGTCTCCCAAATATGCTGCTCCATATTTGGTTTGATAATAAGGATCTATAAGTTTGAAATTTGCGTCTTTGATTTTCACATCAAAAATTGTAACATACGAACCCAAAATACAACAAAACAGGCACGTCACATGGCTAGGGCCTGGCATGTCCCTGCGAAAGGCTGATTAATCGTGACCCATGTCCACGCAAGGGATTTAGTCAGTTGAGATATGTCGGCATCTTGATAATTACCGTTTTTGTATTTTCACACCCGTGACAAATAAGAATCCTTTGCTCAGTTCATCCACCATTTGCGGAATCAATATTTGCATATTATGACTGTATGCTGATTTCGGCCAAAATTTTTCAAGCAAAGTGCGGGCTTCCTCATTTACATGGACTTTATTATGCCCATCAATGAGAAGCATGGCTACGTCATTGGTATGTTCAGTAATCGCGAAAAAGTAATCGTCGCCATCTTCTTTTTTTGATTTCAGATATTCGTCTATATGCTCTTCCAATTCATATTCGAAGAGTTCGTATGCCATTGCTCCATCATTAAGCAATGCCTTGATGAGATTCTTTTCAATGGTCTTTTTTCTCATGTTTCTCCAATTTTTATGCAGTATACAACAAAACAGGCATGTCATATGGACAAGACCTGGCATGTCCCTGCGAAAGGCTGATTAATCGTGACCCATGTCAATATATGGGTTTTAGTCAATGATAGAGGGTGAAATACCTTCTGTAGGTCTGCTCGACTATCGCGAATCAGGCAAGAAGGACACAAAAAGATGCGATGCAATTCCCCATCGTGAACTTTACCTCCCCCAAGTAGACTAGCTGAATACTCCCCAGCCGATGGATGCGGCCGGGGAGTATTCGTTGTAGGATAGGTTATAGAGCAAATCGCTCAATCAAAAAGGAGATTTCCAATGTTATATACAATCTTGATCGTTTTATTAGTTTTGTTCCTGATCGGCTATTTGCGATAAATGCCGCAATCTAAAAATCATTGCTTTACAGGAGAGTCATGTGGGTCCTAGCTCACCCTGGCAGGCAGGCTTACTGAATGTCGCGATCGTAACGGCATTCGGCCTGTCCGTCTATTTCACCCCCGTCCATGCTGGGACGATTTCTGCCGCGCCCCTCTGTGGTAATGGTTCCGCTCCTGATTACGGCCTCACTTATGATTTGCAACAACTCCATTGGACAGTGGGCTGGGAAGGCTATGCCTCGGAGCAGACGGTCAGTGAGGTGGATATCGTCCTCGACCAGTTAGATGCAGATTCCATCGCGCAGACAATGATCCTCATCAAACCACAGGATGAGGTTGGTATACGGCCCAACTGCGCGGTGCATTTCCTGCGTTACATGCAGCTCGGTTTGCCAATCGGCGAACGCAAGGATAACGGCTTTGTTTTTTTGGTCGTGGTTGAATCCGACAGCATTGACGTGCACTACGCCGTGGGGCTGGGCCTGCCAGCCCTTACCGCTTATGAGTTGACGAACATCAACCGCGCCGCTGAGAATGCCTACAAACCCACTCACAGCATGGATCAGGCATTGCTGGCGCTGGTGGACGAATACGACAAGGTTGCACGCAGTAATTATGCACCCCTGATTTCCCTTGCGCCGACTCCTGAGACCACCGCTCTACCTTCTGGACCGTTGGGTATTTCAGCCATTTGCGGTCAACTGTGCCTCGGTAGTCTCCTTCTGTTTTTTATCATATGGGCATTCAGCCAGATGGGACGTGGCGGGATGAACTTCAACCCGCCCGGTTCGCGTTCTTGGGGAGGAGGAGGATTTCGAGGCTTTCCATCCGGTAGAGGCGGCAGCAGTCCGCGAATGCGAGGCGGAAGCGGCAGTGGTCGCTCAGGACGCACCAATTAATCATAAGGAGATCGAAGCATGAAAAATTTTATGAAACATGTGATGCCCATTTTTGTCGTAATTACCCTGGCAGTCGGGTTGACCAGCTGTGGTGTTGTTAAGTCGGCCACAACGGAATATAACGAGCTGGTTGCATTGGTGCAGAATGTACAAGCCGCGGCCTCTAATTTTCAATTGGTGACAGATACGCAGTATGCCAAGATCCAGGCCAAAACGCAGATCACCAAAGATTATTACGATGCGGTCAGCAACAGCGGCGAGGTGTGGACCGGTAACTTCCGCGATGAACAGGAAGCATTAACAGAGATGCTAAAGAATTATCGCGATGCAAATGGCCAGCCTTTGGACCCAACTCAGCTAAACTTGAAAGACTTGCAGAATCAAGGCGCTCTGCCAGATAATCTCGGTCAGGGCTTTTCTCTATACGTGAATGCCATCACCCAGGCTCCGCCGCCAGTGCCCGACGCCGATGTCACATTGGCACTAGGTGATACTGTGGACGAAGGAATGAATACGATTCAATTGGCCGGCACAGATTGGAATGATGCTGTCAAAGCTTACAACACCCGCCGGGCACAGATCAAAGGTGAGATTGTGGCACGTGTATCCGAGTATTTCGGTTTTGATCTGCCTGTAACCTTCCCTTATTATCAGGGTGCCAATGCCGGCCAACCTGTCCAGAATCCGCTGTCGACGACTGAGCCATAGACAACATTAATAAAAAAACAGGCACGTCCTTTTTGGATATGCCTGTTTAATTTCAAAGCTGGAATTTTACGCTGCAGCAGATTGTTGGTACAACTGGTGCCTGAGAGAATCAATGTCTTTTTGGACACGGCCGTCGCCGCTTCTGATCTGGTCTTTTATCTTTTCTATCGCAGACATGACCGTGGAATGATCTCGTCCGCCGAGTACTTCACCAATTTGAGGGAAGGAGATCTTGGCTTCTTCGCGCAGTAAATACATTGCGATCTGACGCGGATGAGCCACATCTTTTGTGCGGTCACGGCTTAAGAGTTTTTCAACAGTCAGGTTGAATTTACGGGCAACAAGGTCTACTACGCGGGCAGGTTCCACGTCACCGCGCATGGGTAACAGGTCAGCTAAAGCCATTTCCACGAGGCTGGGCGTGAGCGCAGAACCGCTTAAATCTGCAAATGCAATGATCCGATTCAACGCGCCTTCGAGTTCGCGGATATTGGATTGGATCTGTTTAGCTACACTTTCTAAAATTTCATCAGAAATATGTCTGCCTGTCCGTTCGGCCTTGGAGCGCAAGATGGCAAGGCGGGTTTCAAAGTCCGGAGCTTGAATGTCAGCGGTTAAGCCCCACTCGAAGCGGGAGCGCAGGCGTTCTTCCAATGTGACCAAAGACTTGGGAGGGCGGTCAGACGAAACAATGATCTGCTTATCCTGCCCGTGCAGGGTGTTGAAGGTGTGGAAGAACTCTTCCTGCGTGGATTCCTTGCCTGCGATGAATTGGATATCGTCCACCAGCATCACATCGGCGGAGCGATATTTCTCGCGGAAGGCTTGCGTAGTGTGTGTACGAATGGCGGTGATCATGTCATTCGTGAATTCCTCGGAGGAAACGTATAAAACATTCAGTCCGCTGGCGTAACACGCATTTCCAATAGCGTGTAATAAGTGCGTTTTGCCAAGTCCCACGCCCCCATAAAGGAACAGCGGATTATAAGCACGGGCAGGCTTCTCTGCGACCGCCTGACAAGCCGCATGAGCGAGTCGATTGCCGGAACCCACCACATAAGTATCGAATGTATAGCGTGGATTCAACGTAACGTGGCGGGCTTTCGGCTCGGGCATGGTAATTTCAATGGAAGAGGCAACAGGCTCGGGATCAGAATGTGAATCGGTATCGTCTGCTTGAGTGACAATAAAGTCAACCGACACGTTTGAATTCAAAATTCCGATCAGCAGACGGCTGACGGTACTCGCAAGACGGCTCTCCAACCAATCCCGGGCATACGCATTGCGGACGCCAACGGTAATAATACCGTTCTCATACGCCGTGGGACGGGTATCGCGCACCCAGGTATCGAAAGACGCGCGCGGCATTTCCATTTGAAGTTGTGCGAGTACTGATTGCCAAGCCTGCTCTGCGTTCATAAGCATTCCTCAGTGAGAGATTTAGAGTGCAAAAAACTAGCCCGCCTTTGTCGCGGCTTAGTGACTTAATGTTATGTACTATTTTAAAAATTTCTTGCGGGGTTTGGATGCAACGGACAGACATCCTTTATAACAGCGTGAATACATTCTAGCAGACTTCATCAATATAACAAGACGTTAGACCTACGTTAAGTTAAAAAGATTTGTTTTTTTAAGGTTATCGAATGTTAACGAATCATTCCGCGCTCAAGGATATTCATACTTTGGAATAGAACAGGCGTTTCAGGCAAGCACGCGAGTTACCGCATCCCCACCCCCCATATATGGGTGTTAATGGTCTTTTGGAGACGAGCGGTACATATCTATCTTAAAAAATGATGAAGTAAAACTTTTTTGATTCGCATGGAACGAGACTCTCAATCCTGTGATTCATTTACGATGATTCGTTGATTCGATTGATTTAAATTTTTATTGCGCGAGGAACCCATACCAATACAGTCGTTCCCTCTCCAATGGATGATGAAATATCGATATCACCACCCACTGCATGTGCGCGAGTCTGCATGTTCGCGAGTCCATGACCGATCGAAGTCTGCATCTTATCGATATCAAAGCCCTTGCCATCATCCTTGATCTCCAATAAGGCGCGTTCGCTGGTCGTCCATACTACGATCTGCACTTTTTTTGCCTTTGCATGCTTGGCGGCATTGGCTAATGCCTCCTGACAGATATGAAACATAGCCAGTGACTGCGTATGCGGCAGGTCTTTCAGGTCTGATTCAGGCTCAGTGAAGCTGACTTCGGCGAATGTATTGGCACGATACTCGGCGATCAGGTGTTTGATACCATATGAGAGGCCTTCATTACCAAGTTGACGAGGCCTGAGATCAAGAATATAAGCGCGGATATCGCGAATCGCCTGATTTAATCCATCAATTGCATGATGAATACGCCCTTTGGCGGCTTCTGTATCATCCTCCAATGTGAGCTTGGCCCCTTCAAGGCTCAGTCCCACCCCATAAATGGATTGAATAATGCCGTCATGCAGATCCATGCCGATGCGATTACGTTCTTCCAACACAGCAAGTCGGCGCGCATTGGAATGCAAACGCGCATTTTCTATCGCAAGCCCTGCCCAAGCCCCCACGGCAACCAGCATTTGGACGTTGCGTTCATCCAATGGATCGGTTGTGCGCGTGGAAACGCTCAATACACCCATCAAATTATCGCCTGCCAGCAAGGGAATACATGCAATTTGATGAAATCCAGCCTCAACAATGGCATGACGGCTAAAGTTTGGGTCATTTGCCAAATTGGTGCTGACCATGGACTTACGCGTCTGAGCCACGATCCCAGGGTAACCCTCGCCTACTCTAAATGTATTACGCGTCCAAAACGCTTCGGCGGCCTGCCCGCGATGCAAAACCATGCGAAGGGTAGCTTTATCCTCTTCCAATAGGAAAATATCACCCGCTTCCACTTGCATGTAGTTCATTACAAGCCCAAGGGTCTTATTAAGAATCTCGTCGAGTTCCAGGCTGGAGGTTAAGGTGGAGGCGATGCCGTTGAGCAGGCCCATATCCACGTTGCGGCGAGTCAAGGCCAGGTCGCGTTCCTTCATCTGCTCATATAAGCGCGCATTCGTGATGGCAGTGGCGGCGTAGGCGGCCAGCATCTGAATGATCATTTCATCGTTTTCATCAAATTCACGCCCACCCGCTTTGTTGGTAAGATAGATCTGCCCCAGTTGGTGATCGCCTGCGCGGATAGGCACCCCTAAAAACGGCACCATGGATGGATGATGAGATGGAAAACCCACAGATTTTGGGTGATCTTGAATAACAGGCACACGCAAAGGCATATCTGTATCCATTAGCTCGCCAAGCAAACCGTGCCCAACAGGAGGATGCTCCATTTTTTTTATTTCATGCTCCGACATGCCCACCGTGATAAATTGCTTTAGGCTGCCGTCATCATCCAACACGCCCAGCGCGGCATAACTTGCATTCGCCTGTTCGCAGGCTAATGCGGCGATCCGTTCGAGCAGATGTTCCAGCGCGACATCCTTCACCAATTCCAGGCTGGCGCGATGGAGCGCAAATAGACGTTCCTGCAATTGTTCACGTGTAAGAAGCATAGAGACATTATAATCAATTCTCTACCATATCTCCGTCATTGCGAGGGCGCTCTTGCCCGAAGCAATCCCATAGCAACACGGAGATTGCTTCACCGCCACACCTGCCCTGGCGGGCGGTGCCAGGGAAGTACAAGTGCAGGTGTGACGGAATATTGATAGATTTTGAAAGAACACAGAAACTACACTTGGGACAACTCAAATGACAAACTCACGCATCCCCGGATTTTATAACCTGACCATTGAAGAGCGCCGCGCCAAACTGGCGGAAGCCGCCGATCGGACTCCCGAAGACCTGCTCCCATTTACTACAGGCGGACTCTCCGCTGAATCAGCCGACCACATGATCGAAAATGTGATCGGCATGTACAGTCTGCCCATTGGCATCGGCCTGAACTTCATGGTCAATGGACGTGATGTGCTGATTCCCTTCGTAGTGGAAGAACCGTCGGTTGTAGCAGGCGCATCCTTCATGGCAAAACTGGCCCGCGCAGGCGGCGGATTTACAGCCACCACCACCGAACCGTTGATGATCGGACAAATGCAGCTCATCAACGTGGTCAATATGAATGAAGCGCGGCTGAAAATATATGAGCATAAAGCCGAATTACTGGCTGTTGCCGACGCCATTGACCCCATCCTGAAAAAATTCGGTGGCGGCGCGCGTGACCTCGAAGTCCGTATGATCGAAGAGTCTGCAATTGGCCCATTCATCGTTATTCATCTCATTTATGATGTGCGCGATGCCATGGGAGCGAACGCCGTAAATACTGCCTGTGAAAAACTTGCCCCACAAATTGAAGCCAT
>JBBSCM010000115.1:0-11359 GCA_038250295.1 Anaerolineales bacterium | reverse complement strand
CCGTTTGTAACATTGGAGATATAATAATATCTTATGAACAAATATTACTCCAAACAGAATTTATGGTCACTTTTTCTTATTTGCGCTTTTCCACTTCATTTGTGGACTCTGCTGCTGGCTTTTCGCGACATATCCTGGGTGGCTGAACGCACAAATTTTTGGGACGCAATCGGAGTGGTTTCCTATGGAATGATATTCGCTTTTTTTGAGAGCATTATATTTTTCCTGTTTGCGCTGTTATCCGGGATGTTAGTGCCTGTGGGATGGGGAAAGGACAAACGGCTGGCGATTATGAGCGTGTTGACTCTCATCCTTGCACTTTGGGCCATGTTTCCACAGTTGTATGCGTTGTTAAGTTGGAATATTCCGGATTGGCTTATAAGATCTCTGGTTGAATCCGCTCACCCTCTCAGGAATATATATGCCATTGCGCTGGCTTTTACAATCCCATCAGTGGTATTGCCCATCTTGATGATTTACAGAAGCGAAAAGATATTAAGAAATATTCTTGATGGGATTGACAGGCTTTCCTTATTAACCAGCCTTTACCTGTTTTTTGACCTTATCGCCCTTATAGTTTTGATCATTAGAAACGTTTGATGAGAACGGCATGAAGATAGATATTAATCGGAGAGACTTTCTTAAGCTTGCCGGAATGCTTCCACTTGGATTGCTTGCTCCAAAGTTGCACAAATCCTTTGTTTCGCAATCCGACAAAAAAAATGTGATCGTGGTCGTCTTTGATGCTTTTTCCGCATATAACATATCCTTATATGGATATGCCAGGGAAACCACACCGAATATGGCAAGGCTTGCGGAGCGAGCCACGGTTTATCACAACCATTATGCGAACAGTAATTACACTACTTCCGGAACCGCATCCCTCTTAACAGGAACATTGCCGTGGACGCACCGTGCTTTGATGCCCAACAGTACTGTTTCAGACGCCTATGTGGATCGGAATATATTTACTGTCTTCAAAGATCATTATCGTATCGCTTATTCTCACAATGAATGGGTAAATACATTCTTTGATCAATTTAAAGAGCATATTGATGAGTGGATTCCGCGTGAACAATTGACCTTGTTTTCATCGGACAGGCTGCTGCAAAAAGCGTTTCCGAACGATCACGATATTGCTTCAGTTAGCTGGGTTCGGAATATTAAGATCCAGCAGGAAGGTTATGCCTATTCGTTGTTTCTTTCCAGGTTGATATCATCCCTGGAAGAAAAATATACGGCTGAATATAGGCTTCAATTCCCCAGGGGATTGCCTACTGCGCGCGCCGATGGGGGATTTTTGCTTGAACATGCAGTGGATTGGGCCGTGGATCGAATCAACTCGACGCCCGGGCCGGTGTTTGGTTATTTTCATTTCCTGCCCCCGCATGACCCCTATAGAACACAAAGGGAATTTCTCGGGTATTTTCGCAATGACGGCTATCAGTCTATCGATAAACCTTTGGATGTTTTCGCAAAGGATCAAAATGACGATGCCAGCGTACTGCGGCAATATTATGATGAGTTTATTCTTTACGTGGACCGGGAATTTGGCAGGATGTTTGACCTGCTTGAAAATACAGGTCAATTGGATAATACCGTCATCGTGCTAACCTCCGACCACGGCGAGATGTTTGAGCGCGGTGTTGCCGGGCATGTTACTGATTCGCTTTACGAACCTTTGATTCGCATCCCTTTATTAATATTTGAGCCGCGGGGAACCAATCGCAGGGATATTTACGAGTCAACCAGCGCTGTTGACCTTTTGCCGACGCTTGCCCATTTATCGGGTTATCAAGAGCCGCAATGGAATGAAGGAACCCTGCTTCCGCCGTATCAACAGCCGTATTCATCCTCAAATAGAAATATCTATGCTGTCCGTTCGTATAATGCTGAAAGTACAGAACCTCTTTCCCAGGCATCCATCACAATTGTTAAGGGGCGTTATAAACTGCATTATTACTTTGGTTATTCTGAGCTTGAGGGCAAAGATCTCGTAAAATTATTTGATGTGGAAGCTGACCCGGAAGAAATGAACGATCTGTCCCAGTTGGAAAAAGACATCACAAGTGAGATGCTCGATGAGTTGAAAACAAAATTACAGGAAGTGAACAAGCCTTATGGCGGCTAATCAATCGTAAAGGCGTTGTAATATTTACTGGTTAGGGCAACTGATATACATCCACAGAATTACCAGACTGATTCACAATATATATTCTTCCCTTATTGTCCAGCGCAATACTGGTTGGGCGTGAAAAGTGACCGCTGGCCAGGTTTTGGTTTCCCCATGCCCAAAGCATTTCGCCGTCATTGCTAAAGACTTGCATCCGTCCCGCGGCATAATCGCTGATGTAAACACGTCCCTGTGAATCGACTGCAATGCCTTCGGGGGTCCCTTTTGCGCCGATGTCATCTCCCATATTCCAGGTCCTGATGAATTGCCCCTGCGGGTCAAACTTCTGTACTTTTTTGTTCTCATAATCCGCGACAAAGATATTGCCGTTATCATCCACTGCAATGCCCGTTGCATGGCTGAACTGACCGTTATCCTTCCCGTCCCCGCCCAATCTCATTAAGAAATTCCCATCGTTATCAAATTTTTGCACGAATGGATTGCCATCGTCGGTGACATAAACATTCCCATCCTTGTCCACGGTAATGCCAATAGCACGCACAAACTGACTTTCATCCGTTCCTTCGGTTCCCCAGGCAAGGATGAACTTTCCGCTGCCATCGAATTTTTGAATACGGTGATTGCCATTATCAACAACAAAAACATTGTTTTGTTTATCCACAGCCAGTCCGCCGAATCCCATGGAATTGAATTCACCATCGCCGCTTCCTTTTTTATTCCAGGAAGCCAGCAGATTGCCTGCTGAGTCTAACTTTAAGATGCGAGAATTTCCCGAATCGGAAATATAAATATTACCTTCAGAATCAACGGCCACTCCGTAAGGGTCTTTCAATGGGAGGTTGTCCGCTTCCTTTATAGTTAGTACTGAATTGAGAATGGCTTCTGACATGGGTACCTCGGTTGGGATTGGAGTGGCTGTGGCTGCGGGTTCAGTTGGAACAGATTCTTGAGCGGCACACGCGCTCAATGTAAATAAGACCATCAGTATGAATGTCTTGTTGAAAAGTTTCATTTGCCGTCTCCACTAAAGTAATAGAATCTTTCAACTCTCTAATTTGCCAAAAACATAACTTATTAAACCACAGTGTTTCTTTAATTCACCCCGTATAAAGTACTGTTTTTCGTGGTGTATAATCTTCCCGCGTTATGAAAATATTAACTGTTCTCACCTACTATCGCCCGCATACCTCGGGTCTTACCATTTACGCCGAGCGTCTCGCGCGCGCCTTTGTCAAACGCGGACATCAGGTGACCGTGATGACCACGCAATACGATCCATCCCTTCCGCTGGAAGAGACGATGGATGGTGTCAACGTCATCCGTGTGCCTGTTGCGGCGCGAGTCAGCAAGGGTGTGATCGCGCCAACTTTCGGATTGGTCGCCACCAAACTCGTTGCCCAGCATGATGTTGTTCAAATGCATCTGCCTCAATTCGATGCGCCCGGTGTTGCTTTGCGCGCGCGCCTCTTCCGCAAGCCCGCCGTGCTCACCTATCATTGTGATTTGCACCTGCCGCCCGGCATATTCAATCGCTTTGTGAATCTCGTTGTTAAATTTCAAAATAACATGGCGGGACTTTTAGCGAATCATATTGTGACGTACACACAGGACTACGCCGATCACTCATCCTTCCTCTCTCGCTACGCATCAAAACTGACCCCGATCCTGCCGCCCGTCGAATTGCCTGACCCTGCGCCTGACGATGTTTCTGCCTTTGCATTGATAAATCGAATCCCGGAGCGGAATCCAGTCATTGGGATGGCTGCCCGTTTCGCCGCAGAAAAAGGAGTCGAAGTTCTTTTGGACGCGCTGCCAGCCATCCTGGAAAAATATCCGAAGGCGCAGGTTTTGTTTGCGGGACAATATCGTCAGGTAATGGGCGAAGAGGAATATTATGACCGCCTCATCCCGCGCATCCTTGATTATCAAGCCAAAGGCCACTGGAGATTTTTAGGCAACCTTGACCCTGTGCAAATGGCAGCGTTATATCCCAACCTAAATGTGTTGACCGTGCCTTCGCTTAATTCAACCGAAGCGTTTGGTCTTGTGCAGATCGAGGCGATGATAAACGGCGTGCCATCTGTTCCCTCGGCTTTGCCCGGGGTGCGCCAGCCGGTCAGGATGCATGGAATGGGAAAAGTTTCTGAAATTGGAAATGCAGAAAGCCTCGCCAACGCAATTTTGGATGTGTTGGATGAACCCGAAAAATATGAGGGAGATATCGAAGCCATCAAGCAGGCATACGATCCTGACTCAATCGCGCAGGAATATGAAAAACTATTTGAAAAACTGATGAAGAAAAGGAAATAAAACATGGACGGGCTCGGTATTAATACTGGCTTGCTTTTAATACAGTTGATTCCTGCAATTATAATGATTGGATTCCCAATCATTGCGCTACTGGATCTTAGAAAGAAAAAATTAAGTGGCACACCTCTTGGAATATGGGTTCTTATTATTTGTGCTGTTCCATTAATTGGGGCGCTGGCATATTGGATCATCAAACCTTCCGAAGAGATTAAATAGATGGGCTTGCAAAAAGATTTCCTCTATTTACAACTCCGTGACCTGCCTTACTTCCGCGCCTTCCTGCGTGCAATCGAATCTTCCTATTATCAAGACCTGCCTCTTCCAGCTCCTGTATATGACGTGGGCTGTGGTGACGGTCATTTCGCTTCCCTGACCTTTGATCAGAAACTGGATGTGGGTCTCGACCCCTGGCATGGACCCATTCACGAAGCCAGGAAATTCGGCGCTTATAAATCATTGGTGGAAGCTGATGGCGCGCTCTCGCCCTTTCCTTCCAATCATTTCGCCAGCGGATTCAGCAACTCGGTGCTGGAACATATTCCGCACATAGATGCTGTCCTTGCAGAGACGGCGCGCGTGCTGAAACCCGATGCGCCATTTTATTTCTGTGTGCCGAACACAAGATACTTAAGTGAATTGTCCATTTCAAAGGCGCTGGGGAAAGGCTATACCGAATGGTTCAGAAAAATTTCACGTGTTTCTCATGCAGATGAATCCGATGTCTGGCAGGCGCGCCTCGAACGCGCAGGGTTAATGCTCGAACGCTCGTGGAATTATTTTTCACCCGAGTCCATGCGCGTGTTAGAATGGGGACACTATTTTGGCATCCCATCTGTTGTGGCGCGACTGCTCACCGGAAAATGGATTATCGCCCGCACAAAATGGAACCTGGCTTTGACTGAAAAATATGTCAAGAAATATGCCTCGCCGGAACCAGTCGAAAATGGGACATTTACTTTTTACATTGCCCGCAAGAAATAAGCAGGAAACTGATTACTAATTACTGATCTTTCCCCATGTCTTTCGACGAAAAATATTTTTCCACCCACACCTACGCCAATATCACCTTTGCCAAATACAGTATGTATTGGTGGTCTAACCGCTTCTTTGCCATGCTTGCAAGGCGATATGGCACACGCGGAGCGCGTCTGCTGGAGGTGGGGTCAGGCATGGGACATTTGGTGGCCCAGCTCGAAGACACGTTTGAAACGGTCGGCATCGATCTAAACCACTGGGCGGTCAAAGAATCCAAATCCGTTGTAAATAAATCTTCATTACAAACTGCTTCTGCGCAGGAACTCCCCTTTGAAGACGGCATCTTTAACGTTGTGATCATTAAGCATATCGTGGAGCATTTACCGAATCCTGAAAAAGCGATCAATGAGATCGGACGTGTCACTGCAAAAGACGGCTACCTGATCCTCGCCACACCGAATCTTGGATCGCTGCTCAAGCCGTGGAAAGGTGAAAAATGGATCGGGTATCAAGACCCGACACACATCTCGCTGAAACAGCCGCAGGAATGGCTTGAATTGATCAGGAACGCGGGCTTCAGTCCGCTAAAAGTGTTCTCAGACGGCTTCTGGGATGTGCCATACATTCGTTATGTTCCAAAACAGATTCAGAAGTTATTATTCGGCTCACTTGGCGGTTTGCAGGCCATTACAGGTTTTGTATTTTTGCCCAGAACATGGGGCGAGAGCATTTTGGTGATAGCAAAAAAGAAATAAAGAGCATTGTTGAATGAGCAACGAACCCCAATTTTCAATTCCAGAATTGCCAGATGAAGAGTCTCAGCAGGAACCCACTGTTCTTGACCTGTATAAATCCGTCACAAAAGACTGGTCGTCCTTCTTTAATTTCATTCGTTCCTTATGGGATGCGCGCCGGCGTGATGAGCTTAATCGTACACTTGTCATTGATGTCGCTCATCATGTCCCTGCGGGAGAACAAAGACCTGAAGAGCCTGCGCGCGCTTCATATTTTCCGTGGCGTTCCATGCTGGCGCTTTTCCTCGCCCTGAGCGCGCAGTTCATATTGGAGCCGCCAAACCGACAGGCAAACATCGCTATTGCGTTGTATGTGTTTGCAGTGGGCCTGGTGATCTGGGCTTACAGCAAAGATGAATGGCATTTGCCCGCCCTGCCTGTTTTTAAACACACGCCCGATAATCTCACCACACGCCTGATCCCATTTATTCTTTCGATTATCTTTGCTTCCCTCGCATTCTGGCGTTTTGAAGTTGGTGAATCTTATGTGTTTACGATCACCAACCTCACACTTTGGGTATTGGCGCTCGGCTGTCTCTTTTATGCGCTTTGGATAAAAATACCAAAAGCTGAAAAACGAATAAGTTCTGACGAGCGAAGAAAAAAAATACTTTGGAACGCGCTTATCATCACGGTGTTTGCGGCCTCGCTCTTCTTTCGGCTTTATAAAACAGCATCCATTCCATCCGAGCCATTCAGCGATCATGCTGAAAAAATCCTGGATGTATACGACATCTCACTGGGTGAATATAGTATTTTCTTCCCGCGCAACACAGGCCGGGAAGCCATTCAAATGTATTGGACTCTGCTGGTTGCCAATGTCTTTGGCACGGGCTTATCCTACTTAAGTCTGAAACTTGGCACAGCTCTGCTCGGCATTTTTACACTCCCCTATATTTATTTGCTTGGAAGAGAATTTGGCGGCGCGCGCGCGGGGTTGTTCGCGTTATTTCTTTTTGGGATCGCCTACTGGCCGAATGTGATCTCGCGTGTTGGACTTCGCTTTCCGCTTTATCCGCTCTTCGCCGCGCCCACGCTTTTTTATCTGATCCGAGGCCTGCGTACTCGAAACCGAAACGATTTCCTGCTCTCCGGCCTTTTCCTCGGACTCGGCTTGCATGGGTATAGTCCGTTCCGGATCGTGCCCATTCTTGTGGTGATCGCCTTCATTATTTATATATTGCACAATAGATCGAAAGCGACCAGTCAACAAGCGTTAGGGTGGCTCGTCATTATTGTCGTGACCTCTCTCTTTGTCTTTTTGCCTCTCCTGCGTTATTGGATCGCGAATCCTGCTATTTTTGGCGCACGCGCCTTTACCCGTTTAACTTCAGTGGAAACTGCCCTGCCCGGCCCCGCATGGCAGATATTCCTCTCGAATTTATCCCATGGCTTGCTGATGTTCAACTGGAATGACGGCAATATCTGGGTGAATTCCATGCCAAACCGTCCGGCATTGGATGTGGTGACAGGTGCATTGTTTGTGATCGGCCTCGTCTTGTTGGTCGCGCGTTATGTGCGTCAACGGGATTGGCGTGACCTGTTTCTGCTGGTTTCCATTCCAGTTTTGATCATGCCGTCGGTTCTTTCACTGGCTTATCCTGACGAAAACCCCGCGTTGAATCGCGCAGGCGGCGCATCGGTGATGGTGATCCTCGTCAGCGCGCTGGCGCTTGAAGGTTTGGTGGCAGGCTTGGGATCCGAAAGGAAACGGGTTTTCATCGCCTATGCCATGACCGGGGTTCTGTTTGCCGCATCCGCTTATCAGAACTACGATATTGTCTTTAATAAATTTGACAGGAATTTTAGGGCGACTGCCTGGAACACATCTGAAATGGGCATGGTGATCAGCGACTTCCGTGATAAATATGGAGAGACGGACACGGTCTGGATCGTGCCCTATCCGCATTGGGTGGATACGCGTCTGCCCGGTGTTTGGGCGGGCATTCCCGACCGTGATTTTGCCCTGTTTCCCGATCATCTTTCTGAATCATTGAGCGTGCCTGTTCCGAAGATGTTCATCTTTTGGCGTGAAGATTTGGAAACTGAGAAAGCTCTTAAAGAACTCTATCCGAATGGCGTTCTGACCCGCTATACTTCAACGTACGAAAACAAGGATTTTATGATTTTTATGGTTGAGAGATAATCTCATGGAGAACATCGTCATTGCGAGGAGCGCTCTTGCTCTCCCTGGCACCGCCCGCCAGGGCAGGTGTCGCGACGAAGCAATCTCTAACAATGAGGAGATTGCTCACTGCACTGCAACAAGCGCAGTGCGGCGCAAGTGTCAATGACATAAATAACTTATGAGCCAAAAACGCGCGTGGTTTTATGATGTGCTTTTTATTCTTGTCCTGCTCCTTGCAGGCTATTTGCGTTTAACCGGCCTGAATTGGGGTGAAGGTCAGCACCAGCATCCGGATGAAAACACTTTTAGTGGAGTACTCTACAGCTTGCAGGCGCAGAAATGCACTGATGAAACCATCCCTGTAGAAGCCTGCTCTGCTGAACAAAAACAATGGCTCAGCATTGGCGATTATTTCAACAGCAAAACATCGACGCTCAATCCATATAATCGCGGTTATGGCTCCTTTGTATACGGCAATCTGCCGATGACCTTGATGCGCATCATGGCGGAGGCAACAAACCAATCCGATCTGAGGATTTTTGGTCGCCAGTTCTCTGCGATTGCAGACCTGTTTGCTATCGTGTTTTTGTACTTCATCGTTTCGCGCGTATACAACTACCGCGTTGCGCTTCTGACTTCATTATTTTCTTCACTGGCTGTCATGCAGATCCAACAATCCCATTTTTTTACCACGGATCTGTTTGTCAACACCTTTGAATTCCTTGCAATCTATTTCGCTGTTGCAATTTTGGAATGGAAGGTTAAGGACAGGGAACAGGAAGCAGAGAGCTTCGACTCAGAAGCGCAGAGATCGGATGTCATTGTTGAAAGCGATAAAACCCAGACATCGAACCTTGATCCCCGAATTACAAATTCCTTATCACGATTTGTTCGCGAACCGCTTTTTCTCCTCAGCATTGGCTTTGGTGCTGCATATGGCATGTCGCTGGCATCCAAACTCAATATATATCCATTAGCCATCTTGTTGCCTGGCGCATTCATTCTGAGATACTTTATCAATGTAAAAGAAAACGACCAGTCAAGGACACAATCAGGGCATTCCAATTATTGGACGCTGGTTGTTGTATGTCTTATTGCTGGCGGACTTGCAAGTTTGATCTCATTCCGTATTTTCCAGCCTTACGCCTTCGATGGTTTACTACCAGACCCACGCTGGGTGGCGGATATTCAGCAACAACGTGCACAGGCAACTGGCGAGGCCGACCTGCCCTGGAATTTGCAATGGGCGCGGCGCACGCATTTATATTCATTTACAAACTTAACCGTTTGGGGGCTGGGACTTCCGCTCGGCATTCTGGCATGGGCTGGCTTTCTCTTAATGGGCTGGCGCATTATCAAAGGCGAACGGAAACATCTATTGTTATGGGGTTGGACGGCATTTTACTTTACATGGCAATCGCTTCAGTTTAATCCCACCATGCGTTATCAACTGCCGGTCTATCCGCTGTTGTGCATGATGGCCGCCTGGTTCATTTTCGAGTTGGCGAAAATAAAAAAGACCACAGACGACAGACCGCAGACCATGGTCAACCGTCTATGGTCTGTGGTCGCGGTACTTGTTGGCACAGTCGTTCTCACCCTCACCGCCATTTGGGCATTTGCATTCCAAAGCATTTATCTGCGTGAAGAGACACGCATGACCGCCTCGCGTTGGATCTTTCAAAATGCTGCGGGGCCTATAAACATTCAGATTGAAACAACAGAGGATGGCATGTACAGCCAGCCTGTGGGTGTCCCCATTGATATGGTCATTCAGGCGGACACACCGTTTACCACTACATTTGTCCCCAACCTTGATGGACAGGTCTCTGGGATCGTGCTTGGTCACGCAATGGATTCTGCTTCTCCCTCGACCATTGTGCTGACTCTGTTTTCTGCAGCATTACCGGATACCGCTTTAGGCACTGCTTCGCAGTCGGTAGATTATTTCTCAGCGGATGACTTGCGGGGGCCATCGGTCTCTTTTTCATTTGATAAAGCGATTCCTGTCATCAAAGGCCAGCCTTATGTTTTAAAAATTGAGACACTTGGAAGCGGCCTTGTCTTAACGGGTTCAGCTCTTGCTAATGAGACAGGTTATGACTATGGGCTGCCTTTCCGTGTGGATGGTTACGATCCTTTTAATCCTGCGAGCCTTATGTATCGCGGTGACCTGGTCTTGGAAGTATATTGGGATGAAAACGCGGACAAGCTTAACCGCTATGTGGAAATGCTTAATCAGGCGGACTATATCCTCATCCCCACCAATCATCAGTATGCGCAGATCACACGCCTGCCGGAACGATATCCGCTGACCACTTTGTATTACCGCGAACTGCTCGGCTGCCCGGCGGACGAGAATATTATCGAGTGTTATCGCGTTGCGCAGCCCGGACAATATAAAGGCAACCTGGGATTTGAACTGGTGGAAGTTTTTGAATCATATCCAACATTTGGTTCATTGGTCATTAACGACCAGTCTGCGGAAGAAGCCTTCACGTTCTATGACCATCCCAAAGTATTGATCTTTCAAAAGACGAAAGACTTTAACTTAACTGAAGTATCCACATTGCTCAGCACATCGGATCTGACGAACGTCGTTCATCTCACGCCGAAGCAGGCCAGCGATTACAAGGACCTGATGCTGCCCGATACGCGCCTTGCGGCGCAGCGTACAGGCGGCACATGGTCACAGTTGTTTGATTACGATTGGATACAAAATAAATATCCAATCGTAGGCGTGGTCATTTGGTATATGTTCGTCTTCGTGCTGGGACTCTTTGCCTACCCGATCGCGCGTTTGGCTTTACCGGGAATTCGCCAGTATTCATATCCGCTGAGCCGTATTGTGGGATTGGTTTTGCTTGCATGGATCTCCTGGATGGGCGGTTCGGTGGGAATACCCTATACACGGGTCTCCATCAGCGTGGCATTTGCCGTTGTCGCTGTGGCAGGTATCAGCTTGTGGGTGATGCGCAGAGACCAGTTCAAAGAGGATTGGAATGCAAACCGCAGATT
>JBBSCM010000114.1:0-11361 GCA_038250295.1 Anaerolineales bacterium | reverse complement strand
CCAACAATTGCGCTCTAAATGTGCCAGCCAGCAGACCGCAGGATATTGGCGGAGTAAATAATTCGCCGTTTATTTCAACGACAAGATTGCCGATTGTGAATTCAGTTAGTTCATTATTTTCGTTGTATAGCAGCACATCATCTAGTGACGGCGCACAGGCGGGATATGCCTCGCGCCGCGTGGTCTTGTGGTATAGGAATATGTCTTTTGAATCAATCGGTTGTTCCGCCAAACGAACCTTGAAAGAAGTTTTCTGTGCCTGAAATTTTTTTGTCTCTGCTTTGAGTTCCCCGAATCTATTCAATGAGATCCTAATACGCTGCGCCGACTTAAATTCACTCGCAAGCTCATTCAGATAAGCTTCAAGTTTTTCAAGGGAAAAAGTAAAATCAAAATATTCGGAGGAATCCCGCATTCTTTCAATATGTTTCTCCCTCAGGAAATAGCCATTTTCGGGTGTCCATAACATGGTTTCGATCAGTGAAAATTCCACTGGGCTTTCCGTCAAGATCCGCGCTTTGAGAAGGGCCTCATCGTACTCATCTGCGCTGGTTGAGTCCCAGACCACCCCGCCGCCGACTCCATATTCTGCAATATTGTTTTCCCTGTCAATCAGCGCGGTCCGAATGGCTACGTTAAATTGAGCTTTGCGGTTTGGTGAAATATAGCCAATGCTGCCGGTATATATTTTTCGTGGGGATGTTTCCAACTCTGCAATGATATTCATCGTGCTGATTTTTGGCGCGCCTGTTATTGACCCGCATGGAAAAAGCGCGGAAAAGATTTCAGTTACTGAAGCCTGCGTCCTTGCCTGAACCGTTGATGTCAGTTGGAAGAGAGTGGGATATTTTTCGACCCGAAACAATTCAGGAACATGGACGCTGCCTATCTTGGCGATGCGCCCGATGTCATTTCTGAGCATATCCACGATCATCACGTTCTCGGCGCGATTTTTGACTGAGTTGCGCAGCCATTCAGCTTGTTCCTTGTCTTCTGAGAGGGTGCGTCCGCGTTTGGCAGTTCCTTTCATGGGGCGGCTGAATATTTTATCCCCATCTAATTTAAAGAAAAGCTCAGGCGAAGCCGAACCGACCACATAACGACCAGTATCGATATATGCCGCATATTTATTCTGGTCTTGAACAAGGTTTACGAAAAAGCTCCATTCATTCCGATTGAAGTCTGCCTTCAAGCGCATGGTGTAGTTGACCTGATACGTCCTGCCGCTGGCGATGTAATTCTTTATTCTATCAATTGACTTGTTGTAGCTCTCGCGCTCAACTGATGCCTGCCAGTTTAGCGGGCTGAATTCAATTTCAAGCGATGGTAGGTTTACACTTTGCGGCTCGGAATACAATCCAAACCAGACCAGCGGAAAATCATCAGCGATCCGCACATGCAAAGCGCTGTCAAATCCGGGTGCGGCTTCATAGCTGACGAATCCCGCCGCATGCCAGTGGTTTGAGTTGACCAGGCGCTCGACTTCCTGTAATGCTTTGCGCACATCGGCCGCACGGGTTGCGTTTACAATATGATGCGGATCTGTAAAATGCAGCCACTCATTATTACTTTTCAATAGAACTTCATTTTTTCCGATCAAGGTGCCTCAGAATGAGAAAAATCCTTTCAATTGTACCGCGCTGGTTTCCCGCGCTATTAATCATGCTGGTCATTTTTGCTTTTTCTGCACAACCTGGCGATAACCTGCCCGATTTTCTGGGTTGGGATTATTTTATAAAAAAAGCAAGTCATATGATCGGCTATGGCTTGCTTGCGTTAACCTATATCCATTGGTTAAAATACGACAGGAAATATTATTGGCTGGCATGGCTTATGGCCGTCATATTTTCAGCGACCGATGAATTTCATCAATCATTTGTGCCGGGGCGTCGCGCGTCTGTCCTTGATGTTCTGGTATTTGATAGCCTTGGGGCAATGCTCTCGGTTTGGCTGTTTTCCCGTTTTGGAGAACATGGAAACAGAAAGATTATGGAAGAAAAAAAATAGGCCGCGCTGGAGCGCGGCCTATTCAAACTCAATATCAATCTCTTCATCATCTTTCCATTCACCCATTTTTTCAAACTCGATCTCTCCAAACAACTCACTTTGAACTGCCGAGATATGATAACGCTTGACCAATTCCAGCATTGCTAAAAACG
This sequence comes from Anaerolineales bacterium, assembly GCA_038250295.1. Taxonomy (GTDB): domain Bacteria; phylum Chloroflexota; class Anaerolineae; order Anaerolineales; family Villigracilaceae; genus Villigracilis. Next base: position 9,202 of record JBBSCM010000114.1, on the reverse strand, counting down.
TAACTACGATCTCAATACGTGTGGATTTATCGGTGATCAATCCGCTGAAGGTCATACGCTGAATATTTTTCATCGTCTTCGTGATGAATTCGATCTTCTCGCGGATGGTAACCCGTGGAGCCGCTATGACCGACCCGAGTGCTTTTTTGTCCTTGTCCTTCGAAAAAGCAGATTCCGCTGCAACAAGCAGCCCTTCGAGCGTCAGATTCGACAAGTCAAGTTTTGCTTCCACTTTGGGCGGCGGTGCGACGCGCAGGTGTGTGCGTAAATTATTTTCCTGCCTCTCCACCAGCCAGCCAGCAATTTCTTTGTAACGCTTGTATAAGATCAATAACTCGACCAATTCAACGCCAGGGTCTTCTTCGCCAGGCTCACGCTCAATGGGGCGCGGTAATAATGCCTCAGACTTGATCTGCACCAGTTTCGCTGCGATCACCAGGAACGATGAAATTTCATCAGGCTTCATTTGTTCAAGCCCGCGTAAATAAGACAAGTATTGATCGGTTACCGTCGCAAGCGAAATAGCCGTAATATTTAATTCTGAGCGTTCGATCAAACTGAGCAACAGGTCAAGAGGCCCCTCGTAAATAGAGGTTTGCACTTTGTAGCCGGTGATTTGATGCCCTAACAGGTTCTCCATAGCGCGCAAATTATACCAGTGTATAATCCTGCTTATGTCCAAGCTTACTCATCTCGATGAACAAGGCCGCGCTCACATGGTGGATGTGGGCGACAAGCCCGATACCGAACGTGTGGCTGTTGCGCGCGGCGAGGTCCACATGCAGAAGGAAACGTTTGACTTGATCCGCGCCGGCCAGATCAAAAAAGGGGATGTCTTAACTGTGGCGCAGATCGCGGGCATTACCGCATCAAAACGGACCTCGGAGCTGATTCCGTTATGTCATCCCCTCTTCCTTTCAAAAGTGGATGTCGACCTCGCCCTCGACGAATCCATTCCCGGCGTTGTTATTACTGCCACTGTAAAAGTGACCGGCAAAACAGGCGTGGAGATGGAAGCCTTGACCGCTGTCTCAATTGCCGCGTTGACCGTCTACGATATGGCAAAGGCCGCCGAGAAGACCATGCGAATCCAGAACATCCGTTTGATCGAAAAGCATGGCGGTCAATCAGGCGATATAGTAAATGAATAAGATTAAATTGCTTTTCTTCGCCACCATTCGCGACCGCGCTGGAGTAAAAACTCTCGAACTTGATATTCCAGTTGACCTGACCATCAAGGGCCTGAAGGATAAACTCTCGTCAGATTATCCGAATCTCAAAGATTCCATGAAATCAGTACTTATCACTATTAACCGTGAATACGCCTTTGATGAAGCGATTGTGCCGATGAACGCTGAAGTTGGCATGTTTCCGCCTGTTTCTGGTGGATAGATTTGTGTCATTCTGAGGAAGCGCAGCGACCGACACTTGCGCCGCACGCCAGCGCAGGTGAGAATCTGTATCATGAAAGACATTTACCTGGTAGTGGAAAAAATGAACCTCCCAACTATATTCTCGATCACCGAATCTGAACTTGACCTGAACGATCTGCTTGCAAAGATCACACTGACCTCAACAGGCGCGGCTGCGATTTTCACTGGCATGGTGCGCGGAGTCACATCTCGTGATGATCCGCATGAAACAGAATATTTGGAATATGAAGCATATGGTCCCATGGCGGAAGAAAAAATGAAACAAGTTGCCGAAGAGATCCGTGAACGCTGGCCCGTTATTGAAGGGATTGCCATCGTCCAGCGGATTGGCAGGCTGTATCCCAAAACGCCCACTGTGTTGATCGCATGTACAGCCGCGCACCGTGACACGGGTGTGTTTGATGCAGCCCGTTATGGCATTGACCGCTTGAAGGAAATTGTCCCAGTTTGGAAGAAGGAAATTGGGCCGAACGGCGAAGAATGGGTGGAAGGGGATTATATTCCCAAGCCTGGTGAATAAAATGTACTTGCAGACAACGCGGCTGACTTTGCGGAACTTTATTGACAATGACCTTGAATCATTTCTGGCTTATCGCAATGACCCTGAAGTAGCCAGGTATCAAGGTTGGGGGAATCCATATCCGCGCGAAAAAGCCGAGAAATTTGTTTCTTCAATGAAAGAAATAAATGCCCCTAAACAAGGCGATTGGATTCAATTCGCAGTTGCTTTGAAAGATACAGATGAGTTGATCGGCGACCTTGGATGCCATGTCAAAAAGGATGATATAAGGCAGACTGTGATCGGTTTTACCATTGCTTCAAGGCATTGGCGAAAAGGCTATGCCGTTGAGGTGATTCCCTGCCTGCTGGAATATCTATTCGAAGACATGGATCTGCACCGTGTCAGCGCAGATTGTGACGTGGAAAATGTCGCCTCCTACCGTACATTGGAGAAGCTCGGTTTTCGGAGGGAGGCGCACTTTATTGAGAGTTTCCTTATCAATGGGGTTTATACCAGTGAATATCATTACGGTTTGTTACAGCGTGAATGGCGGGAAATTTCCAAAGGTGGATAAAGCCTGCTCTTGCTGAGCAGGCTTTGGGCGAAGTGGGAAACGGCGGTTTGTTTTGAGCGTCACGTTTTTTACTTTGCGGTGTTTTATTTAAGATCAATATATTATTATGAATTTATCGCTGGAGGCAGAATGCAGGAACGTATTGTTATTACAGGAATGGGGACAGTTAATCCTCTTGGCCTGAACGTGAAGGAAACATGGACTAATCTGGTGGATGGCGTTTCAGGCGTTGGACCCATCACTTTGTTTGATTCACACGCGGCCGCTTTGCAGGTACATATCGCCGCAGAAGTAAAAGGATTCAAGCCCGAAAATTTTATGGATGCAAAAGAAGCCCGCAGGCGTGACCGTTTCGAGCAGTTTGCCATTGCCGCGGCAAGAGAAGCTTTGGACAGCTCTGGTTTGCAGATCACAGATTCAAATGCCGGGCGTATCGGTGTCATTATCTCTTCTGCCATCGGAGGATTGCATTCCCTGCAGGATGCTATTTTGACCAACCACGCGGAGGGGCCGCGGCGTGTTAGCCCATTCCTAATTCCAATGTTGATGTCCAATGGCGGCGCGGGCATGGCGGCAATTGAATTTGGAATTAAGGGACCTTGTTTTTCTGTGGCTTCGGCTTGTGCTTCAGGCTCTGATGGGATCGGCACTGCATTGATGATGCTGCGCACGGGAATGATCGACGCTGCGCTTGCGGGCGCTGCCGAATCAACGATCACATCCACCGGCGTGGCTGCGTTTGACCGTGTCGGCGCAATGTCCCGTCACAACGATAATTATTCAATGACACCGCAGCCTTTCGACAGGGATCGCGATGGTTTGGTAATGGGGGAAGGCGGGGCCGTTTTGGTGTTGGAGCGCGAATCAGATGCAAAGGCGCGCGGCGCAAATATTCTGGCTGAGCTGGCTGGTTATGGCGCAACTGCAGATGCCTACCACGTCACTGCGCCTCACGAACATGGCGCAGGCGGCGCATCAGCCATTCGCATGGCTCTATCTTCTGCAAAAGCCAATATAGACGATGTTGAATACATCAATGCGCATGGCACAGGTACAGTGCTAAATGACCAGGCTGAGACTCGCGCCATAAAAGCCGCTGTTGGCGATTTGGCATACAAGATTCCAATATCCTCCTCAAAATCCATGACCGGGCATATGATGGGCGCAACCGGTGCCCTGGAGGCAATTTTCTGCGTACAGGCGATACGTGATGGCGTCCTACCGCCTACAATTCATTATCAAACGCCTGACCCCGAATGTGACCTTGATTACATTCCGAACCAGGCGCGTGAATTAAAAATATCGCTTGCCATTAGCAATGCCTTTGGCTTTGGCGGTCATAATGCTGTGTTGGCCGTCCGAAAATATTCGTAGTGTGTCCGCAAAGGTTGTCAGTTAGCCGCAGACCAACACGCTGCGATCAATCAAAAAGCGTACGCGTACGCTCAAACGGTTGCTATAGTAGCAGAGCGACTGTTTTGCGAGATCGGATTTCTTAACCGATTGCGCCGCTTCGGGGATAATAATGGCGGGCGGTGCCAGGGCAGATCGCAAAGAAAAGCATACTACTTATCGTTCTTCGCGGTAAAAATGAGTGAATGTACGGTAGAGAAATATTTTTTAGAAAGGAAACCTTATGGAACAATTTGTGCGTGAAGCAGCTTCAGTTGACGTGGCCTCGAGTTTGCGTGAATTGCGCGAGGCACGCGGCATATCCATGCGTACGCTCGCCACCAAAAGCGGACTCTCTGCGAATGCATTGAGCATGATCGAACGTGGGAAAACATCCCCCTCGGTCAGTACTTTATATAAATTGGCAGATGCCTTGGGGGTTTCCATCACCGCATTTTTTGGAGCGGAGACTGAAAGGAAGCAGATCGTCTTTTTGAAGTCAGACGAACGAACCCGCATGTCATTTACGCGCGGTGTGTTTGAAGCGTTGGGAGGGGAGCAGTTCTCAGGGCGTGTGGAGCCGTTCATGCTCACATTGGAAAGCGGTGCATCAAGCGGGCCGCACAATATTGTTCATTCGGGGCATGAGTTCGTATTTTGTTTGCGCGGTCAATTGGAATACTTTGTGGAGAAACAGGCTTTTGATCTCTCTGCGGGAGACAGTTTATTGTTTGCTTCGAGACTGCCGCACCGCTGGAAGAATTCCTCCAGGAATGTTGTAAGTGCCTTGATCGTTATTTCAGGATTTGCGGAAGGCGAACAGCCGCATGTAATGCATTGGAAGAAAGGGGAATAGCACGAGAAATAGAAAAGACGCCTGTCCAGGATGGATGGCGTCTTTTTGACTTCGAGACTAACAAACTAACTAACAAACTAACTATCAAACTAACAAACTAACTACGCGTACATACCCCAATCCAATGCGGATGGGTCTTCCATCATGGAGAAGTCCCACAGACCCATGTCCATTTCAATGTTGACAGGCATATTAAGACCTTCGACAGCCTTGGCTTTGGTCATTTCGATCATGGCGGGGCCGTACGGGCAGAAAGGTGTGGTCAGCATTAGCTTGACGTGGCCAATGCCTTCTGAGGTGATATTAACATCGCGGATCAAGCCTAGCTGGATGACGTTCATTCCAATTTCAGGATCAATTACTTCAGAGAGGCGGGCGCGTACTTCCTCTACACGCTCGGGGTGGGTTGTGTGGAGGCTCCACTGGATTTCTTTGATTTCAGGGTCGCTCATTTCGGCTCCTTTTGTTCTTTAAAATTTTATTTCGTGGGCTGCACCACGTAAGTGCAATGTGTGGCGCCATCCAAAATGCATTGAACTTTATTGGCAGGCAATGCCAGCATTTTGGAGATCAGCGTTTGGTCAACCGTGCAGACTTCAGGGTGGGTCATGCCAATTTGATAGTAGGGACAGGAAATTTCGTGGATTTGGTACTGCCCGTCTTTCTTTTCCCATTCCACTGTAAATCCTTCGTGCCCCAGCATCTCTTTGACAAAGTCAAGCCGCTCTTCCATACTTAGGTTTTTCATATCACTCGAATACTGACCAGCTACATCCTCGGCAATTTGGCTGAATAGTTTTGCGACCACAGGCCCCGGCATTGTTTCTTTCATTTGAGTCAGCAAACGAGTTGTTAGCTGCATATAGCGTGTAGGGAAGCGTTCCATGCCTTCATCAGTTAGGATATATACCAAACGCGGACGGCCCACGCCATGGCGCTCCTCCTGGCCTTCTACCAGGCCCTCTATCTGGAGGTTCGTGAGATGATGTCGCACAGAAATGGGATTAATCCCGACAGCTTCGGCCAAAGTGTTGATGGTAGAGCGGGGTTTCTGCAATAAAGTTTGTAAAATCCTGTCACGCGTTGATTTCATGGTTAAGAGTATAACCAACTCAACTTGGATTGTCAATATACTAGATAAATATCATAAATATCGTATCTCTGGAGTTTATTCTGCTGCTTGTGTACCTGATACATGCCAGGATATATCCTACCACTGCTTACAAATCCGTTTTTCCAGCCACGAATCAAAATAACCCATATGATTAGGATGTGTTTCAAATGAGTTGACAAAAAGAACGTCCCGAAGGTTTTGTCGAGAAAATTTGGTCGTTTGTGCCAACCTTCGAGACGGTTTCAACTGAAATGAAACACCCCCATATGATTATTGCGTTTTAGCGAAAGTTGAATGTGAATGTCATGGACCAATTTCCCCAGTTGCCCGCCGTATCCTTTGCCCGCACACGCCAAAAGTAGGCGCCGGCCCGCATAAGGATCACCTGGTGAGTTGTCTGTTGTTTTAACGCAGCCCATTCCGGGCTGGAGAAATCTGAATCATTATCTATCTCAATAAAGTATTTCGTAGCTGAACTGATTTTATCCCAGCTAAATACAGGCCGTCTGCTCATTTGAAGACTGTCCGCTGGACTGATCAGTACGGGCGCGGGCGGCGCCGTTGTATCAATAGTGAACGAACTGGTCCTGCTAAACTTCCCGGTTTGAAAATTTGAAGTGTATGCCCGAACGTGCCAGTAATAAACCCCATCTCTTAACAGTGTGTTGCCAGTGTAGGACAGCCCGTTGACGATCTGGTTTGCCGCGATATTCGAGAAGTTGCCATCTGATGCAATGACGATTTCATAAGCAGAAGCATCACGGACTTTTGTCCAGGAAAAAATTGGTATTGGATTATTGGTTAGTGAGTTGATCTTTGGCTCTCGATTTGATGGGGCTGGAAAATTAACAGATGTTCTCGAAATACTGTAGATCTCTCCAGAGATGAAGTTTGCGTTTCCAGCGCCTGGACCTCCTAACTTGTTGCCTGCAACATCCACGATACTGTCATCATCTGATAGATCAAGACGGAGTGTGCCCGTTCCACTACCAGAATTTACGGTGACAACATAAAACGGATCAACGGTTTTTAGGCTGGTTATGGATGCTCCGCTGATTCCTGCTGCATTCAGGCTGAAGTCGAATGAATCCACGCCCGTTACGGATTCAGAGAAAGTCACGATAAAGTCGATGCTGGTTGCGCTGGTGGGGGTTGGGCTGGCACGTATGATGGAAGTAACAATTGGCGCGGACTTGTCAATTGTATAAGTTTCGCCATTAATGAAGTTTCCGTTTCCGACCCCAGTTGTGCCAAGCGGATTACCAGATGCATCGATGATGCTGTCGTTATCGATCAGGTCAAGACGCAGGTTGCCACTGTCAAAACCTGTATTCACCGTCACAACATAAAACGGGTTGACATCACTTACGTTGACAATCGACGCTCCGCTAATGTCCGTGGTCAGGCTGAAATCGGAAATATCCACATTCGTCACGGATTCTGAAAAAGTGATTATAAAATCCACATTGGCTGAGTTGGATGGATTTTGACTGGCCCGGATAATGGATGTAACACCAGGCGCATTTTTTTGGATCGTGTAAACTTCTCCATTGCTAAAATTGCCATTGGCAATGCCAAAGCCGCCAGGGGTGTTGCCAACGGAATCCATGATGCTGTCATCATCTGTCAAGTTAAGGCTGATGATATTTTCGCCATTTCCCGTACTAACAGAAACGATATAAATATTACCCGCTCCATTCACGTTGATAATGGAGGCTGAACTATTCGTAACACTCAAATTGAAGTCGCTCCAATCCACGCCGGTAACTGGTTCGGAAAAACTGACAATAAAATCCACGCTGGAGGCGCTGGACGGGTCAGCACCAGCCCGAGTGATGGAAGTGACGATTGGTGCCGTTTTGTCAATATTATAAGTTTCGCCAACCGTGTAATTGCCGTTTCCAATTCCTATACTTCCCAATTTATTTCCAGCGAGGTCTGTAATACTGTCGTCGTCTATCAAGTCAAGTCGCAGGGCGGTATCTCCAGCCCCTGTGTTTACGGAAACGGTATAAGTATTGCCTGAGCCATTGACATTGCTGATGGTTGCGCCGCTTCCAGCGATATTGACAAGGTTAAAGTCCAAAGCATCCACACCCAGCACAGGTTCGGTGAAGGTAACTGTGAAGTCTACGCCGCTTGCGTTGGTTGGACTGTTGCTGGCTCGAACAATGGAAGCCACATTTGGAGTAGTTTTATCAATATCATATGCCTCGCCATTAAGAAAACTTCCGTTTCCAGGGCCGATATCGCCGAGGCTGTTGCCATAACTATTAACGATACTGTCATTGTCAATTAGATCAATGTGGATCGCGCCGTCGCCGCTACCTGTTTGGGCTGAGACAATGTATGTATTGCCGGACCCGTTGACAGCGGAGATGGATGCGTTTACGGCTGTGGATGTTAATATAAAGTCAGACACATCCACGCCAGCCACAGATCCAGAGAAAGTGACCATAAAATCCACAACTGCCGCACTGGATGGGTTGGGATTGGCGCGCACGATGGATGAGACACTGGGTACTATTTTTCCGATCGTATATTCATCAACGAGAATTCCAGCCCGCGTAAAAAATTGGAATTTCATGGTTTGGTTGTCCGCTTCGACACGCATGGCCCCAAAATCCTGATTGAAACGCACCTGACTGCCGGGGATGGTTGAGTTGAAATAATATAGCTCTGCGCCGCCTACGCCATTTACAAAATATGGGAAGTCGTCCACAAGAATTCGTTCATAGATATGATCGTGACCGGACAAAACCGCATCTGCCCCCCAGCTTTTGAACGGCCATTGCATATAGCTTGTGGAGCCATGCCTGCCGGATGAATATGGAGCATGATGCAGGACAACGATATCGAATTTTGAGGTTGATGCTGCCAACCCTTTTTTTAGCCATTTTGCTTGTTTCGAATCGACTTTAACGCCGTCGGGCTCGGTTGAATTGCTATTAAGCACAAAGAAGTGAACCGGACCTTGCGCAAAATCATAATACCTTTCGTTGCCTGGAAGGGTAAAGTAGAGTTCCTGTTGCCTGCCGTTGTTTTGGTCCCAATCATGGTTGCCAAGCGATGGGAAGAATCTGTTAGTTGCCGAGCCATTCCCATACTTGCCGCTATATCGGAAAATATAATCGTGATAATACTGACCGATGTTTGCATCAATAGTGCTATCCCCGCCGTCGGGATAATTATTATCCCCAACAGTAACGATGAAATCAGGATTCCAGCCCTTGACCAGATTTGCCACATCCGCCTCATTTTGTCCTGCAAGGCCATAGTCCCCGATTACTGCAAAGGTGATCTTTCCTGGTTGGACAAATTTTTGATCACT
>JBBSCM010000113.1:0-11394 GCA_038250295.1 Anaerolineales bacterium | reverse complement strand
GATGATCGTAGCCGACGTTGGCAAGTCCGCGCTGGGCGTTGGCGGGATGACTGGCAAAGAAATCGTTGCGCCCTTCATACGAAAGTGCCAGGTCACGGGAGAGATGCGGCACGCCGATGATGCCTGTCCAATCGGCTTCGTTTTCGGCGGGGCTGAGCGAGTGGTTTCTGGCAGGATACCAGGGTCCCCAGGGCATACCTTCATTAAATAGATACCACGAGTTGTTACAACCGTGGAAAACCTTGACGCCCTCTTCAAAACAACCCGCCACTGCGATCTTGATTGAAGGGCAAATTTCGTGGAGTATCTGCTGGCTGATGGCGTCGAGATGATAGGTCGCAGCCGATTTGGGATCATGCCCGAAGATTTTGCGGAAGTAGTCGACTGCCAGTTGAATGATGAAGCGTTTCTCATCCGTGTTGTAGAGCCAGAGAAAATCTTCAGCGCCGCCGATCTTTTCGCGGAATTCGGGCGAGTCGTAGCCCATGTTGAGCGAGAGTCCGATCTCATCGCCGTATTCATCGTGAAAGCGTTTCACTTCTGCGACGAGCTGCGGGTCTTGCATGGTTTCGATGGTCACCATGAGCGTCACTTTGAGACCCAACTCGTGGGCATATTTTTGTTGCAAGAGGTAGTAGGGATGCATGTCCCCCGATGAAACGCGGTGCAGCAGGTTGAGATACATGGTGAGAGTCCTTTTTATAAATCCCTTTGTACACGAGTTTTGTTTTTTTACTTTATGTGTGGCTGATGCGATATAAGCCGCCGCCGTGCGAGGGGAGCGTGGGCGCAAAGGTGTTCGTAAATTGAGAGGGGAGGTCTGCACGCTGCCACAGGTCACGGATTTGGCAGGCGGTAGGTAAGCCTATATCAGAGAGTGAGACGTTCACTACACACTCCGTATCGCTGAGGTTGAACAGGGCGAGATATTTATCTGCACTGTTTGGAACATCCGCAACCCAGGCGGCGGAGGTATCGTTAAAAAATAAGACGCGCGTGTTTTCGCTGTGCTGGTTAACGGCGAGCACTTCGGGATTGGTCAAAAGGGAAAAGGTGAATTCATCCGTGCTGGGCAGGTCAGAGCCGATCATCAGCGGACTGCAGACAATGGCAAAGAGCGACATGAGCGCGAACTGTTCGGCGCGGGTGAAGTTGGTTTGGCGCGGCGCGGCTTGCGGTCCGCGCAGGGAGAGCGAGCCGAGCGGAAGCATATCCGCATCGGGATAGTGGTGTGCTTCGATGTGCGGAGTCCAGTCGCGGCAAAGTTCAAAGTGTTTTTTGAGTTGCGCCCAGTCATCCCAAAAATCTGCGGAGATGCGCCACAGGTTGGCATACTCACGCAAATGCGCGGCAGACTCGAGCGGCGTAGGTCCCGGTGAAAGGCTGAGAATCATCGGGCGTCCGCAGGCGTGAATGGCATGCTGAACGGCTTCGATTTCGGCGGCGTGATAGGGATAGGTCATATCATCGACTTTGATATAGTCCACGCCCCACTGGGCATAGAGTTCAAAAAGGGAGTTGTAGTATGCCTGCGCGCCGGGCTTCGACATATCCACGCCGCACATGTGATTGAGCCAGGTGCAAATACTTTCGGGTTGGGCGATGTCGCGGGCGTGGAATCCGCCTGAGATGGGCAGGTTTTGTTGCACTGCCTGACGCGGGATGCCGCGCATGATGTGAATGCCGAACTTCAATCCAAGTGAGTGGATGTAATCGCCGAGGGGTTTGAAGCCTTGTCCGCTGGCGCTGGAGGGGAATCGGTTCGGGGCGGGAATCTGCCGACTAACCGAATCAAGCACAAGTCCAGGATGAACGCTGCCATCGGGCAGGAGTTCCAGATCGGGCGCACTTTCCAGTTGAGGAGCGGGGTGCGACCAGCAAAAATCCACCACCACGTATTCCCAGCCCAGCGGAGCCAGCCGTTTGGCAAAAACATCCGCATTGGCTTTGACTTCGGCTTCAGTGACCGAGGCGTTGAAGCAGTCGAAACTATTCCAACCCAGCGGAGGGGTGGAAGCGATGGCATGGAGCGCTGTCATAAATTATCCTTTGAGACCGGTGGTGACGATGCCTTGCACAAGTTGCTTTTGCATCAGGAAATAGACGATGATGAGGGGCAGGGCGTAAATCACCAACCCCGCCAGGGTGAGCGTAACAATCGGATTGCCTTTGGGGTCGGTGAATGCGGTTGCCAGCTTCATCGCCAGGGTGGCTTTTTCGCCGCTCAGGTAAAAGGCTTGGTGGAACCAATCGCCCCAGACCCAACTGAAGGCGAATAGGAACGTAACCGCCATAACTGGTTGGGCGTTGGGTAAAAAGATTTGAAAAAAGGTGCGGATCGGACCCGCGCCATCAATGGCAGCGGCATCTTCCAACTCTTTCGGGAAGGAGGCGAAAAACTGGCGGAAGAGCAAAATTTGGAAGGGTGAGCCAGCCAGTCCCCATAAGAACCAGAGCAGGTAGTTGTTGATCAGCCCCAGACGCGAATACAAAACAAATTGGGGAATGACTGTCACGGAGGCAGGTATCATCATCGCCATTAGGATGATAAAGAAGCCGTTACGTCCCGGCGCTTTCATACGCGCGAAGGCATAACCGGCAATGGCGCTGGAGATGACATTGGGTATTGAAAAGATCAGCGCCAGTATGGTTGAGTTCAATAAGCCTTTCATGAAGCCATACTTGGGATTGGTCAAGACCTGAACGTAGTTGCTCCACTTGGGTACAGGCGCGAACCATAGAATCGGCCACCTCATGAAATCTGTTTCGGCTTTGACGGAACTGATCAACATCCAAATGATCGGCAGGATGAATATGACGGTCAGCGCGATGATGACCGCATAGAGCGAAAAACGTTCAAACACACGGCCAGGGTTGAGAGGCTTTTTATTCATTATTTATCCTCCGGGTTAACTTCGTAGTAAACCCAGTATTTACTGGTGTATGTCATCACGATGGTCAGGATAAGGATGAAGAAGAACAAAATCCACAACAGGGAACTGCCATAGCCGTAGCGCTGGCGAACGAAAGACTCCTGATAAATATGGATCATGAACATATAATTTTCGCGCGGCGGCAGAGTGGCGATGCCGGCTTGCACAGCCCTGGGCGCCAGCAAAAGCGGCTGGGTCAAAATTTGCAAAGAGCCAATAATGCCAACAATGAATTGATAGAATATCACCGGCGTTAATAATGGAGCGGTGATGTTGCGAAACATCTGGAAGTTGTTCGCGCCATCGATGCGGGCGGCTTCCTCCAGTTCGGCGGGGACACCCTGAATCCCGGCCATAAAAATGATGACCGCGCCACCCACGCCCGCCCAGACCGACCACATCACCAGTACATGGAACGGATACTCAGTCAGCCAGCGGATGTAGGTGTTGGGGACGATTTCGTTCAGCACGGCATTCACTACCCCGTAGTTGTTATCCATCAGCGCTTTCCAGATCCAGACCGAAGCGACCACTGGGATGATGCTTGGGATATAGAACAATGTACGGAAAAAACCCTTGCCGCGAATATTACGGGTCAACAAAATGGCAATTAATAATGAAAGCACGATATTGATCGGGATGGTGACGATGGCGAACAGTCCTGTACGGCTGAGCGCATACCAAGCGATGCCATCGGTGAAAAACTCCCCGAACGCCTCGCTGTAATTCGCCAGCCCGATAAATTTATACGTATCGAAGTTGGTTCCGGTAAAGTTCGTAAACGACATCAACATGCCAACTGCCACCGGAATGACGGTAAAAGCCAGGAACCCCAAAAACCAAGGCGCGATAAAGACATAGAACCAACTGGCGCGCATCCAGCCAAATCCACTCAGACCCAGGAATTTGCGTTTTGTTCGAAGGGTGGTTTGTGTATCAGCGCTCATAGGTTTTCTCCTGCCTGCCGAACTGTCTGCTCCTCTCTCCAAAAAAGCGGGAGAGGAGCAGATATGAGACTTATGTGTTATCGGTTACTTTGCGACCGCTATACCATCAGCAATGGCTTTGTTGACTTCAGCGTCGAGATTGGCAATGGCTTCTTCGATGGTGATCTCACCCTTCAGGTAGCGTTCGAGGTTCGCCTGCCAGGTGGTGTTGAAGACACCGGTGCTGTAGTAGGGATTGATGCGGCGCGGGGTCTGGATGGTGTTCGCCTGTTCCCACTGCACGTTTTCAATATACTGCTTTTGCCATTCCTCGGTCGCGGGAATTTCGGCATAGAGCGACTTGAGCGCGGGCAAGCCCCAACCGATCTGTGCCCGATTGAGGGCCGGGGCGCCGCCCATGTAGTATTCAAAGAATTTCCAGGCCGCGTCAGCATTCTCGGTCTTGGCAGAGATAAACCAGCCAGCGCCGCCCAAAGCCGGGTTGGCGGTAACCTTGCCGCCCCAACTGAGCGCGGGGTACATCACATAGTCTGCTGGGGCAACCACAGGATTCTCAGCATCGTGGAAACCGCCCTGGATCCAGTAGCCGTTATCGGCGGAAGCCGCGCGGCCATTCAATAGATCAGGCACCACCCATTCGGGCGAGGGGTTGAGCGGGTTGAAAATGGCGTTGTCCTTGGCCAACTCTGCCATGAGGGTCAGGAAAGCCACAACAGTGGGGTTGTCTTTGATGTTGGCTTTGCTGAAATCCTCGGAATACAGGTCTTCGCCATTTTCCATCAGGATGGTTTGGACAGTGCCATCCCAATAATCGGAATAAGCCATACCCACGCGAGTCACGCGTCCGCCTTCAGACTTGGTCATCTTGCGCGCCCAGTCAGCGGCTTGCGCCCAGGTGATGATAGTCTGAGCCGGGGGCAGTTCGATGCCAGCCTCAGCGGCGGCAGTCTTGCTGATGAAGAAGGATTGATCAGGAGACCAGTCTTTGTTCATGCCATACCAGCCGCCTTTGTAGCGGAAATATTCCACCGACGGAACCATGTCATCGGCTTTGAGTAGTTCACTCTTGGCAAAATAAGGGGTCAGGTCAAGCACCCAACCGCGATCGGCATAGGCGGAGGTATCGGCGCCGCTGCCGGCAATGACATCCAGTTGTTCGCCAGCTACGATCATGGCGGCCAGTTTGGTGGCATCGGGATCAATGCGCTCGATGGTCACGCCAGGATTGGCAGCCACATAAGCGTCGATGATGTCTTGTGAAAGTTCGTCTTCGCCGGCCATCACAACTAATTTGACCGGTTCAGCAACTGCCGGGGCTTCTGTCGCGGCAGTTGCTTCCGTAGCCGCAGGGGCGGCTGGCTGTTCGGGGGCGGCTGTGGGTGCTGCATTGCCACCGCAAGCCGTCAGGAGGATTGCCAATAAAGCAACCATTGCAAATACGCGCCAACTACTTGATTTTTTCATTTTCTGCTCCTTTTTTGTCTTTGAGCTGCGGCAATACCGCAACCCTTTTGGATCGAACTGTTATTTGAGAACACCTGCCAGCACAGCCTCAACCGACTTGAATAATTCAACGGGTAGGACAGGTTTTACCAGGCAAGCTGCCAATTCCCTTTTGATGTGCGCCTCGCGTACTTCGCGGGTACTGCACACAATCAACGGCAGACTGCCTTTCAATTCGTTAACCAAATCCCAGCCGCAACCGACCGGTTCCAGCACAGCCAGGTCTATTTTTTGCTGGCTTAGAATCTGCCGCGCTTCTTCTCCATTAACACAGGCAAAAACCTGGTACGAAAGAGCCAACTCGCGACGATAAAGCTCTCGAGTGGCGGGGTCTTTTTCAACAATGAGAATAGCCGGGCGCTGGTACGACATGTGTTCTCCTATGCTCTAATTTAACAAAAAATGAGCCGCCTGTCTCGGATAAAAAGGCGGCTCACTCGGACTATTGAAGGCTGTTTACTGTTCCCGATATTTTTTCGGCGACAGCCCGACCTGTTGCTGAAACACCCGCCCGAAATAGGATGGGTCATCAAACCCGACCTGTGCTGCAATTTCAGTGATGTTTCCATCAGTAGTCTTAAGTAGCTCACGCGCGCGCTGAATACGGAAGCGGTTGAGCGCATCCCACGGAGAAATCCCCATTTCCTGCTTGAATATCTTACTCAAATAACCTTCGCTGACTCCCACCGCCCGGGCAATTTGCTGGCGGCTGAGCGGCTCGGCATAATGCTGATGCAAATAAGCCAATGCCTGTTTGACGACTGCGCTGGTCGCCTGTAAGAGACGTTCATCATCTCTTAGCGCAGAGCGTAAAGCAACCAGTGCTTCCTGCTCTGAAAGCATGTCCTTGCTCTGGAATACCACGCGGGCATAATCAAGACGATGGGCGTCTTCCTCGGTCAACAACTTACCGCTCATCACCAAAACTGGCACTGTTTGTAAACGCGGATTGGAACGCATATACTCCAATACGGTGAAGCCGTCGACGCGCGGCATCATCAGGTCAAGCAGGACCAGGCAGGGTGTGATGGTTTCCAGCATATCGAGAGCAAACTGCCCATCTTCAGCGCTTTGGATCGGTACGCCGGGCAAAGCTTCAGCTACCAGGCGCGCATACATTTCGCGCACCTGTGCGTCATCATCCACCATCAAAACGGGGCGATTTTCTGCGCGCTCCGGGCGCAGGCTGTTAAGCATTTCCAACAAAGTGGCATGTGGAACCGGCTTAACCAAAATATTAGTAAGCCCAGATGAACCAGGAGTCTGGTTATAGATCACAAACGGCAAACGGCAAACGGCAGGCGAACGCCGTAATTGACCGATCAACTCCCAGTCATCGGGGTGCGCGTTGTTCATATCCCAAGCCAACACAGATGGGGAACTCAATCTGCTGACTTCTTCGGCGCTGGTGATACGTTCCAGACTCAAGCCGCGACGCTGGCATAGTTGCAAAATGGCGGGGCTGGGATCGGGATTATGTGAAATAAGCAGGAGTACGCTTGAGTTGGAGTCGCTTGACGCAGCAATGCTCAAGCCATTGAGTCCGGGCAGAGGCAGGTAAATATGAAAGGTCGAACCCGTTCCCATTCTGCTTTCCAAAGACATCGAACCATTGTGCAGTGCCACCAATCGTCGTGTAATACTTAATCCCAACCCAATGCCTTCGGGACGGCGCTGTAAATTTTCGACTCGATAAAACGGCTCGAAGACTTGCTGCTGTGCTTCGGGCGGAATGCCTGCGCCCGTATCGCGTACCCAAAGATGCAGGTGCGGCGGTTCCACATCTGCGCCCAGGGTGATAAGCCCATTAGTTGTAAATTTGCTGGCGTTGCTAAGCAGGTTGAGAAAAATTTGTCGGAGGCGCACCGGGTCTGCCTGGATCAGAGGCAGGCTTTCGGGCAGCTCGAGCCGCCACTCCACTCCAGTGCGGCGAGCTGTATCAGCCATGCTGTTGAACACGTCTTTGAGAAATAGGCGCGGCTCAAGCATTTCAGGATAGAGATCAAGCTCACCGATTTCGAGCCGCGACATATCCAGCAGATCATTGATCAGGCGCACTAAATGTTCACCGCTTTGGTAAATCTGTTGTTGATCGCGGCGCAATTCGATGGGCAGGTTCACGCCATAAATATTCGGTTCTTTCAAGGCGGTTTGGGTGTAGCCCAAAATAACATTGATCGGAGCGCGCAGTTCGTGGCTCACATTCGCAAGCAGGCGGGTTTTGAGTTGGTCGGCTTTCTCGGCGGCAGAACGCGCCTGAAGCGACTCTTCATACAAACTCGCATTTTGAGATGCAATGCCCAACTGGTCAGCCAACAGTTGCAGTCCCAGCAATTCATGACGCAAATGTTGAACGCGGCGCGAACTATGCAGGTCCAATACGCCGATAATTTTTTGGTTATAGCGAATGGGCAAAATAGCGCGCGAGCGAGTTTGTGGATAATCAAGGTCAGGCGCATAATGCAGACTGTGTACGACATCCGGGATAAAAATGGATTCGCCTTTGAGCATCATCTGACCGATCAGCCCGGTCTTCTGGATAGGCGCTTCGCCTTCTGCCCCTGAGACTGGTCGCGGGTATTCTTTGAGCAATATCCGCGCTGAATCATGCCAGCGATAAATAACCACTCGATTGTAATGATAGTTCTTGGCGATAAGTTCGGCTACTTTATTAAATAGTTTTTGCCGATCAAGCAAACCGCCCACCTGTTGATTGATACTGGTCACTGTTTCCAATTGCTTAATCCGATACTGCTCCGCCTCACGATTGACTCCCACCAGACGCGAAGGAATATCTGCAATCGCGATCAACTTTTTAAGCGCGAGTTCTCCCACGTTTTCAACAGTGACCAACGCTGAATGGATGCTCAAACTGCGAGGGAATGAATTCCCAAGCGCCAGCTCATAAGCGATGTCCATGGCTTCGCGCCCAAAATTAGCCGAATCCGTTTCGACCGTGGCAGTTAGACTTCCATCCGCCACTGCTGCCAACGCCAGTGGATCGCCATTGATACCCACAATGATCGTTTGAGGCGTAATCCGTCCCAGTGTGCGCCCAGCATTGTGAGCGGCTAACGCCAGCGGATCTGAAATGCCCACGATGGCATGAATATCACCGGATATGGTTTTCAAAGATTTCACGATGACTGGGTAAGCCTGTTCGTAAACCCAGGGCGCGGGGATATGCTGCCAATTCAATGCCGGGAAATTTTTGAACACATCAGCGATGGCTGTGACTCGGCTGTTGCCTACCTCCCCATCTTTCTCCCACAAACCGCCGATCACCAGAACCCTGCCTTTGCCATTCAATCGCTCTGCCACAAACTTCCCAGCCAGCAAAGCGCTGTCATAAAGGCCTGCAAAAGCCACCAGGTTTGAATGGGTAAAATCTGTCTCAGACAAATGAACGATTGGCAATCCCGCCTCGAGGATACGCAACGCGTCTTGCTTCGGGATGTACGAAGTAATCAGCGCCGAAAGCCCGAACGAGAGAATATCCTCGACGAGCCTGCCCGGGTCAGAATCTGGCGTTCCTGCAAATTCCATCGTCGCTTCCAACGGAATCAAATCTGCAGAAAGTTGTTGACCGCGCAGATAAACCGCTTCATTGATCTGCACCCAGTACGGATCAGTACGAGTCAGCCAAACGCCAATGCGCGGACGATCAGACATAAAACTCCATCAGTAAATTGGATGGATGAGTGAGTACCATGCCAATAATTATATACTGATTTGGCTGGTATTCTTCCGTTGCGAATTGGGTACCGCCAAAATCGGTGGTAGATAATTGAAGAGAGGAGGGGATATGGTAGGACAGCGGACATTTGAAGGAAAAGGAAATGAATTTAGCCTTTGAACAGACAGCCTTTCATTATTATATTCTTAATGGCAATAATTGTCGTGTTGTTAGATGTGCCTGTGTTGGCTACTTGGTTCATCCGTCCTAGATTATTGGAAGAAACTGTATCATTTCCATACATAGAAAAAAGGTAACTACTCAGGCAATTCCAATTGAGGTATTGCCAAAATCATGAAGGTCAATGAAAATAGCGTATATGAAATTAATGCACCTGCCAAGCGAAGAAGAGATCAAGATTGCCTACAATCAAGGATTATCCGCTGTTGTGATATTAATGCAAGAGACATTTTTTGTATTGGCAGAACGGATTGAAAAATTAGAAGACCAAGTAGCAAAGAACAGTAGTAATAGTGGGAAGCCACCCTCCAGCGATGGCTACGAAAAGCCAGCGCCAAAAAGCAGAAGGAAAAGAAGCGGGAAAAAGAGCGGCGGACAGGTTGGGCACCTAGGTCACAGATTGGAAATGGTAACGAAGCCAGACAAACTTGAAGCGCATCCTGTAACTTGTTGCATCTATTGTCAAACTTCACTCAAGAAAGAGAAAGTGGTACAGATTAAAAGGCGACAGGTGTTTGATTTGCCAGAGATAGGCCTTGAAGTGACAGAACATCAAGCGGAAGTCAAGCTGTGTCCGAAGTGCGAGCGAACGACGACAGCGAATTTTCCAGCAGAAGTGAGTCAGCCCACGCAATACGGGAAGAAGATCAAAGCGCAGATGGCTTATTTTCATGAATATCAACTGCTTCCTTTGAAACGCACCCAGCAGACATTCAAAGACCTGTATGGTCAATCCGTAGCAGAAGGCACGATTATATCGGCTTGCAAAGAAGTAGCGTTGAAAGTGAAGCCAGCCAATGAAGCCATCAAAGCGCATTTGACTTACCGTGAACTTGTGGATTGCTTCGACGAAAGCGGACTACGCATTGCAGGGGCGCTACATTGGTTGCATGTCACTTGCACAAGATTGCTAACCTATTATGAGTTCCATAAAAAACGTGGAAAAGAAGCGATGGATGCCATCGGGATTTTGCCGAACTTTACTGGACGAGCTATCCATGACGGGTTACCTGCTTATTTCAAATACACAAACGCACAACATGGATTATGTAACCAGCATCACCTGCGGAGTTTTGATTTTTTGGAAGAACGTCACCCGCAAAAATGGGTCACGGAGTTGAGCGATTTGATGATAGAAATAAAGACGGCGGTGGATCAAGCAAAGGAAAAACTAAAAGCAAGATTATCTCCAAAGACAATCGAAAAATTTTCTGCTCGGTATGATGCACTCTTGAAACAAGGCTTCAAGAAAAACCCACCGCCCAAATTAGATACACCCGCCAAACGAGGGCGTCCGAAGCAAAGTTTTGCTAAAAATTTATTGGATCATTTGTCCGACCACAAAGAGTTTGCTCTTGCTTTTATGGTTGATTTTAATGTTCCTTTTGACAACAATCAGGCAGAACGCGATATTCGTATGATGAAAGTCAAGCAGAAAATATCGGGGTGTTTTCGTTCCGGCCATGGCGCACAAACCTTTTGCGCTGTTCGTGGATATATTTCGACTGCGCGCAAAAATGATCAGTCCGTTTTAGATGTGTTGCATGCCGCTTTAGATGGACATCCCTACATTCCTGCTTTTGTCTTTTTGTAGGCTGAGTAGTTACGAAATTTCCGCATTGATTGAGAGTCTGCGGAAGAAGGGCGTGAAGGAAGAGATTATCTCTTCCGCTATGGCAGAAGCCCAAAGTTCCGCACAGACCGCTTAAGGTACAACGGCAGCCACCGATACAAGCAGTCATCAGGAGCTGAAAAATTCTTCACTGCATCAGCAGAATCCTGTTCTCGAAGCCGAGCAGGTTGATGTCCATGAGTCGCTGCCAGCTCTCGGGTGAGGCGATCCTCGCCGGCAGCGAGGCGATTAAAGACGGGTGGACGAAGGTCTCCGCTGCGGCGGCGACGAAGGCGGGGCTGCCTAAGGAATCGGCGGGCAAAGTCTGGTCGGTGCAGATCAAGGGAGATTACACGCCCCGTTCGCTCTGGACGGTCAACCCCGATGGCTCGCGCAGTCGCCTCACCCTGGCGCGCTGGCCCAACTGGAAAAGCGAGCGCGAATACAACATCTACAAGGAGTGGCTGCGTGTCGAGAAGATCG
>JBBSCM010000112.1:0-11445 GCA_038250295.1 Anaerolineales bacterium | reverse complement strand
GCTGAAAGGATCTGCAATGGCTTCCGCATCATGCAGCGTGATCGGGCGCACGTTTTGGACTGTATCAACCAGGTTTCCAGGAAATACAAAAAGCAGGTTGCTTCCCAACCCGCCAATCGATCCAATGATCGAATCACGCGCCCCGCGGCCGATGGCCAGCATTGCGACGACTGACGCTACACCTACAACGATCCCCAGCATTGTCAGTCCGGAACGAAGCTTGTTTGCGGCAAGGCTTTCAATGGCTTCAATAATTGCCTGGACTAATGTCATAATAAGTCTCCCTCGGCCTCCGTCCAAAACGCTGTGTATAATCTCATGGAATATCAGTGCGGTTCAGAGAGAAATAAGGAAATATATCGAGCTTGCAACGGGAGTTTACTATGGATTATCACTACGTGGTAGATATACGTGAAATACGTCACAGAGAAATAATAGGCCGAAAAGGCGCAGGGTTGAGCTGGTTGAGTCGAAACCGCCTGACTATCCCAAAAACAATGGCTCTGACATATGAGGCTTGTGAAAAAATCGGAGCGAATGGAGATCTAGGTCCGCTTGAATTAAGCAGCCTGCTTGCCTCACATGTTGATCCCGAAAAACGCTATGCGGTGCGCTCCTCTGCCAGCCTGGAAGACGGTAAGGAATTTTCTTTTGCGGGACAATTCCTGACAAAAACAAATGTGCAGGGCCTCGCAGCGTTGGGGGAAGCTGTTCGAAGTGTAATTGCTTCAGGCAAGTCTGAAAGTATTCAATCCTATTTTAATACGATTGGCGAGCATGATCGAAAACCACAAATGGCCGTTCTGATACAGGAAATGATCGACCCGATTCTTTCCGGTGTGGCCTTTAGTAAAAACCCCACCACCGGGCTTGACGAAGTGGTCATCGAGGCAGTTCATGGACTGGGAGAGATACTTGTGCAGGATGGCGCAACGCCGGATCGATGGATCTATCGCTGGGGAAACTTCACGTCAAAACCGGAGAATGATCAGGAGTATAAAAGCATCATCGAAGAGGTCGCAACGGAAACACGCCGCATCTCCCGTCTTTATGGCTCTCCCGTTGACCTTGAGTGGGCATATGATGGCGAGAAAATTTACTGGCTGCAAATACGTCCGATCACCGCGTTGGATAATATTCCGATCTATTCAAACCGCATTTCACGCGAAGTTCTTCCGGGGGTGATCAAACCGCTGATTGCATCCATAAACATTCCACTCGTAAACACAGCCTGGATTCGCTTATTCGATTCCCTCATTGGAAATACAGGTTTAAAACCTGAGGAACTCGCCCGTCTTTTCCACTATCGCGCTTATTTCAACATGGCGACCGTAGGCAGGATTTTCGAAATATTAGGATTTCCCCGCGAATCCCTGGAACTGTTGCTTGGGTTTGAAAAAACTGCCGGACGACCAACCTTCCGCCCTTCGCTTCGCACCTTTCGTCATATCCCCAGGCTTTTGCGTTTCTTTCTGCGGGCATGGAATTATGACCAGGCAGTGGTAGCTGAACTGCAGGCAGTTGAGAAATGGGTGGCTGATCTGCAAAATGAAGATGCCGCGAAATTAAGTCAGCAGGAACTAATGGGGAGAATTGAAGCCCTATATCAATATAACGTGGGTGTTGCATATCAGAATATTGTTATCCCAATTTTAATGAACGCCTATACAGCGTTATTGAAAAGGCAGCTAAAAGGCCTTGCTGTGGAATACATTCACTTTAACCTTACTGAAGGACTGGAGTCTCTCCAGAATTTTGACCCGAATTTTCATCTCGATAAACTTAAGACCATGTTCGTAAATCTACCTTTGAACGTTCAGGAAAGAATCCGACAATCAGGTCTCGCGCCGGTCAGGCAATCATCAGAGTTTGACTCTTTTAATTCGGCAGTAAAGGAATTTTCCAGAAGGTTTGGTCATCTCAGTGAAAGTGGAAATGATTTTTCAAAGGTTCCCTGGCGGGAGGATCCGGATGGAGTTTTACGCATGATCATAAATCACTCATCCGCCCCACGCGACGATCAAAAGGTATCCTGGAATAATCTATCGGCATCCATCTTCGCGCGGATTTGGATATGGCCAATCTACCAGCGGGCGCGTAATTTTCGCCTCCGACGCGAACAGATCAGTTCACTTTACACGTTTTCCTACGGATGGTTCCGGGTTTATTTCCTGGCATTATCCAAACTTCTCAAGCAACAGGGAACATTCCCAGCAGAGGATGATATTTTCTATTTATCATGGGACGAGATCCGCTCTCTTGTCAATGAACCGGCGAGAGCCGCAGAATTTCAAAATGTCATCTCCGTTCGAAAGGATGAAATCGAGAAAAGCCGCGATGTCATTTTGCCCGAAATTATCTATGGGGATGCGGCGCCGCCCTTGTCGCTGATGAGGGAAGGCATATCGAAATTAACCGGCATTCCGACATCACCTGGTTATTTTCAGGGAAGACTCGCGATTGTCCTCTCAATCAGCGATTTTGAAAGAGTAAAACCAGGTTGCGTGCTGGTTGTTCCCTATTCGGATGTGGGCTGGACTCCTCTTTTTGCAAAAGCAGGCGCAGTGATCGCAGAGGCTGGCGGCATCCTTTCTCATAGTTCAATTGTGGCGCGGGAGTATGGGATTCCCTGTGTGGTTTCCGTTTACGGGGCATGCAGCCTGCCGCAGGATTGTGAGGTTGTTGTGGATGGTTACCGCGGCATTATTCAGGTAATAGGATAAAAATGAACATATCACTGGATCTAATTGCAGTAATCGCAGGATATCTGATCGGGGCGGTCTCATTTGCGCGATTGACCGTAAAGTTGATAAACCCGAAAGTTAGTTTGGACAAAGCCCGTACTTTCAACTCGGAGAGCGGAGAAACAGGATCGATCAGCGGTATTGGGGCATCCACTGCATCGATAGCTTTGGGAACAAAATATGGCTTTCTTGTGACATTTCTTGATATGCTAAAAGTTTTTATTCCCACACTAACGTTGAGGGCGATGTACCCGAATGACTCTGCCTATCTGCTATACAGTTTTTTTGCAATCATTGGTCATAACTGGCCGGTGTATTATCGCTTTCAGGGAGGCAGAGGTCTTTCTGCCATGCTCGGAAGTTTGATGGCTGTTGAACCCATTGGGGCGATCCTTGCAGTTATATTGGGAACCCTGACTGCGATTCTGATCAACTATCCATCCTCATCGCTCATTCTTTGGTTCCCTTTCCTAACTTTAATCATCTGGTTTATGCGGCATGATATTGCTTTGATTGTTTACAGTATTGCTCTTCCGATTCTATTTATACTTGCAGAAATTCCCGATATCCGGCTTGCCAGGCAATACCAACGCCAGGGAAGGATGGATGAATACAATCATATAATCTTGAATTCATCTTCGCAAATGCGTGGAATGAAGCGTCTTGCTGGAATATTACGATTTTGGGAAAAGAAAAAAGAAAATTTGTAACGTAAATGGCAAATCATAAATAAAATAACTCGGAGGCCCAAAAGCCTCCGAGTTATTTTATTACGTTCCGTGTTTCATAATTTGTGGTTAATCTTCCACAACTTCAAAATCATGCGTGATCTCGATTGCATCCTTTAGCGTGGCATAGACCGAGCAATATTTTTCTTCGCTTAATTTAATTGCCTGGCCCACTTTCTCAGGGTCGAGGCCTTTGCCGATGGCCTGATAGTGGATGTGGATTTTGCGGAATCTCCACGGCGGATCATCATCCTGAATACTGTCTGCTGTGACTATCAGTTGATGCAAATCCTGTTTTTGCTTATTCAAAATTTCAACCACATCATGCGATGCGCATCCGATCAACGACATGGGCAGCAAGTCTGACCCGCTTACGCCATTCGGTTTTTTCATGACAACCTGATAATGATCGCCATCCTCAAGAATAATATTTTTTTCAGGCGACCAATGTAGGGAAACAGTTTTAGTTGTCATCTCCGCAGTATAGCACTAAAGAAATTTACATCATGGTACGATATGCGGCGGGAGTCCCTATGAATATCTTTTTACCTGCCGCACTACTATTCGCCGCGCTTGAGGCGCTGGCTCTATCGAAAAACTGGCTGCGATTGGAATACATCGCCAAGCCCGCCGTCATGCTCATCCTCTTCTTCTGGCTCTTCACCTCCGTCGGATTGAACGGCGCCTTGCTTTGGTTTGGGCTTGGGATTCTTCTATCACTGCTCGGCGACATCCTCTTGATGATCTCCCTCGACCGCTTCTTCCTCTTTGGGCTGATTGCTTTTCTATTGGCACACATTGCCTACATCATTGGATTCAACATCCCACCGCCTGAATTTTCCACCTGGGGACTCGTCTTCGCAGTCATGGTCAGCCTCGGTGGAACGCGCATCATTCGACGCATCGTAGCTGCGCTCGCTTCCAATAGGCAGTCAGCCATGCGGACACCGATTCTCGTCTACAGTCTGGTCATTTCATTGATGCTCTTATCCGCGATGATGAAACTAAGCGACCTGACCTGGGATGCCAATGCCGCAGCGCTGGTCAGCGTGGGCGCATTGCTCTTCTATATTTCAGATATTATTCTCGCCTGGAATAAATTCGTCGCTCCCATTCAACAGGGACGTATCTACAATATCGCCGCCTATCATCTTGGTCAAATTACTTTGATTGCAGGAGTCATTGCCCAATTTGGAAGGTGAGTGGTTGCATCCCGTCTATTATAGAAACTGGGGGTATTGAATTTGTAAAACTTCCATATTGAGGGTGGTATCATAGTTTTTCATTCTCCGATAAGGATTTTTAATGAACTCACAAATAGATAAATCACCCGAGGGTCGCCACGACCCATATGCCGCATTGCGCTTCCTCGATTTTCGTCTGCTCCTCACAGGGCGCTTCATCACCTCATTTGGGAGTGAGATGGTCTCGTTCGCCATTGCCTGGGAATTATGGCTGCGTACTCATAGCGCGTTTGCACTGGGGCTGGTTGGATTGGTACAGGTTGTTCCCGTAATTTTATTGTCCCTGCCGGCGGGTCACGTGGCAGATCAGTACAACCGCAGGCGCATCGTCTTGATCACACAATTGTCTTTTGGTGTGTGCGCGTTGGGCCTGGCCTATCTTTCATATACAGATGGGGAATTGGTTTTTGTATATCTATGCCTGTTTGGAATGGGAGTTGCGCGCGCGTTTAATGACCCAGCCTCGTCCACGCTTGTGCCGGAGACCGTGCCGACTTATCTCTTTTCAAGCGCCGCCACATGGAACAGCAGCACATGGCATATTGCCTCCATTCTCGGGCCAACCGCCGCTGGCCTTATCATTGCATTTTCTGATAATGTCACGGCGATCTATGTTCTTGATGTGATCGGCGCGATCATCTTCACCATCTTGTTGAGCATGATCAAAGGCAAACAACTCCCGCTCGCGCGCAAATCCGCTACCTGGGCGTCATTGATCGAGGGCTTCAAATTCATGCGTGACACAAAAGTGATTCTGGCCGCCATCACACTGGATATGTTCGCCGTCCTCTTCGGCGGCGCGGTGGCCTTGCTTCCCATTTATGCAACCGATATTCTTAGAGTGGGCGCACAAGGCATGGGTGTCATGCGCGCTGCGCCATCCATTGGCGCATTGCTCATGGCTTTTACGCTCGCACATTTAACGCCGATGAAAAATGCCGGGCGGACTTTACTGCTGGCTGTGACCGGGTTTGGAATCTGCACGATCGTTTTCGGACTTTCAAACTGGTTCTGGCTCTCCGTGCTGATGCTTGCGCTGTTGGGCGCGCTCGACAACATCAGTGTTGTGATCAGAAGCACCCTGCTCCTCACGCAAACTCCCAATGAAATGCGCGGACGCATCTCCGGTGTGAACAGCATCTTTATCGGCGTATCCAATGAGCTGGGCAGTTTTGAATCTGGTTTTGCCGCGGCGTTGTTTGGCCCTGTCATTGCAGTAGTTGGCGGCGGCATCGGCACAATTCTGGTTGTTTTGGCTGTTGCCAAATTCTGGCCCGAGATGCGTAACCTGAAGACACTGAATGTGCCGGAGTAATCCAATCTCCAGTTAGTAGGGGGTTGCTTCGCACAAACCGCTCGCAACGACATCACGTAATATAAAAAGGAAAAAAATGCAATCACTTATCATCATTATTCTTATCGGTCTGATGGGCGGCGTGGCGGTTGGAATTCAAGCGCCTCTTTCCAGCATGATCAGTCAACGATTGGGCGTTATGGAGAGTGTGTTTATTATCCATATTGGTGGAGGCATCGCGGCCTTGATTCCGCTTTTATATTACGGCGGTGGAAAACTAAGTCAATGGCGCACGGTCCCCTGGTATGCGCTTTGTGCGGGAATATTTGGCCTCGTGGTGATCTTTTCAATGAGTTACATGATTCCGCGTATTGGAGTTGCCACGGCTCTTATTATTTTATTGGCAGGCCAGCTTCTGATTGGAACCATACTCGATCACTTTGGATTTCTGGGCGCAGCCATACGACCATTGGATATTACTCGAGTGGTAGGATTGGCTGTTGTTCTCGTGGGAGTGTGGCTGTCAGTGAAGTAAAATTATTGCGCCAGATTTAACCACGAAGTGTCACAAAGGGTCACTAAGGGAGACAAAAACAAAGCTCTTAAACCTTTGTGTACCTTCGTGGCCTTTGTGGTTAGAGATATTAATTCATTCCAAAGTCACAATATACTGATGAATCAAATGAGCATAGCGGTTCTGCAAGCGAATGAAGTGGTTATGAATAGCGTCAGCTTCTGCGCCATCGGGCGCGAGAAACCTTCCCCGCTCCACACCGCTGCGCGCGATCTCGCGGCAAACCGCTTCCGTAATCAACTCAGCCAGTAAAACCTGCCCCTGAACGGTTGTATCCAACCGGCCTTGTTCATCCAGATAGATTTTCACAGAAGGCGCGGCAGTCGCGATCACAATGCTTGAATTCACGCGATCAAAATATACGCGCTGACGGGGGTCGGTACGGTCATCGAAATTGATATCTGTGAACAAGGCATTACTGCCTCTGGTTGGAGTCACGATCATCGACTCTTTTTTCGACCGCACTTGAACCAGCGCCTCCGCTCGATACTTGCCAAGATAAGCGGTGACCGTGCCTTCGCTGCCCACCTGCCTGCCCTCAACCCTGATACGCGCCTGCCCAACCCGTAGATCGCTTTTATGAGGTTGGATCAGGACCTGCTGGGTCAAGACAATAATTTCAGGGCTGTTCGAAAGCACAGTGACCGTTGCCCCCACGCGCGCTTTTTCCATCAACTCCACCAACAGATTTAAAGTAACGATTTGGCCCGTTTGCACATAGGCTCGTTCAGGAAAGAATCCAATTCCTGAAGGGGGCAGGTCTATTTGTTTGTGGAGACCATCATCCCTTTTGTCGCTTAATTCAGTAAATGCGATTGAGTTCAACTCATGCAGGGCCTGATCTATTTTTTGTCGCAGTTGTTTATCCAGATGAGTCTGTTCATCATGGATGGCATGTTTGCGTTCAGACTCGATAAGCGGCTCCAGTTTGCTTTCCACTGCAAGTTTTAAAGCCTTTGCAAACGGATGCGTCCAATTAATACCGTCGCGTGTGGCGGTCAGGACAGGTTCGTCATTCTTCATCAGGTCATGTACATGATCGCACTGGATCGAGCCGTAGAAATAACCGGCATACGGGTCGTTCTCAAACTTGAGCATGGTCAGCGAGACAACTGTCCCTTTGCTGATCACCAGCAGACCACCGTCTGCGTAATCACCTTCCTCGCCTCTTGTTGATAACTGGATATTCGACCTGAAGACTTCCAGCCGCGCACTGGCAGGATACCCGCCTATTTTTATTTTCTCATTAAGGACCTTCTCGCCTCGCGGTGACTTGTAGCTGAGTACGTGCTCATGACGGATTTTCCCCGCTGACGGAATATCCCTCAGAATGATCCTGCGCTTCGGATTGCTCATGATCGGACGAAGCTCAAAATGCCTTTGCAGGTAATTGCGGATATTGTCGAACTGCGGCACCTTCACATCATCGCGCGCGACCATGATCTCAATGACCGTGCCGTTCCCTTCGGGAATCTCATATTTTTCCCTGAGAGGCACGATGGCCCGCGCAGGGGATTCCAATTCGAAAGTAGGTATCCCGTTTTTGAGGAGCAATGAACAGGAGTAAAAGTTCGCTCCCTTAAAGGAGCGCACATATCCATACCCCAGGCCAAAAATGGAATCTTTGAGTCCGCGCCCCCACATGCCGCGGACGTGTTTGTCTTCTTTCAATCCGCTGGTTGCTTCACCGTAGGTGCCAACCACTTTGTCCATGCGAATATCGGTCATCCCCTCGGCATGATCGCGCACATGGATCACGGAATTTTTATGCTTCCGATGAATGTCAATAACGATCTCCCCATTAACCCGCTGACCGGCGTGTTCGAGCCGTGAATAACTGTCATTACAATTGGTAATGATCTCCACCAGCGCCCGCAAAACATCCTTGCGTATCGCCTGGTCTGCCTGTTGAAGCGCCACGCGGTCAGCGTATTGCAATTTTCGACTGCTAACCATGGAATTCCTTTCGCTATCTCGTTGATCTTCGTATTGGTTTCTTTAATTGCTTCTGCAGCGCAATTAGTAAATACGAAAACCTGTCTTCACAATGACTTAAAAATATCAATAAATCCTGACGGTTATGAATACCCGCATAACCTTTGAACAACTTTACGTTTTTTGCAAGTGTTTCGTGAGACGATTCCATCGTACACAGCAATAAACTCCTGAAATCAAATTCGCCGATCTTTGAATTTCTGCCATTCTTCTTGTACTGAATATAGGCATCTGATCTTTCCATCAAATGTACAAACTTTCCCGCTTTGGCCTTCTCCTCTTTGGATACATGGTTGAGTATTACGGGCTTTGCCTTCTGCTCCTGAAGAATCGGAAGCGCCATAGCCAGTTGTTCCACTTGTGCAGTTTTCTTAATATTTTGCTTCTGCGGTTTTTTCCTGGTTGACATTTTTTTAGCAGGAATGGAAGCAGGTAATTTCACTGACTTCTTGCGTGATTTCTCTTCCATCTTTATTAACGGAAGAGTTCCTTGTTCTGCCTTGGTTAAGTGCTTTTCAAGTGTTTTCTTCCGTGCAGCGGGCATTACGACTTTTTTCTTTTGCGAAATAACTTTTGTTGTCCTTGTTTGAACAGGCTTGGCAGGAACAGTTTCCCTTCTTACTGAAGTGGTCTTTTTCTTGACCCTGGCAGGCGCAGATTTCGCCAGGCCCAGAGCCTTAGCCACTCTTTTTGCAAGCTGCTTCCCCTGGTATTTCACGGAGAATCCATCCATCGAGTTGCCTTTGAGATGTCCCTTCTCCCTGCCGTCATTCAAGCGGCGGATGACCAGTCCGGAATCGGGCCAATACGAATACTTCTTCAACGCAAAACTTTGTGGAAATAACCTGAAACACACCGAAACGATCTCTTCCACCGTGGCCGCGACCTCGTGCTCCTGCAAATAATAAACGGCATAAACGACGAGATTATTCAATGCGAGCATTGAATAAACATCCAATTTGATTTTGGGAAGATCCTTTATTTTGATTCTCTTTTTGGCAGTTTCTTTGGATGCCGTCATTTCAATTTGCCTTCCATGCCTATTGATGGGTATCGCCTTCATACTTATACACAGTGACATTATATTCGGAGTTGCTGTACACCACCACAAATCGATCTGGATTGGACTCGAAAATGGGCAGTAACTGTTTCTCTACGTACTCATCCAGTATTGTTGTGCGGGGCGACTGGAGCTTTGGTGAGATAACAACATAGTCAACGCCCTGGTTGTTCAAATAGTTTTCGATGTCCTGCTCTTCCTTTGGGTATGCCACTGTTTTTCTTTGGGTATGGACATATGCTGGGACAGGTTCATTAACCATGATAATGGCGTCAGACGGGGCATTTTCAGCCACCCAATCTGCTCCAATGGATAGGTCAGTCATTTGATTCCGAATAGGATTTCTCCAATCTTGCAGGTTACGCGCCAGCAATGCTAAGGCGATGATTCCAGTTACGCCTGCAATAATCCGCATGTTATAGACGATATTATTTTTTGTTAATTTGTCGACGCCCCATTTCATTCCCTGAATCAAATAAAAATATAAAAAGGGAATGATCGGGATAAGAAAACGCGCCTTTACACTTCCAACTCTCGGATTCCAAAATGCCAGAATGGCAAGCAGATAAATCACAAAATAAACATCCATCAAGTCAAACTTTTTGAGCGAGAGTACCAGCCCCAGTATGATCAGCAGAATAATCACGGTATTGGCAAATAGTGGTATTGCTGAACCAGCGAAGGATGCGAGTTTTTCACCAAAGACGGGAAATAAAGAACCCGCCATGATTTCATTGAAATACCCAAGCGCGTTAGACCACATCTGCCCGATCTTCTCGATGATTGAACCGTTAAATACCTGTGACTCATAACTGGCAGACACCAGCGAGCCGCCGTTGCGAAGATTTAACCAGGCCTGCAATAATGCGCCCAATGCAAATACACCAAGGGTAATTCCTGTCTCTCGAAAACGGCGTCTTAGCAGAAAATAAATAATAAGCGCAACAAATACGGAAATCCCAACAGTTCTAATTAGCTGGGCATACAAGGCGATAACGGCGATCAGAATGATGAGCCAATATTTTGTTCGCTCAGTTTTGCCATGCCATGCGTCAAATAATGTAAGTACGATCAAAGAGAAAAACAAATAAGCAGATTCTGACATTACTGTAACGGAAGTTCCCACCAGCAATGGGTTTATGGCAACCAACCCAACCAGAATTTCAAGATAAGGCGACTCGATTCGCTTTGAGAATAGCTTATATATCAATAACAGCGATGCCAGCCACAGGCTGAGGGTGAAAAATTTAAGAATTGCATAATTACCGGGAAACAAAAATGTGAATGGAGTCACTAGGATGGGCCAGCCAGGCGGGAAGGCGCGTTCAATTTGTGGGCGCGGAAAATTGATCAGTTGGTAGCCTTGTCCACTGGAGAGGCTTTCAGCGAGGATAATGTAATGGGCATCGTCGTAGGATGTGCCGATTTGAAGCGAGTTGAATCGCATCAGACCTAAAACTGCACTGACCGCGATAATGATGAGCAGGAAATATTTTGAAAACCGAGTCATATTGATTAGTCGATCTTGTTTGTAATTGCAGAATAAAAGCCCTTCAAGAATCTTGATGAAGTAGTTGCAAGCAAACGCGGCTCTGTGAAATTTGCACGCGGAGCGAGTTTGCGATAGGTCTCAAATGAAAATGGATATGGCACCCACGGGTTGCCGGAGTCAACGTTATATTCGACGATAAGCAATATGCCGTTTGGTTTTAAGAGTGAGTGAACGTGGCGCAATACTTTTTCCTTGTCTTTGAAAAAATGCAGCGAGTTCGCCATTAAGATGCCGTCAAGAACAGGTGCATTAAG
>JBBSCM010000111.1:0-11561 GCA_038250295.1 Anaerolineales bacterium | reverse complement strand
GAATTATCTGGAAATCCACTAGGAAAAAACCCAAGCGACGTTTGGGACATCCCAAATGTTAAGTCCAATCACATAGAAAAAACCATCCATCCATGCCAGTTCCCCATTGAATTAATTGAAAGACTGGTGCTTTCCATGACAAATGAAAATGACTGGGTCTTTGATCCATTTATGGGGGTAGGAAGCACTGCGATTGCATCATTAATGCATAACAGAAAAGCAATTGGGGCAGAAATAATGTCAGAATACATTTCAATTGCTAAAGATAGAATCGAGAAAGCAGAAAAAGGCGAATTGCAAATGAGACCTATGGATCGTCCCATCTACAATCCCATTGCTCCAGCAAAAATTTCGCCGCCAAAAACCATAAAGCTCAAAAAAACAAGCCCAATACAAAATCAGCTTTTTGAGAAAAAGGAAAAGTACAAAGTGAGGAAATCAAAATGAAAATAGTATATGAATACTCTCATCTCGGAGGCTCGGAAATCTTACATCAAAGGTATCCTCAGCACGAAAAGGAAATCTACGATGTAATATCACTTGTCAAAGGAAATAGGTCAAAAATCAGTAAAGAGAAAACTAAGAAAGGGAAAAAGCTTTTCTCTCCAATTGATATGAACAATCAATTTGACACAGAATTCAACAGTAGAGGGTTTAGCGAAATAAGAGATACGTATACTATTACTATTCCGAATTACGAATTAGAAATTAACGGGGCATATAAGCAAGTTGACTTTGTAAAAGATAAAGTATTGGTAGAAGTTCAATTTGGAAAGTATGCCTTCATGTTTTATGACATGGCTAAATTTCAATACTTTTTCAATGAAAACAAAGCGGATGTTGGCATAGAAATTGTACCTTGCCATGGTTTGCACAAAGAAATGTCTTCTGGTGTCTCCTATGGTGAACAATTGGTATATGATATTGGACGCCTTAAGCGTCACTTTCCTGCCGTGCCAGTAAAAGTAATTTTAGTTGATGTAGACAATTAGAAACGAGCTACCCATAAAATGAACTTCACCGACTACCAAACCAAATCCCGCGCCACCGCAAAATATCCAGCCATTGGACACGCCGTTATCTACCCCACCCTGGGACTCGTCAACGAGGCGGGCGAAGTGGCGGGCAAGATCAAGAAAGTATTCCGCGATAAAAACGGCGAAATTAATACTGAAACTCGCGAAGCCCTCAAAGCCGAACTGGGCGACGTGCTTTGGTATCTGGCTCAAACCTGCACAGAATTGGACATTTCCCTCGAAGAAGTGGCTGAATCCAATTTAACTAAACTTTTGGATAGGCAGGCGCGCGGTAAGATTCAAGGAGACGGAGACACTAGATAGCTATTAGCGGTCAGCTTTTGGTCAAGTGCTGGCAGCGAACCGCTAAGGGCTAAAAAGCCGTAAGGAAACTCTAACCTTTTTCCAACGCAGAGAAGCCTCGCTTTTTGGTACAATGCCCTGAGATATAGGAGATTAACTATGGCTGGCATGGAACGATTTACACAGCGAGCAAGGCGCGTACTTAGCCTGGCACATCAAGAGGCCGAACGCGCGCGCCAGAGCAACATCGGAACCGAACACCTTCTTCTTGGCTTAATGGACGAAGAAGGCGGCGTGGCTGGCCGCGTACTGCGCGACCTCGGCATGACCCCTGATCGCGTCCGCGAAGTGGTTCAGCGTGTTTCAGGAAACCCACCCCTTTTCGACCCCAACAAAATTGAGCTTTCCGCAGAAACGCAGCAAGTGCTCGAATTTGCCGTGGATGAGGCCCGCCGACTCGGCCATCATTACATCGGCACAGAACATATTCTGCTGGCGCTTGTGCGCATCGAATCAACTGGGATGGAAGCGCTCCGCAGACTCGGCGTCACCGCAGACCAGATCCGCAGGCAGACTCGCCGCGTATTGAACGAAACCGCATCCTCCTCCCCGACGCCTGCCGGCTCGCAACCGGGCAAAAGCGGCCCTTCGGCATCCAATCCCAAAACCCCTCTCATCGATCAACTCGCCACCGATCTAACTTCGAAGGCTGAAGAGAAAAAACTTGACCCCGTCATCGGTCGTCAAAAAGAAATTGAGCGAGTCATTCAGATCCTTGCACGCCGCACAAAGAACAACCCCGCACTCATTGGCGAACCCGGCGTCGGCAAGACTGCCATTGTGGAAGGCCTCGCCCAACGAATTGTCGATGGCGACGTCCCTGCCCCATTGATGAACAAGCGTGTGCTTCAACTCGATGTGGGCTCGCTCGTCGCCGGCACCATGTATCGCGGTCAGTTCGAGGAAAGACTCAAACGGATCATTGATGAGTTAAAAGCATCAGGGGCGATCCTGTTCATTGACGAAGTCCACATGCTGGTCGGGGCGGGAGCCGCTGGTTCTTCCGTCGATGCCGCCAACATCCTCAAGCCCGCTTTATCGCGCGGTGAGTTACAAGTCATCGGCGCAACCACCATGGACGAATATCGCAAGCACATCGAATCCGATGCCGCACTCGAACGCCGCTTCCAACCTGTGCAAGTGGATGAACCCTCTGAAGATGAAACCATACAAATCCTTAAAGGCATTCGCGGCGCATACGAAGAACATCATCATTTGGTGATCTCAGATGAAGCGCTTGAAGCCGCAACGCATTTGTCCTCGCGTTATGTCACCGAAAGATTTTTACCTGACAAGGCTATTGACCTGATTGATGAATCTTCCTCACGCGTCCGCATGTATAAGAGTCCCGCCGCGAAATATGCCAAGGATCTTTTTGGACAATTGCGCGCCGCACGTCAAAACCGCAGCCTCGCCCAGGAGGAAGGCAACTCTGAAGACATCAAGGAATGGGAAGAGCGCGAAATGGATCTCGGCCAGCAGATCGAACGTCTGCGCACCGGCTGGGACCGCGCCAGCAGCCCCGTGGTTTCCGCAGAGGATATTGCCGAAGTCGTCTCCATGTGGACGGGTGTTCCGCTCATGCAGCTTGCAGAAGCAGAATCACAACGCCTGCTCAAAATGGAAGATGAATTACGCAAAGGAATCATCGGCCAGGAAGATGCCATCATCGCCATCTCACGCGCAGTCCGCCGCGCGCGCGCAGGCCTGAAAGACCCGAAGCGCCCGATTGGTTCATTTATGTTCCTCGGCCCAACAGGTGTCGGCAAGACCGAATTGACCAAGACACTCGCCAAGTTCATGTTTGGCAGTGAAGATGCCGCCATTCAATTGGATATGTCCGAATTCATGGAACGTCACACCGCCGCTCGTTTGGTTGGCGCGCCTCCCGGATATGTCGGCTACGAAGATGCAGGTCAACTCACTGAGGCTTTGCGCCGCAGGCCGTATTCGATCATTGTTTTTGACGAAATCGAAAAGGCGCATCCCGAAGTACACAATATGTTATTGCAGATCATGGAAGAAGGTCACCTCAGCGACGCCAAGGGCCGCAAAGTGGATTTCCGCAATGCGATCATCGTCATGACCTCCAACATCGGCGCAGACATGATCAAGAATCAATCTTCGCTCGGCTTTGCAATGAAGCGCGATGAAGCCACCGAAGAACGCCTTTCCTACGAAGACATGCGCAAGAAGTTGAATGAATCGCTCAAGCGCGCCTTCCGCCCCGAGTTCATCAACCGTGTGGATGCCGTTGTCATCTTCCGCTCGCTCAACAAGGAAGATATTCAGCAGATCGTTTCACTTGAATTGAACAAGGTCGCTGAACGGCTCAAGGAACACAGCCTTTTGCTGACAGCTTCCACTGAGGCCTTGGCATCCCTTGCCGATCAAGGCTATGATTCGGAATTCGGTGCCCGCCCCTTACGCCGCATCATTCAGCAAAAAGTGGAAGACCCGCTATCTGACCGTTTGCTTGCCAGTGAATTTGTGAACGGCGATTCAATTGAAGTGGCTGTTAATGAAGACGGTGAAGTAATTCTCAACAAAGCCGAAGATAAAAAGGCCGAAGAGATACTTCCCGAGCCGAGTATATAAAAAAAAACAAAAGTCCCTAAGGGTCTCCAAGACCCTTAGGGACTGACTGCAATTCATGAATAAACAAGAACTCCTCAAGCAAGCCGATTACAATTTCCAGCGCGGCAAACGAAAGATCGCGGAAAAATTCCTTTCCGATCTGCTCGCACAATATCCCAACGAAGAATCCGCGTGGATGCTGCTGGCACGCGTGGTGGAAGATAAAGACCGCAAGATCGAATGTTATGAACGCACACTCAAGATCAACCCCAATAACATGGAGGCCAAGATCGGGCTTGTGCGCACCAAATCCCCGGACAAAACCATACCCATCCGCGGTCTCGTCATTGACAGTCCGTTTCCCAAGGCCCCAAGTCCATTTAAGAGAATCCTGCGCAGCGTGGTTGTCATCACAGTGTTGGTGTTGATCTCCATCACAACCACTTATGTCATCGCGAAAAACAACCCTGAATCCAATGTCGCAAAATTGATCATCCCTGCCACGCCCACTCCTTTTGCAGAAGCCCTGGCAGATGGCGTCGCTGCGGGTACCCGCGCACAGGTCAGCGCCAAATATCCGCAGTATGCTCCGTTGGTGGATGCTTTGATCAGCCTGGCAATCAGCAACGCCGAAAACGGCATGGAGGGCGCGCCTGAACGTCCCGGTGCGGAGATCTTCCCGTCTGACACGGCAGCCC
Organism: Anaerolineales bacterium; assembly: GCA_038250295.1. Classification (GTDB taxonomy): domain Bacteria; phylum Chloroflexota; class Anaerolineae; order Anaerolineales; family Villigracilaceae; genus Villigracilis. Next base: position 6,907 of record JBBSCM010000111.1, on the reverse strand, counting down.
TGGAAGGAAAAACTGCTCTTGAGAATGCGCTTCCTCAACCCGGTTCCTTGAACACTGCGACCCTGACGGAACAGCAAATTACCTCATGGCTGGCAGTGGAGATGAGAAACAGTCCCGACCTGCCGCTGAAAAATATGCAAGTCTTTTTACGCAATGGGCAGATCCAGGTTTGGGGTATGGTGGCAGGACAGGATAATTCAACTTCCGCATTGATCGTGGGTAAAGTCAACCTCGATACGAACGGAATCCCAGGTTTTGAAATCGAATCACTACAGATCGGACAGCAGGTTATTCCAGATATTTTGCTTTCACAGGCGGAATCGTGGCTGAATGAATTGATCGCAGAAAAGATCAACGAGCAGGTGCCCGGGCTGCAGATGATGAATATCAACATCAGCAGCGGGTTGATCACCATGTCTGGGATGAGATAGAAATTTCAAAAAGATCGCCGTGAGGTGGTCTTTTTATTTAAATAAATCTCCGTCCAGAGCGGAGTGACGAGCGGTCTTCGAGGAACGAAGTCGAAGGGCGATTTGATTGACTATCTTGAAATGCCGCCCTTTGACTCCGCTCAGGGCGAAAAACAGAAACTGTAATCTTCTCTTAATAATATTTTCCCATCTCACCGCATCCTATCAATAGAAAGTTCTGCAATCACCGGGAACAAAAGGAGACTTTATTATGAGCAACCATTATGAGACCGCTACATTAGCTGGGGGATGCTTCTGGTGTTTGGAAGCTGTGTTCGATGAAGTGAAAGGCGTGGTGTCTGTTGAATCAGGTTATTCAAATGGACATGTTGCCAACCCCACCTATCGGCAAGTTTGCGGCGGAGATACCGGTCATGCGGAAGTAACGCGGGTCACATTTGATCCAACCGTCGTTTCATTCCGCGACTTGTTAAATGTCTTCTTCGCCATCCATGATCCCACCACCATGAACCGTCAGGGCGCGGATGTGGGCACACAATATCGTTCCGCCATCTTCTATCACTCGCCTGAACAAAAAGAAACCGCTGAAGCACTTATCAGCGAGTTGAATGCCCAGAAGATCTGGAACAGTCCCATCGTCACAGAAGTGACCGCTATTAATAACTTCTCGGTCGCCGAAGATTATCATCAGGAATATTTCGCCCATAATCAAAACCAGCCGTATTGTCAGGCCGTGGTTGCCCCGAAGGTATCCAAATTCCGCAAACACTTTTTGGAACTGTTGAAGAAACAGCCTGCATAATAAATTTAGTAATAGACCCTAAAGGTTTTCAAAACCTTTAGGGTCTTATTTTTTGTTATACTACTACAGCCTATGAACGAAACCAAACCCCCAACCCTTCGAGAGCCTCAGGGCATCGTTTTCCACATCCGCGACGTGCCTATTTATGGCGACGCCATCCTCGCGCCCATGGACGGCTACTCCGACTGGCCGTTCCGTTCGCTTTGCCGCGAGCTGGGTTCAGCCATGAGCTACACCGAATTCGTTAAAGTGGAAAAAATCCTCAGCCGTTCCAAGGAACCCGCCAAGAGGCTGTATTTCACTGACGTTGAACGTCCCATTACGTTTCAAATTTATGGGGACGATCCAGACTTAATCTTGAAAGCTGCTTTGAAAGTGCAGGAATTAAATCCAGATATTATTGATATCAACATGGGCTGTCCTGCCAAAAGCATCGCAGACCGCGGCGCAGGTGTTGGTATGATGTCCTCGCCATTAAAAATTGCGCGCACATTCAGGAAGCTAACTTCAGCATTGAGAGTTCCCGTCACAGGGAAAATTCGCCTCGGCTGGGACAAGAATAAAAACTATAAATTGATAGCGCGAATTGTCGAGGAGAATGGCGGATCACTCATCGCAGTTCATGGACGCACGAAAGAACAACGTTATGCAGGGGATGCAGATTGGGACGCTATCGCTGAAGTGAAGTCCATGGTGAAAATTCCCGTTATTGGAAGCGGTGATGTAAAAAGAGTTGCAGATATTGAAAAAATAAAACAGTACACCGGCTGCGACGCCGTTATGATCGGACGCGCCGCGCTTGCCAACCCGTGGATATTCTCAAGGCTCAACCGCGAAGAAGTCACGCCTGAGCAGGTGCAAGAAACTGTCCGTACACATCTCGCCCGCAGCGTACAATTCTATGGCGACGAAGACGGCTCACGATTATTCCGCAAATATGCCGTGCAATATTTACTTATGCAAACCCTCACGCGCGAAACGCGCAAACAAATTCTTAAGCCCATGCCGTCGGGTGAATTTCTTGAAATGCTCAATCAGGTCTATACCGTCACGGCATAATTTTTTTTGAATATGTTCATTCAGCAGTTGCACTGCGGAATCATCCATATATCGCAGTGCAACTGCGATATGAACGAAATATAGGATAACGTATAATCAAACCATGATCCTTGACCTTCCCCTTATTCTCGAAACCCGCCGCAACCATGCGCTCGAACACGCCACGCTTCACATGCTGGCGCGCGCACACACAGGCAATATGGCTGGACATTCCAACCCAACAGGATTTTTTCTGCTTGGAAATTTTGAAACACAAAATGTATGGACTGCCGCAACTGAAGCCTTGACTCGCTTACGAGGCGGTGAAAGTGGATTAGCCGTGCATGAGGGATGCGGCACCAACATGGCAACTACTGCGCTTCTCGCCGGGACTTTCGCCTGGATCCCGCTTCGAGGAAATAAATCCACTTTTGGGCGACTCCTGCTCATTCCCTTCGCATTGATCCTGGCTCTCATCGGCTATAACTTAAGTCGTCCGCTGGGGCCATGGCTGCAGAAATACGTCACCACCGAAGCGGATATGGGCGAGATGCAGATCATTGACATTATCCCCGTCCGCAAGGGTGTGCATCGAGTCATTACCAAATAATCTGGAATCGTGGGGCAAGCTCCACGCCGACAGCAAGCTGTCGGACTCCAAATTTAAAAACATGTCAAACGTTATCTTCCTATACGGCAACGACGAATTCGCCATCACACGCAGGCTCAAAGATTTTGAGTCTGATTTCAGCGATCCGACCACTGCCGGGATGAACACCGCGCATCTTGAAGCACGCAGTATGAGCGAAGATGAATTGAATAATGCGGTCAACGCGATGCCATTCCTGGCATCGAAAAGATTGGTCATTCTCTCCAACCCTTCGGCAAAATATAACAACCCCGCCACACGCAAAAAATTTGAAGAATACATCAGCAACGTTCCTGACTCTGCGCGGCTTGTGATCCATGAATTGATCGAGCCAAAAGAAGTAGAGAAACATTGGTTGATGAAGTGGGCTGGCAAGAATACTTCTACTATCAAAACACAAGCCTTCATGCTGCCAAAACTAAGAGACATGGCAGGCTGGATCACCAACGAAGCGAAGAGACAGGATGGCAGGATCGATCCCGCTGCCGCATCCAAACTCGCTGAAATGGTCGGCGTGGATACCCGTCAGGCGGGGATGGAAATCGCCAAACTGCTGGCTTATGTCAATTGGGCCAGACCAGTTCAAGGGTCCGATGTGGAAGCGGTTTGTATCGTCACATCCCAGCAAAGTGTATTTGACTTCGTGGATGCCTTGTCACAGGGAAATGCAAAAATAGCGCAAAAATTATTACATCGCCTGCTTGAGAATGAAGATTCGTTTTCGTTATGGGGCATGGTCGTGCGTCAATTCAGATTGTTGATCCAGGCACGCGAAATTTTGGATGGCCGCGGAAACAAAGACGATGTGGCGCGCGCGTTGGGCGTGCATCCTTATGTTGCAGAAAAAACAACGGGACAGGCCGCACGCTTCTCGATTGAATCTTTGGAAAATATTTATCATCGTTTACTGGATATTGACGAAAGAGTCAAAACGAGCCAGATCACATTGGACCTGGCCCTGGATACGTTGATCGTCGAATTGGCGGGAAAATAGTTTTTAGAACATCGTCTCCTGTATTGTGCCGCCTTCCATGCCTTTCCATTGATATTCCTTCAAATGGACGCGGCCCCTGTCGTTAAAAAACACCTTTTCCTCCTCAAGCAGGAGGCGCTGTCTGCGTGCGCCTGCGCCATCACGTTCACTGATCTCGCCTTTTGAGTTGATTACGCGATGCCAGGGGACATCATCGGGACAATGCGCCATCGCGCCTCCCACCCAAAGCGGACCAAACGCAATATACGTTTCAATTTCCACGCCATTTGGAGGCGGGATCATTTTCGCGATCTGACCGTACGTTGCGACACGTCCGCGCGGGATCTGGCGGACAATATCCCAAACCTGGGCATAAAAGGCCTGGGGATTCGGGGGCGATGTGAATTGTGGCATGAGAATTATCCTTTATCGGAAGTACTGCGACATTTATGTCGCCTTGACGCTAAAGTGCGACATAAATGTCGCGATACAAATTAACGCGGCGACAAATAACGATAATACAACGATTGCCTTACATTGGCAATAAAGTTCTTTGAGAGCTTGTCTTCCATAAATGCCAGGGTTCCGATCTCATCTGCGACAAGTGAATTAAGATGTTCCGCTTCGGGGGCAACACCCTGCTCGAGGTGTGTGACTGGTTCGGATGATGGTGCTTCGCATCCACAATCGCTTTCATTCTGGATGAAATAATATTGGACGGATCTGTAGATGGAGCGATTAATCTCGTAGAGGGAAGTGAGAGAGCCGAAAAGAAGTAAAAAGTAAAAAGTAAAAAGTAGGGTGCGGTTAGTTGTTTTCTGAAAAATTGTTTCGCCAACCATCAGCATCAAGTAGAAAAGCGGAGCAATGGATGCGCGCATGACAAAGTCTCGGCCGCTGCCGATTTGAATGAATGGCATGACGAGCAGGAGAATACCCGTCACTGCCCAGCGTGGGTCACGCCAGAGACGAGGCGCCAACAAAAGCCAGAGAATCCCGCCCTCGAGCAGGAAGAAGGCAAGAAAATCTTTGAGTGCGAGAGATTGGAATCCGCGTTCCTGGGCGGCGGAATTTGATGAAAAGAAAAGATAAGAGGTGATGACGATCAATACGCTTGCTAATAGCAAATCAAAGCGAATGTCTTTGAATATGCTTTTGAGGTTCGCGTGTTTGAACCATTCAATAAGCAGATAGGGTAATAGTCCAATGGAGGCGAGGGGGGCAAAGAAGAAGCAGAGTGACCAGATCAGAACTTTTATGTCATTGCGAGGATGCTCTTGTTCGTCATCTGACACTTGCGCCGCACGCCAGTGCAGGTGAGCAATCTTCAACCCAGCATGAGATTGCTTCGTCGGGAAAAGCACCCTCCTCGCAATGACGTTATTATCCAGAATTAATGCAATACACAACCATGCAGGGACTGCCTGGTTGAAGACCCAAAATAATTGCGTTGTGAAGGATGAATATTGCAGATTACCAGACCAAATCTCCAAATGTTGAATGGGAGGCCAGAGAGTTGGGTATTCACTCGCGAAAAGGAGCGAGCCAAGCGCATCCATGCCGCTGAAGAGGATGAGCAAAAATGCAATTTTGCTCAGTGACATCTTGAGTTTTAAGCTGAGGTGAAGTGTTACAAGGAATACGCCCAGCCAGGTCCATAAGAAGAGAAAGAAGTTCGCGGCTTTCCAACCGAAGACCTTTCCTACCAATGCGGACGGCAGCCAGTACCCGACATAATACACAAGCATTTTTATCGGGCCGCGATCAGGCGCAGAATAAACGACCGGCCAATCGTATGTGATCAAGTCACGTAGAACGGCGTTACGCCAGTGATGGTCCCAGTTTTGGAAGGCGTATCCGCCCACGCCGGAGAGGAGGACCCAAAGGCCTGTAAGTAGTAATAAGTAAATTGGGAATCGGGATGCTTCGTGGGGAATCGGGAATTGGATGTTTGGGCTTTGTTTAAGCAGGTACCATAAAACCCAAAGGATGAGTGCAGTTACAGGAATGGCAATCGGCAATCGCAGCCAGCCCATGCAGAAGATGATGAACGGGAGGGTGAGATAGAGGTAGGTGATACGGAACAGCCAGCGGGTTTGCATAATTTATTTCCTGGGCAGAGGGAGTGCGTCGCACCAGACGGGTCGGATCTTCTTATTAAGAAGGTGAATCTACTCGATGGGGTATATCGCAGTAGTAAGGTGCGACGCACCCTCCCCTATTAACGTCTTTCATAAATAGTGTAATCGTCTCTTTGAATTGTAACGGAATAGTTCTCATTCAAATATGTGCGTAATTCGGGGAATTCGCGGGATGTATCTTCACCAGCCACCCAGGGCTTATCCATGGCAGTGACTTCGATGATAAAACGCGGATTTGCAGATCGAAGATCATTCATAAAATCTGCGCGCAGGGATTGGATATAAGGTGTTGAAACATGATGATAAAAATAAAAGTCAAATACATAAGGCGTGGCGATGTGCGCGCGGGTTTCAAGCATGGCGAGTAATGTACCGCCTGTCCAATCCAACGGCTGGACAGTGTCACCTGTTTGTAAATTCTTTTCAAGGAAACGCGAGATTTCATCCGCGCGGCTGGCGGCTGTGAAGATGGGCTTGCCTTCAAGCTGGCGAAGAAAGGTAATTGATGGGCGGATATTTAAAAGGACAACCATTAAAAGGATGAGAGATGGAATAATGGTCGAAGGTCGAAGATCGGAGGTCGAGATGGATAATGAAGCTAAAAGGATAATGAAATAAACAAAAGGTAAATAGTGATAGGGAAAGAACTGGCCTGACATGGCGGGATAAATCGCATAACATAATGCGAGGCCAGCCAGTAAATAAACTTTTCTATTTTGATTGAGATATATACCGATCAAGACGGGGATGAGCCAGAGTCCGTTTCCACCGAAACGAAGGAACTGATTCAGTAAAAATGGGATTCGCCCAGCCCCGGCATTGATCACCAATTGACCGTCAATCTGGGAATAAAGAGGCCAGTAATGAATCGCG
>JBBSCM010000110.1:0-11574 GCA_038250295.1 Anaerolineales bacterium | reverse complement strand
ACCACCTCCGCCCCGGCGGTCATTGTTCAGGTTTTGAAACCTGCCCTCGGGGGGTCTGAAGCGGCGCGCCGGGTCAGCCGTGGCGCCGGGGGACTGCTGGCAATCTGCACGCTGATCCAAACTCTCCGCGTGCAAAAACAGGAACCTGCCGAAGGCTTTCTCCAAACCGCGTTCAATATCCTCGCCTTTTATTTGCTGGTGACCTGCCTGTGGTTTCAACAATGGTATGGCATCTGGTTGATTGCCCTCGCGCCATTATTGCCGCTGCGCAGCCGCCGCTTCGCCCTTATCTTTGGATATTGGGTTCTGACTAAACAACTGATTTTTGTTCAACTGATCATTCCCGCCATGTCGTATAAACCTGAAACAGTGATCTGGCTCGAGCCACTACTGGCATTAATTGTATTAGGTGTTCCGTGGATATATGTCTTGCTAGACTTGAGAACGTCCCAGCGATTGAAGGCGGCTTATGCAACATAACTCAAATGCTTTGATCGTCGTTGCCAAACGTCCTGCAGCGGGAAAAACGAAGACGCGCCTCTCCCCGCCTCTCACGCCGCAACTGGCAAGCGCGCTGTATGAGTGTTTTCTCTTCGATACCCTCGATCAAATGCGACAGGTGATTGACGCGCACCATGTGATCGCCTATCTTGATGAACAGGATTATTTCCAACGCATCGCTGCGGACTTTGAGTTGATTCAGCAGGAAGGCGACGATTTGGGTGTACGCCTCGATAACGCTCTGACCTCCTACTTGTCGCGTGGCTACGAACGTGCGGTCATCATGGACAGCGACAGTCCCACGCTTCCAGCGTCTTATCTTTCGCAAGCCTTCCAACTCTTATCCGATGGCGCGGATGTGGTTTTGGGTCCTTGTGACGACGGCGGTTATTATCTGATCGGAATCAAAAAGCCGAGGCCGCGCCTACTGCGTGAAGTGCAGATGAGCACGTCAACGGTCACGGCAGATACGATTGCTTTGGCGGAACAAGAGGGTTTGCGCGTGAATCTCCTGCCCATTTGGTATGACGTGGATGACGCGGCATCCCTGATTCGATTAATGAAGGAAGTCGAAAGCCTTGACTCACAGGCCACAGTTCATACGCGTCGGTTTTTGAAACAAAATGAGATTAGCCGCATATTACATGGAGAAGACTAATTTGGCAGCCACGACTGTGATCATCCCCGCATTAAACGAAGCCGGCAACATCCATCAGTTGGTGCATGAAGTTCGAGCCATTGCGCCTGTCGAAGTGATCGTGGTAGATAATGGCTCCACTGACTCTACAGCCGAGGATGCCAAATCTGCCGGAGCGCAAGTGGTCAGCGAGCCTCGACGCGGTTATGGATATGCATGTGCCGCGGGTGCAGCCGCAGCCCCTAATTCAGATGTTCTGGTTTTCATGGATGGGGATTACAGCTTTTCGCCAACTGACCTGCCTTTCCTCCTTTCGCCCATCCTGGAGAATCGAGCTGACCTTGTGTTAGGATCGCGCGAATTAGGCAATATTGCTTCGGGCGCTATGTTCCCCCAGCAGCTTTTTGGGAACTGGCTGGCATCCCGCCTGATGAACATTTTATATGGTTTATCGATTACCGATCTGGGACCCTATCGCGCCATCCGCAGAAAGTTATTAACTGAATTGGACATGCGGGAAATGACTTATGGCTGGCCCACAGAGATGATCGTCAAGTCCGCAAAACGCGGGGCGAGAATCATGGAAGTACCTGTCAGTTATCATAACCGCCGATTTGGTCAATCAAAGGTCAGCGGCACTCTGCGTGGAACCATCCTCGCCGCGTGGTACATCCTCGGCGTCACTTTTCGTTATGCTTGGAAAATACTTTAATTAATTGACTTCAATGACAATTTATGTTGGGCTTATTTTGCTTGAGCAGTAAGAGATACTTTAAAGAGAATTGGAAAAAGGTACGCATATGGCAACGATACAGCAAATGAATGTCGGTCCGGCGGCTGGTAGAGTGTTAGCTCGGCCTTCAACCTCACTGGCTCCGCGCATCGTGATCCTCGGCGGTGGATTCGCCGGAGTTACCACGGCAATGGAATTGGCAAAGCGCTGCGCTGGAGTCTTACCGGTGCATATCACACTGGTGAGCGAGCAAAACTATTTTCTCTTCACACCTATGCTGGCTGAGGCAGCTACCGGGGCGGTCGAGACGCGCCACGTTCTTTATCCGATCCGGCATTTATGCGGCGCATGGGGCATCGAATTTGGAGAGATGTCAGTTGAATCTATTGACCTGGTCCGACGTCAGATCATTGCTCGACATCGCAGGTCGCCGGTGCGCCAGCAGGTGCACTACGATAAACTGGTTCTGGCACTCGGAGCAGCTCCGAACGTCACCACTGTGCGTGGAGCAGCGGAGTACGCGCTTCCTTTCAAAGGAGTGGGCGACGCGGTCTTAATTCGTAATCATGTGATTAATCAGTTCGAGGCTGCCGCTTTGAGTGAAGATCCGTGGACGCGTCACCGCTTGCTCACTTTTGTTGTCGTTGGTGCCGGTCATGCAGGCACCGAGTTAATAGCTGGGCTGGAGGAAATGACGCGAGGCATTCTGCTTCGACACTATCCTTCGATTCATCAGGACGGTATCCGCCTCGTTCTGGTCGGTAGTGCCGTATTGCCTCAAACCGCGACTCATCTGGCTGCCTACACAAAAGAACAACTCTTGAAGCGTGGCATCGAGTTGGAAACAGCCCGCGCCGCGGAGGTGACCGCCGAAGGTCTTAAACTTCAAGATGGACGATTCATTCCCAGCCATTCTGTGATTTGGACTGCAGGGAATCGAGTCAGTCCGGTGATTGCTGATCTTCCTCTCGTGCAGACAAAGGATGGCAGGCTCAAGGTGAACGAATTCTTCGAGGTCGAGGGCGCACGGGATGTATATGCATTAGGCGATAACGCCGCGCAGATTGACCCTCACACGGGAACACCTTACGTGGCGACCGCTCAAGTGGCTGTTCCGCAAGGGAGTGCGCTTGCATCAGTCATTGAGGCCGATCTGACGGGCCGTGAGAAACGACCGTTTCGTTTCAAAGTGCTGGGGGAGATGGTTCCACTGAGTCGGCGGACGGCGGTAGCAGACTTACTTGGAATCAAAGTCACTGGCTTCCTGGCTTGGTTTATATGGAAGATAGTTTATATGCTCAAGCTCCCAACCCTGGCTGCCCGTTCTCGGGTGGTTCTGGATTGGAGTGTGGAGTTGTTCTTTGAGCGGGACGTCTCAGAATTGACCGTAGAGAGAGGAGGAAACTAACATGAAAACACATGAGACTCATCTAACCAAAAAGGCCCGCTTGCCAGTTTGGCGTAGGCTTGCCTGGCGATTGAGTGCCAGCTTCTTACTGTTGACAGCCATTGCGATTCTTCTCAGCGGTTTCCTGCAATATCAATCTCAGGAGCAGGAGTTACGTGAGACCCTCGGATCATTGTTGCTGAACATTGCGCGCACGGGCGCTTTGCTGGTAAACCCACAACTCCACGCTCAAGTCGAAGCCACACTTACTCAAGATTCTGACGCCTATCGTAGTATTCGCGCAGCTCTTGCAAAGATCCAGGACGCAAACGATATTGAGACTCCCATCTACACACTAACTGGATTTGATGCCACCAATCGCCAAGCACACTTCATGGTGACAAGCCGCGGGTCTGGGCTCCCTGGAGAAATTTACCATCTCGCGCCAGAGCTGCTAGGGCCACTGGGCCAAGCATTCAACAATGGAACAGCCACATATACTCCCATTTATCAGGATCAGGCAGGTACATGGATTACGGCCTTTGTGCCGATTCGCGATGCGAGTGGTCGAGTCTTTGCAGTGTTAGATGTAGACTACCGAGTTGAAATTTATATTAAGAGGCTCGCAGATATACGGCGGCAACTATACCTGAATTCGTTGGCGGGGGCGTTGCTCGCTCTCGCAGCTGGAGCGTTGATCGCTCGGCAGATCACTCAGCCTATCTCACAGCTCTCAGCGTTGGCAAGGCGCGTGGTCGAGGGCGACGTAAGCGCCCGAGTCCATGTCGCGGCTCGCGATGAGATTGGCATGCTGGCGAATGTCTTTCACCTGATGGTCGAGCGTCTGCAGGTCTCGAATCGCAGCGTGGTGGATGTTCTAGTGCGAGCGTTGGAGGCAAGGGGTGGCGAAACTGGATCGCTACGACGAGTGGCGCTGGCGGCAACAACTTTAGGTGACCGCTGCGAGCTTTCCCCGACTCAACGCGAGGCATTGGAGTTGGGCGCACTATTGCACAACATCGGTGAGATCCGCATCCCTGAGGCGCTACTAGAGAAGCCTGAGCCTCCGACACTTGACGAGCAGAAAATTATTGAGCAGCATCCCATGTGGGGTGTGGAAATCCTGGAGATAGTCCCTCTTCTGACTCCCGCCCTGGACGTGGTGGGAGCACATCACGAGCGCTTCGATGGGACGGGCTATCCACAAGGATTGCGTGGCGAAGAGATTCCCCTTACAGCTCGCATCTTCGCCATTGCAAATGCTCTTGATATTATGACTCATGACAAACCAAACCAGCGCGCTCGCCCATTGCTCGACGCGCTGGAGGTGCTGAAGACAGACTCAGGGAACCAATTCGACCCGCGAATTGTGGAAGCCGCACTGAGTATTCAAGAGGATCAATGGGTTGCGCTCCTCGAGCTCCAAAGATCGGATGTGGTACGCGCACCGCAAGACTCAGTATAACAATTGGGCTGAATTGCTTGTCAATAACCGCAGGTTCACTACTTTTGCAAAGGAAGATTCAATGATGACAGTGAAAGTGGCATCAGCGTAAATACACTTTGATCAGGCACATTGATCTGTTGGTCTCCGAGTTGAATGATGGATGTCTTCGTTTTGTCATAGCTTAAAACAACAGCCTCGATTTGCTCACCTTCTCGGTAGAGATCAGCAATTACAACGTTTTGAGCCGAAAGCACGCTGAATGTGAGCGGAAACTGAGAAGAATTCTCTACGTTCTCCAATTCTCTTGTTTTCGTCTCGTCATCAAAAGGAAGCTGCACATTTATTACTTGATTAGTTTTCCATGTGGCGATGAGCGGCTGGTTGAATTCATAAGCCGCCAGCCAGGGTTGGGCGGTAGCCGCAGTTCCAAGGTGCGGAAGATAAGCATAACGCAAATGATGAACGTCTGGATCTGTGAGTCCCTCCTTGTCCTTGGTGACCTCGCGAACCAGCATGACTCCTCGCGTCGCGCCTCCTGAAACACCTTGTAATCCATGTGTGATCAGCGTCAGACCAAGACCCTCATTAGAAACATCACTCCAATACATGATTGGGTAGAAGATCGAGCGGCGATAGGTGATGTCGCCGGGTGTGATGGGATGGGTGTCAATCATATGCTCAAATGCGCCAAAACCCAAATCATCAGTCCTTGTATTTGTCTCAAGAATTGTCGGCGTTTCGACGATGGCAGTCGTTTCCGCCAAAGCGCTGATGTCCAACTCCACTTCAATCAGGGGATCGTCTGCGCGCAGGGTTACTGTTTTGACGACTTGTTGACCTCCGAGCATAAAGACGGCTTGCACGCGAGCAACGAGCGGACCCTCCGCCTCCACAGTCAGAATGGCAGAGACCTGGCTTTCACGCGCGCGTTCATTACCAAAGAACGCGCCATAGACATCACCGCTATCGTCCCAATAAACCACATCATCTCCGAATGTCGTAAGCAACTCTTGCGATGATGTTTCATCTAATATCATCAGGCTGGAGAAGGCTCCGCCATGATCGCTGTCCAGAGTCACGGAGACCAATCCGTTACTGAGCGTAATTTGATTACCATCTTTGACGGCGCCGGCGGGATGATCAACATTTCCCTGTCCGCCAGCCAAACCGATATAACCAAGCGAAGGAACGTTTTCCACGCGGAAAGCGATTTTGTCTGGGCCTATCCGCTGAATAGGTCCTGGCAATGTGTTGATATCAGGTAAATCACCACTGATCTCAATGATCCCCGAGCGTGACCACGAAGTTGGGTTGAAGACAACGACAGGTGCGGAGACGCGGGCGGAGATATTGGCAAGGGTATTCGCCAGATCATCTTTCGCAATGGAGATTGTCTGCTCGTAACGCGGACGCTGACTGCTTTCCCAGACCGAATCAAAACTGACTCCTGAGATATTGTCATAATGCGCGTTGATCGCGGCCAGGTCCCATGCAGATGATCTCGGCGCGTCGACCAGCAATCCAAATTTATCGTTGGCGGTTAAGTAATATTCGCTCTCCTTATCGGCGATCTTTGCCGCGGGACGCGTATTGTAGAAGGCTTGCCAGATGGGATTCATGTCAATTGTGATCTCAGGGAGTGGTTGCGTTTCCAGATATTGAAATGCGCTATCGGGGTCAGCCATGACCAGTGCAGTTTTTTTGTCAGCCGTATTCCAACGATCCACAAGGGCGGGCAGGTTTGGCGGTGGATCGAAAAAGTCGAAGCCCACAGGCAAAAACAGAATTTTTGAATCGGTCTGTTTGAACTCGGCATCAATGGTCTTGCGTAATTCAGCGAGTTGGGCATCGGGCTCGGTCTGCCGGTAAATATCATTCCATGCCACGGGATAAGAAACATACGCAACCAGTACGCGCCCCAATCCAAAAGGACTCGTCCAATAAAACGCAGGCGGCAAAGGCTGGCACTTCTGGTAATCAGGATCACAGCGTCCCTGATGACGACCGATAAATAGATAAGGAACATTGAGTTGATTCAAAAAAGTTGGAAATGCCGCAGAGTTACCGAAAGCATCTGATTGCCACGCAGAGCGCGGCACATACTCCGCGCCAAACGTCTGGGCAATCCATTCCTCGCCAAGTTTGAGGTTGTGTACTTGAATCGATGGCGCAACCAGGCTGGTTTCGGGTTGCGTGATCCCGCCCCAGGCGAAAGTGATCTGTCGGTTGTGGACGAGAGTCACGAGGTCCGCGCGCGAGGCGGGATGCGTATCCCAAAAATGTTGCACGAACAAAACCTGTTCCAACGTGAAACGAAAGCGGGGATCTTGTTTTGCCTCTTGGATCGCGCTGAGAATATTTTTATTGGCAAGTTTGCTGTACACATCGAAGTTTTGATGCCAGTCCGTATCCCAATGAGAAAAGGGGATCAGGAATACGACGCGGTCGGCGCTGGAGATGAGCGATTGAGTCTCGGCATCGAAATTACCAATCGGTTCACGTATCACTTTTGGACCTGGGGCTGGGCGCGTGCTTACGAAGAGGATCAACACCCCGACCAGGATCGTGATAATGGCAAAGATAAATGCGATACGTGGAAAAGACTTCATGGCTTCAACGCCAATGCGAGTAGATTCGCATCCTGATTGTCATAAACTAATTGGTCCGGAGCAGTCAGCGCGAAAACGACCAGCGCGGCAGTTTCATGCTGGCGCTTGATTGTTCGCTTGTGAAATCTCTCGATGGCAGATTGGATATTAATTGGTTGTGGTTGCAATAAGTCGCTGCCTGGAGTGGATAGCGTCAAATGATCGGGACTGACGGTGGTCGGCTCATTCTCCAAATCGTTGAACACAAGCATCATGATCCATAATGCGCCATGGAGTGGCCTGGCATTTCCAATCGTGGGGGCTGGTGCGATTTGGTTGAGTTACAGACGAAACCTCTCGTTTTCAGTAATAATCGGAAGGTCACGCGTGAACTGCGTATTGATTGTAACCGCATTATCCGATGGAGGTGATGTCGAGGAAAAATGCCCACTAACCGAAACCGTCTGTTTCGCTAAGCTAAAAATAAAAGGCAACAAGAAGAATTTTTCTCCTGCCGCCTTTTGTTGTTGTTCAGTATATTTGGGCTAATTTAGGAACTTAGAAGTTAAATGCTTGCTTTTTGTACAAGAATTTTTTGAAGCACGAAGGGTCGCAAAGGGTCACGAAGGTTTTTTTAGGTTTTCCTTTGTGTTCCTTCGTTGCCTGTGTGGTTGAATCCTTTTTGGTTTCGGCTTGTTCGAGTTAGGGATCATCTCAATAAATGGGGGACGAGGAGGAAATTGTTGAATACTCGTCGGAAGGAAGATAAAAACGAGTAAAACTCTGCGACTCTGTGTCTCCGTGGCAAAAGGATTTTTGTTCGTCCTTTATCTGATGATTACAAAAATGTCCGAAAAGCGGTACATTTCGCCGCCTACGTCCCGCCTGCGAAATTTATACCCGCAGACCAGATTTATACCGCATTAGACGGATAGTTGTGAAATTGTAAAGCAATAATTTTTCCCTGACATACATTATTCCTCAATCATCCAAACGAACAGATTCTTTGGGCCATGTACCCCAAGTGTTACCGTTAATTCAATATCTGCGGTGCGGGATGGGCCGGTGATGAAGACGAGATAACGATCTTCTCTGGCTTCGGCAAATACTTGATGCATATCTGCGCGCAGCATTTCGGGGCGGACAACTGCAAGATGCACACGCGGCACGAGTGAGACAGCACGCGGTTTTTCGGCAGAGGAACGCAGGACAAGCGTCCCAGTTTCGGGCAGTATGAAATCGGCTTCGGTAATGCCCAAGTCACATTGGGCGATTTCATGCTTATCGGCATTTGAAGAAATCAGGTCAACGCCCAGCGATTGAAGATGCTCAGCCACGTTTAGCTGTTTCAAATATTGCGTATCCCAGACCGTTGCTTTGTGAATGTTTTGTTCAGCTACTAAAATTTTCAATGCAGATTCAATGTCAAGAGGGGAAAGCTTTTGACCAACGCCAGAAAGTTTTTTTATCTCAACAAGGAAGCGCTCGATTTCAGAGTCGACTGATTCAGCGTGGCGGGATTCGTGGATGGCAGGACGCAGGCCCAAAGGAGTATGATCGGTGCGCCCCAAAGAGCGACGAATGTTTTCGAGTATGGGATTGGTCATCGCGGGGAATCTTTTCCTTTGGCGGAGCGCACATTCATCCACCAGGTTCTAAAGTTTGCAGTAAATGGGGGCAATGGGCGGACCTTTGTCCAGCGGTTGAGTGGATAAGGCATATTGGAGAGCCAGCCATCATGACGGAAAAAAGGATTGATGATCGGCAGGAGGCGCGCGCCGAAGCGATAAACCCAATTCCATGCAAGAGCCAATGATGCGAGTGAAGCAACAACACGCAGCGGGGTGGAGATGGTGGGCGCAGAAAATTCGTCGCCTTCGGCCACGCGGCGGCGCAAATGACGCAAAATTGTTGGGATGGGAATTTTTACCGGGCATACATCCGCACACGCGCCGCATAATGTGGATGCGTAGGGAAGTTCGAGCGCGGTGGGTGTGCCCTGCATTTGCGGCGTGAGAATGGCGCCGATGGGGCCAGAGATGAACGAGCCATACGCAAAGCCGCCCACGTTTTTATACACGGGGCAAACATTTGCACAGGCGCCACAGCGAATACATTTAAGTACATCACGACCAACAGGGTCTTTGAGAATTTTGGAGCGTCCATTGTCGAGAAGGACAATATGAAATTCTTTCGCGCCGAACTCTCCCTCTTCACGACGCGGACCGGTGATAAATTGTGTGTAGGTGGAAAGTTTTTGCCCTGTGGCGGAACGCGCAAGTAATTTGAGAAATACGGTAAGTGATTCCCAATCTGGAATGACTTTGTCAATGCCAACCATTGCAACGTGTAGATCAGGAATGGTGGTACACATGCGCCCATTGCCTTCGTTGGTGACCATGACGAGCGTGCCCGTTTCAGCAATGAGAAAGTTGCCGCCAGAGATTCCCATTTCGGCGGTGAGGAATTTTTCACGCAAAGTTTCGCGGGCAATCTGCGCGAGTTCAACGGGATCAGTGGGCGCGTTAATGTTTAACTTCTCGCTGAATAACGCCGCGACCTCTTCTTTTTTGAGATGCACCGCAGGGACAATGATATGTGACGGCCCCGTGCCTGCAAGTTGAATGATGTACTCGCCAAGGTCGGTCTCGATGGTTTCAATACCCGCGGCTTCGAGTGCATGATTCAATCCGATTTCTTCGGTCGCCATTGATTTTGATTTGACGGCTGTTTTGACATTATGCTCTTTTGCGATGTGAAGCACGATCCGATTCGCATCCGCGGCTGTCTCTGCCCAATGGACATGTCCGCCGGCTGACTTAACCTTTTCCTCAAAGCGTACAAGATACACATCCATGTTTTCGAGGGTGTGTTGGCGAATATCTGAACCGATCTGACGCAGTTGCTCCCACTGTGGCAGCTCCGCTACGCGTGCGGCACGTCCACTGACAAAACGATTGGTCGCCTGCTGCACCGCAGACGGAATACTGGCAGGAACATGTTCGCTGTATTCTTCAAAGCCGATATAGGATGGGGTATCGCTCATGAGTAGTAATTTCTCAAGGCAGGTTCTCGCCGCGACCCGCAACGAACAAACGATACCATTCTTCACGAGTCAAGCTGATATGTTCTGCTTCACAGGCAGCGAGGAGTCGCTCAGGGTTGGTCACACCAGGCAAAGGCTGAATCCGAGCGGGGTGACGTAGAATCCAGGCAATCAGAATCGCTTCGGGGCTTACCCCCTTTTCCACCGCCATCTCTGCCACGCAATCCGCCGCTTTTTGAACATGCTCAGCATCGTTGGGACGCGGTTTGCCCGAAAGCCTGCCCTGGGCAAGCGGCGCCCAAGCCTGAAGAGTGATGTTATGCAATCGGCAATATTCCATCACACCTTCATTCCGTGTGAGACGTGAGTTATTCTGGTTGAACACAATGCCTTCATCAAGCATTTGCGTATGGATGATATTAAACTCCACTTGATTGGTAACGATCGGTTGGTGTAGATACTTTTGCAAATATTCCATTTGCGCCGCAGTCTGATTGCTCACACCAAACCAACGCACCTTGCCTGCCTGCTTCAATTCATCAAAGGCGCGCGCCACTTCTTCAGGCTCTACTAGTGGATCGGGGCGGTGAAGCAGGAGCACATCGATATAGTCAGTCTTGAGGCGGCTCAGACTTCCTTCGACCGATGCGATGATATGTTCGTAGGAAAAATCAAAGCGATGCAGCGGCGGGGCAAAACGAATCCCGCACTTGGTCTGCAGATAAATCTCCTGGCGCAAATGCGGGGTATCTTTCCATAAGTCTGCAAAGACTTCTTCGGATTTTCCGTTGCAATAAATATCGGCATGATCGAAAAAATTGATGCCTGCGTCAAGCGCCGTTCGTACAACCTGCATGGCTGACTTGCGCACCGAGTCGGTGAGAGGCGAATCGTCCCAGGCGCCGCCAATGGACATGGCGCCATAACCGATTCGTGAAACGTTTAAATCTGATATGCCCAAACGATAGGTCTGCATATTATTCTCCACTTTGACTGTTTGATCCAATAGACTTTATCGGAAATAACATATAAGCACCGTCCCGAAGGGTTGTTACGAGTGGTTTGAGCGTCTGAAAGCAACCTTCGGGACGTTTTTTCTAATTACCGATAACGTCTAATATTTATAAAGGCTGAGTCTTCCCTGCTCAACCATTGACTTCTTTTGATGCAAGCAGGTCAATGATGTGCATGGCGCGGATTTTTGATCCTGCCTTGTGTAATCCACCTGCAACGTT
>JBBSCM010000109.1:0-11774 GCA_038250295.1 Anaerolineales bacterium | reverse complement strand
TACGATTTTCGAAATATTTACGGATATGGATAAAGCTATAAAATCATTCTAATCCACAACTCAATTCATTCCGTTGCTTCTCGTAATAATCGCACCAATCTTATCGTAATATGTGATATAACGAATATCAACTAATAGAAAAAAAACACTGACCGGGGGCCAGCCTGAAATCAGTTTAACCTTACACCGCAGCCGTGCCATCAACTTCAAACACATTTTAGAAATATGGAGTGTCCCCTATGAATCAAAAACCGCATACTTTCAAGGATTTGTTCACATTTGCCAGCAGACGACGGAAGACGAAAATTTCCGCGTCAGGCTGGCAAATTGTTTTAATTGCACTCCTGCTCGCACTCGCATTAGGAAGCGCGGGTCAAACACCACTGGCTCAAGCGGCCCGGCCGGCCGGCGCGAGTGTCAGGTATTACATGGACGTTGTCAATCCCAGGACTACTCTCTGCACGGGGGAAACGGTGAAATATACGGTAAGAGTATACAGCCAGTTTTTGTCTGCGCCTCCCGGTTGGACAGATTCACAATTGCCTGACCCATTTGCATTACAAGGAGTAAAGGTTGAGGCAAATGCAGTCCCAGAAAGTATTGGCACTTTCACCCGTCCCAACCTTGCCCGCGTAACCGGGTCGTTGTCTGATGCGCCGAACAGTTATGTAATTGGCTTTACAGCGGGGAAAAAACCCGGTAAAGCCACCCTGTATTTTGAGGGAGCGGTCGCGGGCTACGATATCAATATGGATTATGTCTCTTTCAATGTGGCGGTGAAGGTCATTAACTGCAAGTATAAGGTCACGATAGTCTCGAAGTGGAAGGCGGGCATGACCAGTGTGGCTACAATGAAGGGGGAACTGAAGTCGGATGAGAAAGGCTACTTCACAGGCTCGGCCAATGTGAATTGGGTGACCAGCATACTCTGTGGGATAAAGTCCCCTATTGCGCCCAGCAAGGCAGATTTGACTGGCACGATCAACGAAAGCGGTCAGTTGGTGGTAAAGATAACTTTTGGGCCGGCTTCATCTGTGGGCGGCGGAAGTTGCGATGCAGGTGGTGTTTCTACATCCAACAGTGTAACTCCAGTCACGCTGACAATAACGGTAGCCGCCAAAGGACAGGTTCTCAGAAAAAGCCATGTAGTCAAAGCAGAAAATGGATCGTTCCCCGGTTCGGCTACTATCACCGTGATCCCGGTGGAGAAATAAGCTCATGAAATCATATTCTTCCAAACGGTGGGCGACCATCATGCTGATCCTTACTCCCCTGTTCGTTTCATTGGCGTGCATGCAGTTGCAACCTATTGCTTCTTCCACAACCACGCCTCAGTCGGATAATCCGACGGAAAGTCCGACCATCGAAGAAAATCAAACCTTCGAAGCAGAAGTGACCTTCGGCTCCGGCCCTGTCAATTTTCCAAACACGGAAGCGGGTCTTACAGAACTATCCAGCTATAAAGCCAGATTGACTCTCTCCTTTGACGGCACGAATGCAGGTCAGCCGCAAAAATGGTCAAAGACCTATGTGATGATTACCACCAAGGAACCTGCCGCGCGCCAGTTGACCATCGAGAAAACTGGAGACCTTCCTGATCTGGCGCAGGTATTGATGGCTGAAATAGAGGGAGCCTTGTACGAACGCCACGGGGAGGATTCGTGTTCAGCGGAAGCCATCGTGGAAGGCAATTCGCTCGCCGAGCAAATGGAGCCAGCCGGCTTCCTAAGCGGCGTCATCGGCGCAGATGAGGCCGGCAGTGAAACGGTGGACGATGTGGCGGCGAATCATTACACCTTCGATCAGCGCGCCTTCGGGCTGACGGAGGACTTCGTCCAATCCACGGGTGAGATGTGGGTTGCCTCCGAGGCAGGCTACGTGCTCAAGTATCTGCTCACCACAAAAGGGGATGCGGATTACTTCGGCGAAGGCATCGAAGGCACACTCACCTTTGACTATCAGCTGACTGACATTAACCAACCTGTCCCGTTCACCCTACCCGACGATTGTCCGTCAGGAATGGTGAATGCGCCGCAACTGCCAGATGCGTCCAATATCCTGAATATGCCGGGCATACTCGCATATGATACATCCACGAGTCTGGCGGATATCGCCGCGTTCTATCAGGAACAACTTCCAACGTTGGGCTGGACACTGGTTGGTGAACCGACCATTGGCGACACCTCGACACTATTGGACTTCGCACAAGAAAATAAGACAATGACTGTCATCGCCACAACAGATGCAGGCGTCACGACCGTCAACATCCTGCTGGGAACTGCTGTTGAGCCTTGAGAAAATAGAACATTTAAAAATAAATACAAACAACCTCTTGGAAAACTTTCTCCAAGAGGTTGTTTTCTTTTACTCAATTGCCTCTCTCAGTTTCCGCGCCAATTTCCCAAAATGGGACGTGTAACGAATATCATCTTTTCTTGGACGCGGCAAATCCACTTGTAAATCTAATTTAATTGTGCCGGGGCGCTGCGTTAATACCAAAACCCTGTCTGCGAGAAATAGTGACTCATTGATCGAATGTGTCACCATGATGACGGTCTTTTGTTTGGCCTGCCAGATGCGCGATAACTCCGTCCACATGCGTTCGCGGGTGATCGCATCCAGCGAACTAAAAGGCTCATCGAGCAGGAGCAGGTCGGGGTCATGGATGAGCGCGCGCGCAATTGCCACACGCTGCGCCATCCCACCGGAGAGTTCGCGCGGCCAGGAATTTTCAAATCCATCCAACCCCACCAACTCGATCATCTCTTTCGCCTTGGCGCGCGCTTTTGTTTCGCCCATGCCTTCCAACTCAAGCGGCAACTTAATATTATCCATCACCGAGCGCCACGGCATGAGGTTGGCCTGTTGAAAGACCATGCCGATCTGCGGGTGTTCGTTGTTAATAAAATTCACCTGTCCTGATGTAGGCTGTAAAAGACTCGCCAGGATTCTCAAGAGAGTCGTTTTGCCCGAACCCGATGGACCGAGAAAACAAATAAAATCACGCGGACATACTTCAAAGGAAATATCCTCCAGCGCACGCAAACCGCCGTTGCTGTCAGGAAAGACAACGGAAAGATTTTTTACTGTGAGGATGGGAGACTTGGAAACTGTCATTTCAATAAACCTGCGCGCATAATAGGTGTTGCGTGTTCCATAAACATGAAAAACGGAACACGCAACACGCAACAACTACGGCAGAAACTCATTTGTAAACGCCTTGGTCAAATCCACAAGCCCAGGGATCAACTCCATCTTTACCAAAAGGTCATTCATATTTTCCCAGGCTTGCGGGTCGGCATAACCGATCTTCCCTGCCTTCCAATATTCAATCGATGTATTCAAGATTTGCATTTGGACAGCCTTATCCTGATCCGCAAGATTTTCCACAAATTTTAAACTGATCGTATAAGCCTCATCCGGATTCGCGTTCGTATCTTCAATGCCACGCGCCAGCGCACGCGCCATTGCGCGCACCAGATCGGGTTGCTCTGCAATCGTCTTCTCGCTTGAGATCATGCCGTTCGCGGCAAGCTGCACATAATCCGACACGCGCAGCTCGCTCACTTCAAATCCCTGCGAACGTAAAACAATGGGTTCATTGGCCGCATAACCAACCACGATATTTTGTTGTTGAGTCGCAAACGCTTCCACTTGATTAAAACCAATCGTGTTCATTGTAATATTTGCGGGTGTAAGACCAGCCGAAAAAAGAACAGCCTGCAAACCGATATAATTCGCGCCGAACAAACCAGGCAGCCCAATGGTTTGCCCATTCAAGTCAGCAGGCTCCTTGATATTCAACCCAGGCGCAGAGACTATCGAGATGGGAAACTGCTGATACCACGCAAACGTGTAAACCACGGGCAATCCCTGCGAACGCGCCAGCAATACCTGTTCACCGGAAGCCACAGCAAAGGGCAACTCACCCGCGCCCACCAAAGCGACTCCATCGGTCTCGAACGAATAATCAAATTCAATTTCGATTCCTTCGTCCGCAAAATAGCCTTTATCAACTGCGACATAAAAAGGCGCAAACTGGATATTTGGGATGTACCCCATTGGCAGTTTTATCTTCCGAAGCGCACCCGCATCATTCTTAACCTGTAAACTGCTGCAGGCCGAAAGGCTGATCGCCAGCCCGAGTATTAGACAAACTAATTTCCTCAACATAATATTCTCCTATTATTTTCTTTCGTCATTGCGAGGAGGGCGCTCTCCCCGACGAAGCAATCTCCTCATCGAGTAGGGGATTGCTCACCGCACTGGCGCGCGGCGCAAGTGTCGTCGTGAAGAACAAGAGCGCTCCTCGCAATGACGTTATTTATTTTGTTTCCTGCCAAACTAAAAATTTTCTTTCAAACCACGCGACGATTCCATACAAACCGAGCGCGAGAAAGATCAGCATAAACACGGCCACATACACCATGGACGTGTCATATTGGAAATCGCCCAACTGCAATAAATATCCCAATCCCTCCTGCGCATCCACCAGTTCTCCAACGATGGCGCCAATGACTGATAGCGTCGCGCCGATGCGTAATCCGCCCAGCAGGATCGGCAACGCAGCAGGCACTTCCAGCTTAAGCAAAATTTGCCACCTCGTCGCGCGGACGGAGTTCATCAGATCATATAAAGCGGTTGGCACGGCGCGCACACCTACAACGGTATTTACCAACACGGGAAAGAAAACGATCAAGGCGCAAATGAGCACTTTTGAGAGCATACCTCCGCCAAGCCAGATGACCAATAACGGCGCAATCGCAACGATCGGAATCGCCTGGCTCGCCACAAGATACGGCGAGAGGATCTTTTCCAACGTGCGCGATTTTGCCAGCATGTATCCGACCACAGTGGCAAAGCACACACCGGCCAACATACCAAGCACGATCTCCATCAGCGTGATGGATGTGTGATAAAGCAATGTCCCATTTTTGAGAGTTTTGACGAAACTCAACCACACGTCATGCGGCGCAGGCAAAATGAAACGAGGCAGTCCGCTGTAACGCGCGACAAGTTCCCATGCCAGTAAGCCAGCCATGATGGATATGAATCCGAGCCAGGGAATACGGGTAAAAGTTTTTTTCATAATATCTCTTGTGTCATCCTGAGGAGCGTTCTCCGCGGCGAAGGATCTCGCTCATTGCGTCGGAGATGCTTCACTTCGTTCAGCATGACATAAATCGTTAAACAAAAACGCGCCTCGCTAGAATCAACTACGGGGCGCGGAATCAGGCTTCGGCTGAGAGTGAAGCGACATCTTGCTGTGCAATAAAAACCCCGAAAACAAAGATCGTTTTCGGGGAATTAAGTCGAATCAGACTCGCATGAGCCTATCACCTTCTACTATCCAGACTATACTGTCGGCCTCGGAATTGAACCGAGTCATGCTTTGGAGTCAGGAAGCTTGCTTCCGTAAATTCCAACAGCAAACTGTTGGACTCCATAGGCTCGTGGGCTTTACCACCGATCGGGAATTCACTTATGTTGTAAGTGTCACCCTGCCCCGAAGGTTAAATATTTGATTATCTTAATTATACCCTTAACGGGTACGTTAACGCAATTATGCTTTGACGATGCATTCGACCGGGCAGGCTTCGACGCACTTCGGTGAATCGTGATGACCTTCGCATTCAACACAAGTAGTCTGGTTGATGACATATAAAGTGCCGTCACCTTCGGTAATGGATTCAGTCGGGCATTCGGGTACGCACGCGCCGCAGGCGATGCAATCTTCAGTAATTTTCATGGACATGGTTGTCACTCCTATTTGAAATTTTAGTGTGACAATAAAATTAACTCATACAGAAAAATGCGTCAAATGACGAATATCTTTGATTTGATGGATTTTGTCACATGGGAAGAAATATTCGGGCTTTACCGCCAACCGCGAATTCACCCTGAAATGGGATCTATTAGTTGTTTAATAAAGTAGTCAGGACTGCCAGTCCACCGCACAAAAAGAAGGCAATTACGAACGTGGCAAGAAAATAAATAATGATATTGTTCTGATTGGATTGTCCTGTTTTGCCGTTGAACTGCGTACCGCAGCTTTGGCATTTAACCTGGGTCATTAAGGCGGGGCCGATGGCGCCGCCCCACCAGGTAAAGCTGACCTTCTCTGCATTACTTTGCCGGCAATTGGGGCAGGCCGCATATTGAGTTTGTTGCTGCATGTATCCTCTAAAATAAAAATAATGACGACAAAAAATATCAACACTACTTTACACATAACCAGAAAATCACATCTGGATAAGGGCATTCCGACACGAACCTGCAAGGTAGCTATTGAATTTGACAGGATTTTCTACGCTTTATTTCCTATGGCCGCAATCGAAGAGTATCCCTGCGGGCAAACCACAGCGGAATAATGCCAAAGATGCCGAAAGACATATCGATCAACATCCAGAAAAAAGGGATTTCCCGCGTCGTACCAAATAAAAGTGTCCAAGGAATGGTTAATATGCAAACGATCATTCCAAACTCTACAACCCAAATATTCTTGAGCGGGTCACGCAGAGGGCCGATAAATGCGATGGCAATTGCAACATGTCCAAAGGCGAGCCAGTCTGTGCCGTAGGCCAGAAACGGGTATTGACCATATCCATTTTGAACCCCTTCATAAATGCGGTCCATCCAGGCTGAAAAAGCAGGAAAAAAATTACTGAACCATGATGAAGTTCCAAATAACGGCTTGATGATCTCAAGCTCCCATCGAAGCGGAATCGCTGAAAGGCCGCTCACGACCAATCCAAACATAAAAAATATCAGCAGAACACGAATACGTTTGAGTGAAACAGGAAAGTTGTTCATTTGTTACCATCCTTTTTATTTTCCATCTTAATAGAATAGAGGCCGCACTTTCTATCAGGCGGCCTCCAAATTCTATCGGAACATATCCTCGTTTACTTCAACTGCGTCTTCAACTTCTGAGCTGTATCTTTATATCCCTCCAGCTTCTCTCGTTCTTTTGCAACCAATGCGGCGGGAGCTTTATTGGCAAAGTCACTGGAGAGAAGTTTTTCGAGGCGTTCAATGTGAGACTGCGCCTCTTTCAATTCTTTTTCAAGACGCGGCTTGTCGTTTGCCAAATCGACTGTGCCAGCGAGCGGAATATAGATCTCCACCGAGCCAACCACGATAGCGGCGCTGTCTTCGGGCTTTTCGGTCAATGACTGTTGAATCACAAGAAGTGATGAGTCCAAACCTGCAAGCGCGGCGATCATCGCCGACTGCTGTTTGAGCAAGTCAACTTTATCGCCTGCCGAGATATTCGCGGCAAGTTTCTTCGATGGCGCGATGTTCTTTTCTGCGCGCAAGTTGCGGATCGAACGCACCAACTCCTGAATGAGCGTGAAATCTGCAAGTTTGGATTCTTCCCAGCCCTCAGGTTCGCGCGGCTCGGGGAAGCGGGCAATAATAAGCGCATCGGGCCAGTCTTTGGCAATATCCGCTATTGGAGATTCGAGAATCGCGTTTCGAAGGTGTCCCCACACTTCTTCGGTGACGAAAGGCGTGAAAGGATGAAGCAGGCGCAGGCAGGTATCGAACACACGCACAAGGGTTACAACTGTTTGTTCTCTAGTCTCTTCATTCTTCATTTGTTCCTTGGCAATCTCCACGTACCAATCTGCGAAGTCGCTCCAGATGAATTCATAAATCTGCTGACCAGCCTGCCCGTATTGGAAACTCTGGATCTGGCGTTCCACGTCGCGGATGAGGGTTTGGAGTTTTGCCCAGATCCAGGAATCAGCGAGTGACCAGGTTGCGTGTTGCGCTTTGCGTGTTCCGTTGTCCGCTTGCGTGTGTTTACCTGTATCCAATCCGTCAATTGCATTAATCACAAACCTGCCCGCATTCCAAATCTTATTGGCAAAATTGCGGTTGGACTCCACTTTCTTGGGGCCCACATTTGTATCATTACCGGGCGTTGAACCCACCAGCATCGTGAAGCGTAAAGCGTCCGTGCCGAATTCATCCATGAGAACGAGCGGATCGATCACATTGCCGGTAGTCTTGGATATCTTGCGGCCGATCTCATCGCGAACGAGTCCATGCAGATAGACGGTATTGAAGGGCGCCTTGCCCGTAAACTCGATGCCCATCATGATCATGCGCGCCACCCAAAAGAACAAAATGTCATAGCCCGTTTCCATATACGTGGTCGGGTAAAAATATTTCAGGTCGGGGGTTTGCTCGGGCCAGCCCAAAGTTGAGAACGGCCACAAGCCCGAAGAGAACCACGTGTCCAATACATCTTCATCCTGACGAATCTCTTTCGAGCCGCATGCCGCGCATTGCGTTGGGTCTTCGCGTGACACGGTCATATGGTTATCGGGGCAATACCAAACGGGGATGCGATGTCCCCACCACAACTGACGGCTGATGCACCAGTCCTTGATATTGTCGAGCCAGTTGAAATAAACTTTTTCAAAACGCTCAGGCACAATTTTGATACTTCCGTCACGAACGGCATCCAGGCCGGCTTTGGCAAGCGACTCCATTTGCACGAACCACTGCTCTGAGATCATCGGCTCGACAATTTCACCGCCGCGCTGTGAGCGTGGGATGGTGGTGGTATACGGCTCGGTCTTGATGACGAGGCCCGCGGCTTTCATGTCCGCCCAGATATTTTTGCGGCAATCGAATCTATCCTGACCTTGATACTGGCCGCCATTCTCGTTTATTTTCGCCGCCTTATCCAAAACCGAGATGATCGGCAGGTTGTGGCGATGCGCGATGGCATAGTCATTTGCATCGTGACCGGGCGTGATCTTCAACGCGCCTGTCCCAAAATCCATGCTGACGTATTCATCTGCAATGACAGGAATCTCGCGCCCGAGAATCGGCACGATGACTTTTTTGCCGATGAATTTCTTATAGCGTTCATCCTCAGGGTGGACTGCCACAGCGGTATCCCCAAGAATTGTCTCAGGGCGGATGGTTGCCACGGGAATAAATTCTTCCGAGCCTGCGATCATATATTTGAAATAATACAACGTGGCCTGTTCTTCGCTATATTCCACTTCCAAATCTGACACAGCGGTCTTAAGCCCCGGTGACCAGTTGATGAGACGCGGGCCGCGATAGATCAGTCCTTTTTCATAGAGGCGGATAAATGCCTCTCGAACTGCCCGACTCAGGCCTTCGTCAAGAGTGAAGCGTTCACGGTCCCAGTCGCAGGAAGCACCGAGGCGTCGAATCTGATTCGTGATGAGGCTGCCGTATTTGTGCTTCCATTCCCATGTGCGCGCGACGAATTTTTCGCGGCCCAATTCTTCGCGAGTCACTTCATCCGTTTTGAGCAGTTCACGTTCCACCATAAGCTGCGTGGCAATGCCGGCGTGATCGGTGCCCGGCACCCAAAGTGTGGAGAAGCCCTTCATGCGGTGATAGCGGGTCATGAGGTCTTCGATGCTGACGAACATGGGGTGACCGATATGCAGTTCGCCCGTCACATTCGGCGGCGGAATGGTGATGACAAATGGTTTGATGCTGGGGTCGAAGCCGGGCTTGTTGGGGTCGTTATGCGGCTTGAAGAATCCGCCCGCCTCCCACATGGCATAAATGCGGGGTTCAGTGGACTTGAAATCGTAGATTTTTGGTAATTCCTGTTTGGTCATGATTGCTCCTTGGGTAGGTAGGCATGTCGTTGCGAGGGCGGTCTTGTTCTTTGCCCGAAGCAATCCCCAACACTATAGGAGATTGCTTCGTCGGCTTGGCCTCGATACGGCCTCAAAGAACATTCGGCCTACTCGACCAGCGCCTCCTCGCAACGACGTATTAAAAATTAAAATAAAAACACTTCGTCCATCATGAGGACGAAGCGTTCCCTTCGACAAGCTCAGGGTAAATCTTCGCGGTACCACCTCAGTTCACCATCCTTCGACTACGCTCAGGACGGTGCGCTCTGTGACTGACATTCATCAGTCCATGCTGTAACGGGCAATCCCGTGCTGGTCTAGTTATTGGTAACTGGTAATTATCAATTTTCTTCAGCAGTTGATTTCAGACGACTTCAGCGATGATTTCCTGCGGATGCTTCCACCATGCACATCCTTCTCTATCAGGTATTTTGGTCTTGATACGCCCGTTGGGCTACTCGACCACCACACTTACTACTTCTGAATGATGGGATTATATGCGTGAGATGAAAATGCGTCAAGAAAGTCTATTTTCCCGAATCCGGCAGCACCAACGGACCTCCCATAAACGGATGCTCCACTACTTGCACCGGCAGGCAATAAGCCTCGGATATTAATTTCGAGGTCAATACTTCGCGCGGAGTTCCGATGGCTTTGAGATGGCCGCCGACAAGCAAGGCGACTCTGTCCGCGTAATGGGATGCGAGGTTGAGGTCATGCAGCGCGATCAAAACGGCGAGATTTTCCTTGTGAGCAAGGTCACGTACCAATTCCAACAAGCTGACTTGATATTGCAAGTCCAAATGCGCGGTGGGTTCGTCAAGCAAAAGAATCGGTGTGGATTGGCATAAGGCGCGCGCCAATAATATGCGTTGACGTTCGCCGCCTGATAATTCCCCCACACGGCGGTCAACAAATGCCAGAGCGTTGACTTTGTTCAAGGCTTGCCTCGCCAGTTCCTCGTCGTGAGAAGAAGCGTGACCGAGGAAACCAAGATAAGGAGTGCGCCCCATCAAGACAGTTTCCCAGACGGTAAAAGCTGGCGGCAACGAAATCGCTTGAGGGACAACTGCGAGATAACGCGCGCGTTGAAGCGGTGAAAGCGAAGCGAAATCATCGCCATTTGTGCGGACTTGTCCCGTGGACGGAATCACACCGCTCGCGGCGCGAATGATCGTGGACTTGCCTGCGCCGTTCGGGCCGATCAACGCGAGCACTTCGCCGTTTTTCACGTCGAAGGAAACATCATGCAAAACTTGATGTCCGTTATAAGAGGCGGAGAGATTTTGGATTTTTAACATAATATTATTTTTTACTCGGTGGTTGAGTAGGCGGCGATAGCCGCTGTATCGAAACCACCAGTTTGGTGGAAAATTAATGTTCCCTGGTTATTAGCGACATATATCTAGAATATCAAATACCAATACAAAGCAGTTTCTTTTGTGTTTGGGTTGATGGCTCTATAGATATTGCGGTCAAAGCCGCTTAACACAAATCCATATTTTTGATACAAGGTACAGGCAGGGACATTATCGTCCTGTGTTTCAAGCATGACACCTGGAAAATTATTTTCACGCGCCCATTGGATTCCCCGTTCGAGCAATGCGCGCCCGACTCCAGCACCGCGATATTCTGGATTTACAACGAGATCATCCACATATCCAAACTGATTCCACCACGCGACCATTCGAATCCGCCCTGCAAGTTCCGCGGAGCGATTTACTTCCGCGAAAAAAATCGCCGGGCCATTATTTGAAAAACCATATTCCGTATCTTCCGCGGGAATATCCCTTTCATATGGCTCGACATCAGCAAGTGAGTATGTGAGCCTTTCATTTTCGATTTCAAGGACAATCCTTGATTTGACGATGAATTTTCGCGAGAACATATTTGCTTTCGGAGCACTTGGCATGTCTGCCTTGTGAATGATAATTTCCATAGTTACCAAAATCCTTGATTCTTGGAGCGGCGCAGCACCCACAGAAAGAATGGCGCGCCTGCCAATGCAGTGACAATACCCACAGGGATTTCCTGCGGCGCGAGGACAATGCGCGCAAGAACATCGGAGATAAGCAATGCAGATGCGCCGCCAATAATGGAAAGCGGAATCAGGCGGCGATAGTCCGCGCC
>JBBSCM010000108.1:0-11798 GCA_038250295.1 Anaerolineales bacterium | reverse complement strand
CAGAATTATTTATTTTCACAATGGCAAATAAATGATCTGATTTTCCAATTCCCCTTTTTTGCAAGTCTCAGCTATCAAAAGAATATCGTTAATTGCACCGCCTAATGGGACGGCGCGAGTAACTTCAATTACGCCTGGCATGTATTTTCCAGACAAGATACGTTCGTAGGCATATTTTGTGATGGTGGCGACATCATGAGTCAAAAGTATGCGGTTTTCCCGAGCCGCCCATTCAAGCACAGTGGGGTCATCTGCAGAAGTCAGTCCAACATCCTGAATTCGTACAATATCAAGGCTGGGTTTTAAACGCAATAACCCCCGAATGATGGTGTTATTAAAATTTTCGTCAGCAACCAACAATAACATGCTGCTACTTTCCGCTTGCCCGACGCGCTAATAGTCGCTCGCGTATTCCAGTTGAATTAAACTTTGCTTCATTTTTCTTTCGAATTTCCTCGGCAAATTTTGCGCGGCGTTTTAGATATCGCTCCACTTGTTTTTTTCTGTGCAGGTAATAGCCGATCACCGCGTAAATATCTGCCAAAGGCACAACGGGATATTGATAAGCGATCTCTTCAGCAGTAGCGCCTTCAGTAAAGGCCGCAACGATGGTATCCAAAGTAACGCGGGTTTTACTCACACGCATAACGCCATCTTTGTCTGTTTTTAGAGGGATGATCTCGGTAAGTGTCATAGTTGCCATAAGATTGTCCTTGTAAGTTTTCCAAGTATAGCACGCCTGATGATCCTGCAAAATGGTTTTTATAATGCAGTCACGTGTATAATCCGCCCATCTTATTCAACGGAAAATCAATAAAAAAAATATCTCCTCTTCACAGTATTCGTCTCTGGTATGACCACCCTCGTGTGCGTTATAATGAAAGCGAAGACCGAAATCACTCATTTGTTAAAAATGCCATACTTTAAAAAAAGAGAGCGAAAATGTTTCAGCTAAACTTAAACGTCCAACCTCAAACCGCAAAACGTCTGAAAAGGATATTGGAATATTCCCGCGACGAAGAGACCTTTGCCCAGAACATCATCGCCTATCAGGTCGCAGAATTCAAACGTGGAATCCTCAACCTCAAACTGGATATAAAAGAGTACGAGGAAAAATATAAAATGTCCAGCGCGGTATTTTACGAAAGCTATCAGCAGGGAAAAACCGACGACAGTGAAGATACGATGTTATGGGCGGGTCTATGTGAAATGCTGGAAAAAAATGAAAAGCAGATCCAAGGGTTGGAAGGATGATCGAGGAATACTTCCTGCAGGTCGAAAAAACCGTGCAGGAATTTCCGCTTATCCGTTCGTATGCGCTTAATAAAAAAATCTACAATAATCAACAAGGCATGATAGGCGGAAGAATCGTTTTTGAGAATGAAAGCTCCCTGGAGTTTCTGGAAGTGGTGGATACGGAACTGGAAAACAAATTGAAATACCGTTATCATTACATGGACGGAGTGCAAACCTTGATTTTTCGTTACGACAATGCGCCGCATCATCCACAGGTTGATTCTTTTCCCCATCACAAACATACAAAGCAGGAAATTCAAGCGAGTAAAGAACCGTCTTTAAGCATCGTATTATTTGAGATAGCAAGTCAGACATAACATCACCTGAAATTAACCTACCCCCCCCACATGGCGCAAATCCACTAACAAAAGGGGTTTTTATTCATCATTCATCCTTATCCCATGGAACAACAATGAAACGCTATCTGCTCTTCACAGTCTTCGTCTCTGGTATGACCACCCTCGCTGCCGAACTCGCCGCGGGACGCCTGATCGGCAATGTCTTCGGCACAAGCAATTTAGTCTGGGCAAGCATTATCGGCCTTATCCTCATCTACCTCGCACTGGGATATTTCCTCGGCGGCAAGTGGGCAGATAAAAACCCAACGCCTCTTGCCATGTATCGCATCCTTGCCTGGGGCGCATTCACGATTGGCCTCGTCCCCTATATCGCTGGACCAGTTCTCAGGTCCGCTGCGACCGCGTTTGAGGCCTTGAGTGTCGGCATTATGGCAGGCTCATTCATTGCAGTCTTGATTCTGTTCAGCGTCCCCATCACATTGCTGGGCGCGATCTCCCCCTTCGCCATCCGCCTCTCGGTGGACGATACATCCAAAGCGGGTCAGGTCTCGGGACAGATCTATGCCATCTCAACACTCGGTTCATTCATCGGCACGTTCCTGCCCACGCTCGTCACCATCCCAACCATTGGCACTACCAAAACATTTTTAGCCTTCGGTTTATTTTTATTGATCGTCGCATTGATCGGTCTTGCAAAATTTGCAAGTCAGCGCGAGATGGTTAAATTAATTTGGATGCCAATTGTGCTTGTGATGATTGCCCTGCTTTCATCAGGGCAGGCGCTCAAGAATAACACCGGGCAGGTCTACGAAACCGAGTCTGCTTATAACTATATTCAAGTGCAGCAGCAAAGCGGCTACACACTATTGCGCTTGAACGACGGGCAGGGTGTTCATTCGATCTATCATCCAGACACATTGAATTACGGCGGCCCGTGGGAACAATTTTCGGTTGGCCCGTTTTTTTACGCGAACCGCAAAACCGATGACATTAAACGCATGGCGATTGTCGGCCTCGCCGCTGGCACTGCCGCGCGTCAGGCAACAGCCGTGTATGGAGAAGACCTTCTCATTGATGGTTTTGAACTCGATGGAAAAATTGTGGAAGTCGGTGAAAAATATTTCGGATTGAACCTGCCGAACTTAACCGTCTATATTGGCGACGGACGCTTGAACCTTGAACGCAGTCCATATCAATATGACATCATCGCTGTGGATGCCTACCGCCCTCCATACATTCCTCCGCACATGACCACACAGGAATTCTTTACGATCATCGCTTCGCACTTAACCGACGACGGGGTGCTGACCATCAACGTCGGTTCAGTCCCCGGCGACCGCCGCCTGATAGACGGACTCGCCACAACGATGGCCACTCAATTCCCGTCCATTCACATCATGGACATTCCCGGCACACTCAACACCATGATCTTCGCCACCAAACAGCCGACCGTCCGCGAAGACTTTTCCGCAAATCTGGCTGCCTTAGCCGCTGACCCAAACACAGAGCCGCTGCTCATCACGACAATGTCATCCACCTCTGTCAATCTCAAAGATGGCTACACAACGGCAACCGTCTTCACCGACGACCTCGCCCCCATTGAATGGATCGTCAACAACATGGTTGTGAGTTTTGTGCTCAAAGGCGGCCTGGAATTTTTGCAATGATATTTTGATGTCTTTGCGAGCCGCGCTTCTGTTCCTGGCGGTGAAAGTAGTTCAAATAAGAAAAGGAGAATCTTATGGGTAATCTTGAATGGATCATAACGGGCTTTAGCATCTTTCTTACCATTGGAGGCGTGGCATGTAGTGTCATTATTCCCATCCTGGTCATCGGCGGAATCGGTTATTTTCTTTACAAGCGTAGTCAACAAAGCGGCGCGGCGCGTCAAATTGCTCAATCGTGGCCAAGCACAACAGGCACCGTGCTGATGTCCTCAGTTCAATGGGGGTCGGGGAGCCATAGCGGCTCCAGTTACCCCGTTGTCGTTTATCAATATACAGTAAGTGGACAATCCTATCAAAGTCAGACCATCAAGGCAGGCGAGCAATATTTGAATGTGCGTGTCATGGGTCAGGCACAGGCAACGGTTGCGCGTTATCCCATTGGCGCAAATGTGACCGTCTATTACAACCCAGCAAACCCCGCAAATTCTGCGTTGGAGAGATAATAGTTTTTTGCAATAAGTAATCTCTGACTCGGCAGGGAGATTGCTTCGTCGGAAAATACAAATACCCTCCTCGCAATGACATGACACTATCAATGCAAACCAAACCTGCTCTCATTTTGATCGTCGGCCCAACTGCTGTCGGCAAAACAGATCTCGCCATTCAACTCGCCGAAAAAATCGCGCAACGCGGCGAGATCATCTCTGCAGATTCGCGTCTCTTTTATCGCGGCATGGATATTGGCACAGCCAAGCCATCTCTCGAGGAACGCGCGCGCGTGCCGCATTATCTAATCGATATCGTCAATCCGGATGAGACATTAAGCCTGGCGGTCTTTCAACAAAAGGCAAAAGACATGATTGCAGATATTCACGCACGCGGGAAACTCCCATTTTTAGTTGGAGGGACAGGACAATATGTGCGCGCAGTGACTCAGGGATGGACTCCTCCAGAAGTTACAGCAGATGAGCGATTGCGAACTGAATTGGAAAAGATGAAGGTGGAAAAAGGGGTTAATTGGCTGCACGACAGGCTCGCGCAAGTTGACCCGGAGTCTGCGCAAAAAATTGATGCGCGTAATGCGAGGAGAACGATCCGCGCGCTGGAAGTCATTTTGACAACGGGCAGAAAATTTTCGGAGCAACGCGGTCAAAGTGATTCACCTTATCATCTAATTACGATCGGTTTGACTCGTCCACGGGCGGAGTTGTATGAAAGAGTTGATCAGCGTATCGATGCAATGTTCGCAAGTGGATTGATCGAGGAAGTAAAAGTACTACTTGATAGAGGATATCCTCCCAACTTGCCAAGCATGTCGGCCATCGGTTACCGGGAATGTATCCGCGTGGTGAACGGTGAATGGAACATTGAACAGGCCAAGGTCGAGGTACGACGCGCGACTCGGATTTTTGTCCGCAGGCAGGCGAATTGGTTTAAGGAGTCCGATCCGCAAATTAAGTGGTTCAATCCAAAAGATAAAAATACGCTTGAAGGTGTTGAGGAATATATCCGTAACTCATTGTAAAGAGATTTTTGTAATTGACTTATATTTTTTTCAAGATATACTTGCCTTAATCATCTTCACCAACACCAAAGGAGAAGGAAACATGAACAACAAACCGTGGCTGGCACATTATGATAAAGGCGTGCCGCAAACAATTGAATATCCAAAAGTGCCGCTGTTTCACTTTTTAGAGGAAGCCGCGCGCAAGTATCCTGACCGCGCCTGTACGATCTTTAAGGGCGCGGTTATTTCTTATAAAGAGATGAATGAAAAAACAAATCATATGGCCGCCGCGCTGGTGGAAATGGGCGTGAAGAAAGGCGACCGTGTTGGAATTTTTATGCCGAACACGCCGCAGTTCATGATCGCATACTTCGGCATTCTGAAAGCCGGCGGAGTCGTTGTTGCTGTAAACCCCACCTATCCAGTGGATGAGGTTTTGATCCCTGTGAACGATGCGAATATTGAGATCATGTTCACACTCAGCCGTTTTTATGGCAGGCTGAAGACGGTCAGGGAACGCTCCAAACTTAAGCGGATCATTGTTACGAATATCAAAGAGACTCTGCCGCCGATCACGCGTCTCTTGTTTACGCTGGTAAAAGAAAAGAAGGAAGGCGACCGGGTCGACTCGCTTGCGGATGGTGATGTGTGGATGAAAGACCTGCTCGCAAAACATGCGAACTCACCGAGACCCAATGTGGAAGTCAGCCCGGACGATACGGCACTCTTCCAATATTCCGGCGGGACAACCGGCACTCCAAAAGGCGCCGTGGCGATGCACCGCAATGTGGTTGCGAACACACTACAGATCAAAAGTTGGATGACGGGCCTGGAGGAAGGCAAGGAAGTTGTGTTGATGGGCATTCCTCTTTTCCATGTATATGGAATGGTGGCGGGAATGAATTTCGGCATGGTGATCGGGGCGAGTTTGGTGATGGTGCCAAACGCGCGCGATCTGAAAGATGTGCTGGTCAACATCAGCAAATACAAGGCCTCCATTTTCCCGGGTGTCCCCTTGTTGTATAACGGGCTGAACAATCACCCTGATGTTAAAGCAGGTAAATATGATCTTTCATCCATCAAAGCTTGCATCTCCGGTTCTGCTCCGCTGATGCGCGAAACCAAGGAAGAGTTTGAGCGATTGACAGGCGGAAAGCTATTCGAGGCTTACGGGCTCTCTGAAGCGCCGACCGGCACGCACTGCAATCCGTTAAACGGTGAAAATAAAGTTGGTTCCATTGGCATGCCCCTGCCCGACGTGGATTGTAAACTCGTCAGCCTCGACGATGGCGAGACGGAACTTGCGCAGGGCGAAATTGGCGAGATCATCCTGCATGGGCCGCAGGTGATGAAGGGCTATCACAATATGCCCACTGAAACAGCTAATGTCCTACGGCAATGGAAAGACGGAAAAACATGGTTGTTCACCGGTGATATCGCCCGCATGGATGAAGACGGATATTTCTACATCGTTGACCGCAAGAAGGAACTGATCAAGCCCGGCGGATTCCAAGTCTGGCCGCGCGAAGTGGAAGAAGCCATTATGGATCATCCCAAAGTTTTGGAAGTCGGCGTGGGCGGTATCCCAGACCCGCAACGCGGCGAGACTGTTAAGGCGTGGATCGTTTTGAAGCCCGGTGAAACTTTAACAGAAGCGGAGCTTAAGGCTTTCTGCAAGGAACATCTTGCGCCGTATAAAGTGCCCACGCACTACGAATTTAGAAGTGAGCTGCCCAAGACCACGGTTGGGAAGATTTTGAGGCGTGAGTTGGTGAGACAGCATAAGGAAGGAAAATCGTAATTAGCGCTTGGTAATTGGCTTAAATGTAAAGAGGCTTCCGATATCGGAAGCCTCTTTATTTACAAATTACTATTTACTCTTTCACGCGATCTGCGGAGTACCGCTCTTCTTTTTGCCGAAAGGCGCAGGGAAGAGGTTTTCGAATTCTTCACGGTTGATCGATTCAACTTCAAGGAGTTTCTTCGCAACAATATCCAACTGCTTGTGATATTTCTTGACCAGGTTCTTTGCAACTTTATAGGCATCTTCCACGATCTTGCGGACTTCGCGGTCAATTTGCTCGGCAACGGCTTCGGAGTAATCACGCTGTTCGGAGATCTCACGCCCAAGGAAGATCATCTCTTCCTTTTGGCCGTAGGTCATGGTGCCCATTTCGGGGCTCATGCCGAGGCGCGTGACCATGGCGCGTGCCATGCGCGTGACCTGCTCAATGTCGTTGGATGCGCCCGAGGTAATGTCATCGAAGATCAATTCTTCGGCGGCGCGGCCACCCAAAGCCATTGCGAGAGTGGCAAGCATTTTCTTGCGCGACATGAGGATGCGGTCTTCGTCGGGGCGGAACCAGGTGACACCGCCGGCCTGACCGCGGCCCACGATGGTCACTTTTTGGACGGGGTCTGCTTCAGCGATGGCATTAGCCACTATCGCATGACCAGCTTCATGGTAGGCAATGATGCGCTTCTCTTCATCAGAGATGAGACGGGATTTGCGTTCAGGTCCCATGACGACGCGTTCGATGGCTTCTTCCAATTCAGACTGGCCGATGGATTTCTTATTACGGCGCGCCGATAAGATGGCCGCTTCGTTTACGAGGTTTTCCAGATCAGCACCCACAAAGCCCGGGGTACCGCGCGCAATGGAAGCGAGGTCGGCTTCCGGATCCAATGGCTTGCCCTTGACATGCACTTTGATGATGGCTTCACGGCCCTTCACATCGGGACGATCCAAGGTGACGCGGCGGTCAAAGCGACCGGGGCGCATCAGTGC
Source organism: Anaerolineales bacterium (assembly GCA_038250295.1). Taxonomy (GTDB): domain Bacteria; phylum Chloroflexota; class Anaerolineae; order Anaerolineales; family Villigracilaceae; genus Villigracilis. The sequence goes on along the minus strand of JBBSCM010000108.1, from coordinate 4,241 downwards.
CGGGTCGAGAATGTCGGGACGATTGGTGGCGGCGATAATAATGACGTTGGTGTCTGTATCAAAGCCGTCCATTTCGACGAGCATTTGATTGAGCGTCTGCTCGCGTTCATCATGCGAACCGCCGAGGCCCGCCCCGCGCTGACGACCGACGGCGTCAATTTCGTCCACAAAAATAATACAAGGGGAATGGCGCTTGGCTTGATCGAAGAGGTCGCGCACGCGGCTTGCGCCAACGCCGACGAACATTTCAACAAATTCAGAACCGGAAATGGAGAAGAAGGGTACGCCTGCTTCGCCGGAAACGGCTTTTGCCAAAAGAGTCTTGCCAGTGCCGGGCGGACCAACCAGCAAAACGCCTTTTGGAATACGCGCGCCAAGCTGGATAAATTTCTGCGGTTCCTTGAGGAATTCAACGATCTCCGCCAGCTCCTGTTTTGATTCTTCGGCGCCGGCCACATCCGCAAATGTAACGGTGGGATGTTCGCCGCTGAACATGCGGGCGCGGCTCTTACCGAAGGACATGGCCGCATTGTTGCTGCCCTGCGCCTGACGGAAAATAAACCAGAGCACGCCGCCCATAAAGAGAACAGGCAGAAGATACAATGCGCCGCTCAACACGCCCCCCCAGGCGGATGGAGCGCGAACTTCGATGACGACATTTTCGGGGGCAAGTTGCTCTGTCGTAACGCCGAGTTTGGCAAGCTGTTCCACCAAAGTAGCATCAGGCTCTTTACGAGATTCAACGCCTTCTTCTTCTGTCCCATTGGTATAAACCACGGTGAAAGTATCATCGCTCTTGATAATAATTTTAGCGACTTTACCGTCCTGCACCGCTTTGGCCACTTCATTAATAGTAAGCGGCTTTTCCGTGCTGGTATTCTCACGGAAACCCATGAAGAGCATGGCGCCAATGGCAACAAACAAAAGGATGTACACAAAAATCGATTGACTACGGGAATTCACGGAATCCTCCAAATATGACTTGCGGCTAGATTATACCAAGCCCAGAGCCTAGACGACGCGTGCAAGCCAAATATTATATGATTCTCTAATACGGTCAGTTTTAGCCGAAACCTGCTTGCAAAAACAATCAAGCTTGAGTTTCCCTCGAGGTTAACCATGTCTTTCAGCGCTTTCGCGTCCTGCATCCTCAAAATTAATAGCTGCTTGATTAGAGCGTCTGCAACGGAAGAAAGGAATCTCGCTGCTATTTTGCAGGGGACAATTGTCACTAACTGTTAAACTCACTTCCGTATACAATACGATCCAAATCATGGCATCCAATTCCACAGATCGTTTGTTTCTCACGCGCTTTGCCTGGCTTTCGATAGCCGCGGCAATTATCACCATTGCGCTAAAAACTGCCGCTTATTTACTGACCGGCTCGGTCGGTTTGCTATCAGATGCGCTGGAGTCTTTGGTCAACCTGGTAGGCGCGATCATGGCGCTGGCCATGTTAACGATTGCCGCGCGCCCAGCCGATGAAGACCATGCTTATGGTCACAGCAAAGCGGAATATTTTTCAAGCGGCGTTGAGGGGACATTAATTCTGATCGCTGCCGTAAGCATCGTCATCGCGGCCATTCCAAGGCTGATCACCCCAAAGCCGCTGGAACAGGTCGGTTTGGGATTGGGTGTTTCAGTGGCCGCAGCGCTTGTCAATTTGATCGTTGCGCTTATCCTATTACGAGCCAGCAAACGCCATGATTCAATTACTCTTGAAGCCAATGCAAATCACCTGTTGACCGACGTGTGGACATCCGTCGGTGTGCTGGCTGGGGTCGGAGCAGTAGCCATCACCGGCTGGGAAAGACTCGACCCCGTTGTCGCGTTTTTTGTGGCGGCGAACATCGTGTGGTCAGGGTTTCGCATTGTCCGCATGTCGGCATTGGGGCTGATGGATACGGCGCTTTCGGCTGATGAGCAAAACCTTGTCAAAAAAGTATTGAAGCCATATATGCAAAATGGAGTCCAGTTCCATGCGCTTCGTACCCGTCAATCAGGCTCGCGCAGATTTGTATCCCTGCATGTCATTGTCCCCGGTAGATGGACCGTACAACGCGGGCATCGACTGCTGGAAAGCATTGAAGCTGATATTCGCCACGTATTACAGAGTGTAACCATATTTACACATTTAGAATCGCTGAACGACCCAGCTTCATGGGATGATACGGATTTGGATCGTCCGGAGCCCCCGTCCGCAGAATCCCAAATAAAACACCAAAGACGGGCAACCGATAAAAAAGATATTAGTTCGTCAAAAAAATAAGGGGCAGCTTCCATTTCTGATTCATTGGAAAAGACAATTTGTCACATATTTAGTTCATGAGAAAATTATTATAAAATGATGGTTCGCAACTTTTCAGGGCATTTAGGGTTTATTATCCCTAAGTAAGCATGTTAAAAATGTGAGCCTGCGTCCTGGAAATCAGCGGGCTGTATGCTATAAAATTCCGCAGTTTTTAATACCACGAAAGCTAAAAATACAAACTGGAGCAATGATGAATCTACCTAAATTAATTCAAGGCGGCATGGGCGTCGCTATTTCCGATTGGCGCCTTGCAAAAACAGTTTCGCAATTGGGTCAACTGGGAGTTGTGTCTGGAACCGGCATCAGCCGGGTATTCGCCAGCCGTCTGATGGATGGAGACCTGGCCGGACATGTACGCCGCGCGCTTGCAAATTTTGTGCTCCCGGAAGTCGTGCAGAATCTAATTGATCGGTACTACACTCCGGGCGGCAAAACGCCGGAGACGCCGTATAAAACACCGATAGCCTATACCATTAAACCGCCCAAGTCTCTGGATCAAATCACCGCAATTGCCAATTTCGTTGAAGTTTTTTTGGCGAAAGAGGGACATTCGGGTTTCGTTGGCATTAATTTACTTGAAAAAGTACAAATGCCGAATTTAGCTTCACTCTATGGCGCAATGCTGGCCGGGGTGGATGTTGTGCTAATGGGCGCGGGCATCCCCACTCAGATTGCCGGCATATTGGATAAATTGAGCAACCATCAGCCCGTTTCCTACCGCGTTGATGTGCATGGCGCCGAAAAAGATGACGATCACCGCATTCACTTCGACCCCGAAGCTGTTTTTCCCGGTATTGCAAAACTTGTCGGCAGACTTAAACGACCAAAATTTCTTCCGATTATCTCATCCGTTGTGTTGGCGCAGGCGTTGATCAAACGCAGTGAAGGCTCCGTGGATGGATTCGTGATCGAAGGTCCTACCGCTGGTGGTCACAATGCGCCCCCGCGCGGCCAGGTCAATATGAATGAAAAGGGTGAACCCATCTACGGCGAAAAAGATGTAGTCGATCTGGAAAAAATGAAATTATTGGGACTGCCCTTCTGGCTTGCAGGCGGGTATGGCAACCCTAAACAGGTACAGTCTGCTTTGGATGCTGGCGCAGCCGGCGTGCAGGTTGGGACAGCATTTTCGCTGTGTGATGAATCTGGCATGAGGGATGATCTGAAAAAACGTATGCTCCAAAAAGTGATGGCTGAAGAAGCAGAGGTATTCACGAGTCCGCTCACCTCGCCGACAGGCTTTCCCTTCAAGGTTGCCCAATTGGAAGGCACACTCTCCGACCCAGAGGCTTACGGTCAGCGCAATCGAATTTGTGATCTCGGATTTCTGCGCATCCTGTACAAGCGAGAGAACGGCACCATCGGTTATCGCTGCGCCTCTGAACCCGTGGCTGACTTTGTAAAAAAAGGCGGCGTTGTTGAAGATACCGAAAACCGCTCCTGCCTGTGCAACAACCTGACAGCCACGGCTGGCTTTCCTCAACTTCGCAAGGACGGCTATGTCGAGCAGCCGATCATTACCTCTGGCGATGACCTGGTGGCCGTAGGTCAGTTCCTCAAAGAGGGCAAAACCAGTTATTCTGCCAAAGATGTGATTGCGTATCTACTTGGCCCACTCTTCACTCAAAATTCTGTACCGAGCATGTAAGCGAATAGATAACTCACCTTACACGATTCGGTTTCATCCTACATAGGTACCGCGACATTTATGTCGCACTTGAGTGAGAGGCGATATTTATGTCGCACTTGAGTGAAAGGCAACATTTATGTCGCTCTTGAGTGAGAGGCGACTTTTATGTCGCTCTTGAGTGAAAGGCGACATAAATGTCGCGGGACGATATATGAGCAGGCAAAACTGTGCAAGGTGAGTGATTAAGTATTACGAAGGACAGGTATATTCAGATTCCCCGCACTGTGGTCTTTCCTCGTT